>JALYYG010000080.1 GCA_030946685.1 Candidatus Dormiibacterota bacterium | reverse complement strand
GGGGAGGCCTGCCTCCCCCGTGACTGCGACGCTGGGATGATTAGACCGTGAAGCCGCTACACGTTGCTTTCGTCTGGCACATGCACCAGCCTTACTACAAGGACGACCTCACCAGCACGTACCTGCTGCCGTGGGTCCGGCTCCGGTCCGCGAAGGACTACTACAAGATGCCGGCGCTGCTCGACGCCTACCCCAAGGTCCGAGCGACCTTCAACCTCGTCCCTTCGTTGCTCGCGCAAATCGAGGACTACGGCAAAGAGGAATCGGTCGACCTCTTCCTGAACCTCAGCCGCCGTGACGCGGAGGACCTGTCCGGCGAGGAACGGGAGTTCGTGCTCCGCTGGATGCGAGAGTCCCCCCGCGCGCTCCGCGTCCAGCAGTCGCCGCGATACCTGGAGCTGGCTTCGCGGCCGGTCGATGCGCAATTCACGACCGCCGACCTGCGCGATCTGCAGGTGTGGTTCAACCTCGCCTGGTGCGATCCGGCGTGGGCCGAGTCCGATCCGCGACTCGCCGAGCTGAAGCGCAAGGACCACGGCTTCGTGGAGGCCGACAAAGCGCCGTTGTTCGAGGCGCAGATGGAGATCATGGCGCAGGTCATCCCCAAGTACCGCGAGCTCGCCGACCGCGGACAGGCCGAGCTGACCTTCTCGCCGTATTACCACCCCATCCTCCCGCTCCTGGCTCACGTGGACTCGGCCCGAATCGCGAATCCCCAGCTGCCGCTGCCGGAGCGCCACTTCTCCCATCGCGAGGATGCCGAGCGGCAGATCGAGCTTGGGCAGAGCCTTTTCGAGCGCCTGGTGGGACGCAAGCCAACAGGCATGTGGCCGTCGGAGATGGCGGTCGGGGAAAGCGTGGTTGGACTGGCGGTGAGGGCCGGCATCGATTGGATGATCAGCGACGCGGAAGTACTGGCGCGATCAATTGACGTGCATCTCGCCCCCGAGCGGCTGTACCAGCCACACCGTGTGGATCGCGAAGGGCGATCGCTCGGGATGGTGTTTCGCGATTCCCAGCTGTCCAACGTCATCGGTTTCGACTACCAACGCATGCGGTCGATCGACGCCGCCAGGGATCTTGTCGGCCGGCTGAAGCGGATCCGCGAGCAGCAGGAAGACGGCGATTTCCTGGCAGTGATCGCGCTCGACGGGGAGAATGCGTGGGAGTTCTATCCGCGTGACGGCCACGATTTCCTGAACGCTCTCTACACCGAGCTCGAGGCGACACATGAAATCGTGACCACAACCGTCACCGACTTTCTTCAGGAGCACCCGGCACCGCATCAGCTTCACCGCCTTCACACCGGGAGCTGGATCGGCGCGAGCCTCGACACCTGGATCGGCGATCCCGAGCACAACATCGCCTGGGACCTGCTGGCGGAGACGCGGGATTGGCTCGAGGATCAGCAACGCCAGCGACCCAGGGAATCCGAGCAGGCCGCGCTGGCCTGGCGCGAGATCCTGATCACCGAGGGCAGCGACTGGTTCTGGTGGTTCAGCCGCAAGCACGACTCCGGGATGGACCCCATATGGGACAACCAGTTCCGCCTGCACCTGCGCAACGTCTACAAGCTGATGGGCCAGCGCCCGCCTGCCCGCCTGTTCCAGCCGATCATCGAGCGTGCCAGCACTCCCGAGCGGGGCGTGCCCTCAGTCAGCATCAGCCCGACATCGATCAAAGACCCGGCCTGGAGCCATGCCGGCTACTACCTCGTCGGCTCGGGGTTCGGCGCCCTGCATCGGCCGGCCGGAATCGTGGAGCGCGTCTTCTACGGAAGCGATCACGACCGCCTCTACTTCCGGATCGACACGCCGCGCACGCCGGCCGAGCTGGAGGCTCAGCGCATCGAGTTCTGGATCTACTGCTCGGGCGCGCCCGCGGCTGACGGCGGCGGGCATCTGGACCTGCCTCTACCAGTCGCGGCTGCCGTCGAGCTCGGATTCGAGCCGGCGCATGTCATCCGGATCGTTCCGCGAGCCAAGGGCGGCGCATCGGTGACCGTCGCCCGTGTCGTCGAGCCGCAGACGAAGGCGGAACCCGAGACCGACTGGGAGGTGGCCGACCCCTTCTTCCTGTCGGTCCCGTTTGAACACCTCTCGAAACGCGAAGGGGACACCCTGGAGCTTGCGTTGGTGGTCAGCCGCGAGGGTCGCGATATCGAGCAGGTTCCACCGTCCGGCTCGCTCGGCCTGCGTATTCCTGGCGACCCGCACCCGATCGAGGTGACCGAATCGCGGCATCTCAAGGTGCTGGCCGCCACCGCGGAGCTGGTGCCCTTCGCGAAGTCGGGCAGCGTGGCCGACGTAACGGCGGCTCTGTCAAAGGAGCTCCATCGTCTCGGCCATGACGTGCGGCTCGTGATGCCGCGCTACCGCCAGGTCGACATCGCGCTGCACGGCCTGACGCCCGTGGTCACAGACCTGCAGGTGCCTTTGGGCGCCCAGACGCTGGCCGCCACCATCTTTGAGGGACGTCTCGGCGAGATCGTCGTTTACTTCATCGACTGCCCGTCCTTGTACGACCGCGACGGCATCTACGGGTTTGGCGATGACGACGCCAGGTCTGTCTTCTTCAGCCGAGCGCTCCTCGAAATGTTGCCGGCCCTGGAGTTCTTCCCAGACGTGATCCACGTGCACGACGCCTTTGCGGCGCTGGTGCCCAACCTGATCGAACGCGTCTACGCGGATGGACCGATTGGCGAGATCGCCACCGCCCTCACCATCCACAACCTGGCCTCTCAAGGCGTCTACGGATTTGGCGCGCTGCAGCTGGCGGGCCTGGAGCGGTGGGGCCTCCTCCGGTCCGGCATCCCCGGGCTCGACGACGTGGTCAATGTTCTCGCGCGCGGGATCCATTTCGCCGATGTCGTCAACACGGTGAGCGAGCGCTACGCGGCCGAGATCCAGACCCCCGAGTTTGGGGAGGGGCTCGACGAGCTGATTCGCAGCCACGCCCACAAGCTGCACGGGATCATCGACGGAATCGACTACGAGCTCTTCGATCCCGAGCACGATCCCAACATTCCGCATCACTACTCGTCGTTGGCGCCGGAGGCAAAGGCGCTGGACAGGGCGGAGCTGAGGACCGAGCTGAAGCTGGAGCATGCCGATCGGCCGCTCTGCGCGATGGTCTCGAGGTTCTACGACGTGAAAGGGCTGGATCTCGTCGAACAGGCGATGCCCGCGCTGATGCAGCTCGGCCTTCAGGTCGTCGTGGTTGGCGCCGGCGACCGCCGTTACGAGGACATGTTCCAGCGCTGGGCCTCCGAGCGGCCGAAACAGGTGGCCGCCGCGATCGGTTTCGACTCGGCTCTCGCCCAGCGCGTCTATGCCGGGGCGGACATGCTCTGGATGCCATCGCGCTTCGAGCCCTGCGGCCTGGCGCAATTGATCGCTCTGCGTTACGGGACGATTCCGGTGGTGCGTGCCACAGGTGGACTGGCGGACACGATCAAGGACTACGACCCCGTCGCCGCGACCGGCAACGGTTTCAGGTTCGACGCGTACGACTCATGGCAGTTCTTCGGGGCTGTGGTCAGAGCGGCAGAGACCTACAGGCACCCGTCGCTGTGGGCATGGCTGATCCGGCGGGCGATGACTGAGGACGTTTCGTGGTCGCGCTCGGCTGAGCGCTATGTGCAGCTGTACCTCGCCGGCATCAGCTCCCGGCGCGAGCGCCGAGGAGTCTCACCCACTCCCGTCGGCAAATAGGCGCGGAGCAGTAGGCCGGACTCACTCCGGCCGTCACCCGGCCCTCCATTTCCAAACACCTCCAGGCGTGGTGGCTAACAGGTGGGGGTACCGCGGGGGAGGACTTACGTCCTCACCCGCGCCTTTTTTAGCCGCCCCAATCCGGAAGTAGTCGTAGCTGTTCCACCCGCCGTGCGCCCGGCGCGTAGGCGGTGTTGAAGTAGTCGATGACCATTCGCCTTGCGGCGAACTCTGTGGCGATGTGCCTGATGGACGCCCGCATCATCTCCACCCAGCGCTGGGGGATGCCATTCTCGTCTCGATCGAAGAACAATGGCACCACCTCCCGCTCGAGCAGCCGGTACAGGCCCTCCGCCTCGGCCTGGTCGTCCACTCCGGGCCGATCGAGCGTGGCGCCTGACGGGATGGCCCAGCCCAGCTCCGGCCTGTAGCCCTCGTCCCACCAGCCGTCGAGGATGCTCACGTTGAGCACACCGTTGGCGCCGGCCTTCATCCCGCTCGTGCCGCTGGCCTCCAGGAATCTCCGCGGGTTGTTCAACCAGACGTCGGTGCCGCGCACGAGGTGGCCTGCAAGCTCGATGTCGTAGTCCTTGAGAAAGACCACGCGCGGCTGTTCACGCGCGAGGGCGACCACCCCCGCGGCGATGTCCTTCCCGGGCTGGTCGGCGGGGTGTGCCTTGCCCGCGAACAGGAACTGCACTGGGTTCTTGGCGCTCCGCAGGAGCTTGGACAGGCGAGCTCGGTCCTGATGCAGCAGGTCGGCTCGCTTGTATGGCGCGAAGCGGCGGCCAAAGCCGATGGTGAGCGCGTTGAGGTCGAGGTCGCTGACGTGCTCGGATCGTGTTTGAGCCATCGCGAGCAGCCTTCGCTTAAGTTCGACATGTATCGACCACAGCTCGGCAGAAGGGATCTCGAGCACCGCCTCCCAACGACCGTCGCTGCCATCAAGGTCCCACCAATCGGGCCCAACGTACCGCCCCAGCAGCTGCCGCATCTCAGGCGCCAGCCACGTGGGCATATGCACTCCGTTGGTCACCGAGCTGATCGGTATCTGTACTTCTGGAAGTCCTCGCCACGCGTCCTTCCACAACCGCCTCGACACCGCGCCGTGGAGGCGGCTTACGCCAACCGCCTGGTCTGCGAGCCGCAGCGCCGCGTAAGTTGTGCAGAGCCTCTCGCGAGGATCACCTGGCTTCTGCCTACCGAGGTCCATGAACCTGTCGAACGAGATGCCAACCTCGTTCAGATATGGATGGAGGAGGTCCCAGACAAGGCCCGGGTCGAAGTAATCGCTGCCGGCCGCGATCGGTGTGTGCGTCGTGAAGACGATTCCCGCCCGGGCAACAAGCCTCGCCTCCTCGAGCGTCATCCGGCGCGAGGCGCGAAGCTCGCGAATCCGCTCGATCGCGCAAAGGAAGCTGTGGCCCTCGTTGAGGTGGAAGACACCAGCTACCACACCCAGCGCGCGCAGCGCCCGGACGCCACCCACACCGAGCACGATCTCCTGGCGCAGCCGGCGATCCGGCTCAGGGACGTAAAGGCGGTCGGTGATCGCGCGCAGGTCGGGAGGGTTGGTCTCGAGATCAGTATCGAGAAGGAAGAGCGGAACCCGGCCGACCTGCGCCCGCCAGACGGCGATCTTCACGGTGCGGTCGCCGATCGGAGCCTCGACCTCGACGCCGTCCACCTTCCTCACTGGGAGGTCGCTTCCGCTGTTCTCCGAGTAGACCTCGACCTGGCGGCCGGCCGCGTCGATCTCCTGGCGGCCGAATCCTTGCCTGTAGAGCAGCCCAACGGCGACCAGCGGCAGGCCCAGGTCGCTCGTCGCTTTCAGGTGATCGCCGGCGAGGACGCCCAGCCCGCCCGAATAGATTGGCAGGCACTCGGCCAGCCCGAACTCGAGCGAGAAATAGGCGACGGCGAGCGGCGCCTGGGCGTTCATGAAGGCAGGCCGCCGGTCGTAGTACTCGCGGTAGGCCGTGCGCGCATTGTCCAGCGCGGCTCGCACCTCGGCCCGCTTGAGCGCCTGGGCGACCCCCTTCTCGCCCAGCTGGGCGAGCAGCAGGACCGGATTCTGTCGCGTCGCCTCCCAACGATCGGGATCCAGGACTCGGAAAGCGGCCTCGATGCGCGGCTCCCAGGTCCAGAGAAGATCGTGCGCGAAGAGGCTCAGCTCTTCTTGCTGCGAGGCGGACTGGTCGAGTTTGTCCAACATCGAACTACGATGGTATCCACTGCGATGGCTATGGCATGAAAGCGGTAGTCATGGCCGGCGGCGAGGGATCTCGTCTCCGCCCGCTGACCAGCCGCCAGCCTAAGCCGCTGGTGCCCGTTGCCGGGCGCCCAATCATGGAGCACATCCTGCTGCACCTCAGGCGCCATCAGATGCGCGATGTGGTGGCTACCGTGCAGTATCTCGGGGCCTCGATCCGCAACTACTTCGGCGATGGCTCGGAGCAGGGAGTGGCGCTCAGTTACTCGGTCGAGGACTCGCCGCTGGGCACCGCCGGCTCTGTGATGCTCGCCAGGTCGCAGCTCACCGAGCCGTTCGTGGTCATCTCAGGCGATTCCCTCACCGACATCGACCTGGTCGCAGCCGCCCGTTTCCATCGGGAGCATCGGGCGCTGGCCACCATCGTGCTCAAGCCGGTGCCCAATCCTCTGGAGTACGGCGTGGTCGTCGTCGACGAGGGCGGTGCGGTCCAGCGATTCATAGAGAAGCCGAGTTGGGGTGAAGTCATCTCCGACCTCGCCAACACCGGTATCTACATCCTGGATCCCGCCGTCTTCGATTTCTTCCGTGCGGGCGAGCCGACCGACTGGTCGGGCGATGTTTTCCCCAAGCTCCTCAAGCAGGGCGAGCCGGTCTTCGGGTGGGTCGCTCCGGGCTACTGGGAGGACGTCGGCAGCCACGGCGCTTACATCAAAGCCAACTTCGACTGCCTCGAAGGCCGGGTCAAAGTCGACATCCCGGGCGACAGGGTGGGAGACTCGATCTGGGTGCACCCGGACGCGGAGGTTGCCGCTTCGGCTCGCATCGATGGCCCGGCCCTGATCTGCGCCGGCGCCAAAGTACGCGCAGGTTCGTGGGTCAACGGGCCATGCGTCGTCGGCGGCTACACGACGATCGACACCGGCGCCAAGGTCTCGAACTCGATCATGTGGGACCACGCCTACATCGGCGAAAACTCGCGCCTTCGCGGCGCGGTCGTCTGCAGGTCCGTGACGGTGAAGAACGGCTGCTTGCTCGAGGAGGGCAGTGTAATCGGAAGTGATGTCGTCATCGGCGCCGGTTCCACCATCGACCCCAACGTTCGGATCTGGCCCGACAAGGAGGTCGAGCCGGGCGCGGTCGTGCATGAGTCGATCATCTGGGCCGGGTCCTGGAAACGCGGCCTGTTCACCTCGTACGGCCTGACCGGCCTCATCAATGTGGAGTTCACGCCCGAGTTCGGCGCTCGCCTGGGGGCGGCGGTGGGCGCGCTCAGCCCGAAAGGGACGGAGATTGCGATCTCGCGGGACTACACCCGATCAGCGCGAATGATCGGTCGCGCCGTGATATCCGGGATGATCTCATCGGGCGCGAACGTAACCGACCTATCCGTCCTCGCGGCTCCGGTGGCGCGTTACTGGGCCCGCCACACGCACGTATCCGCGGTCCACGTGCAAACGTCGCCGGTCGATCCCCGGTCCGCGGACATCCGCATCTTCGACGATCACGGCCTGGACCTCGACAAGCGGAGTGAGCGAAAGCTCGAGAGCCTGTACTTCCGCGAGGACATCCGCCGCGTCTCTCACTATGAGATGGGTCGCATCATCCGGCGCGATGGGCAAACCGACCGCTACGTCGAGGAGATATTGAGCAAGGTCGACCTGGAGGCTGTGCGTGGTGCCGCCTTCAAGATCCTGGTCGACTATAACAACGGGGCCGCGGCGCTCGCGCTGCCAAGGGTGCTGCAGGAGATGAACTGCACGGTGATCCCGCTGAGCGCGGCGCCCGCCGAGATCGTGGTCGAGCAGGATGCGACCAGCTTTGGCGCGCACCTCGTGGAGATGGGAGTGATCGTTTCCGCGGTCAAGGCCAAGCTCGGGATCTTCATCGACACGCCGGGGGAGCGCTGCTTCCTCATCGATGAGACGGGCCAGGTGCTGGACCACGACGCCGCGTTCGCGGTGCTCGTTCAGCTCGCCCTGGCGGGCAAGCAGGGGTTGGTGCTCGGCCCAGCGTCCTCGTCGCTCGCCTTTTCGATGATCGCCGAGAAGCTGCAGAGCCGCTTCGTGCCGACCAAGATCACCCCGGGGGCGGTCCTGCGCGCGGCACAGCATGCCGAGACGGTCGTCGCTTCGGACGGCACTGGCGGATATTGCTGGCCGGACTTCGCCGCCTCGTTCGACGCCATCTTCACGATCGTCCGTGTGCTCGAGCTGCTGGCCCACACCGGTGCCACACTGAGCTCGTTGCGCTTGCGAATCCCTCCGGTGTCGCACCGGACCGCCGTTGAATTCTGCCCCTGGGAGGTCAAGGGCCGCGTGATGCGCACCATGATGGAAAAGCACCTCAAGGACCGCGTCGACCTCACGGACGGCGTCAAGGTCTTCGTCGAGGACGGTTGGGTGCTAGTGGTGCCGGACGCGGACCGCCCCGAGTACCACATCATCGCCTCCACGCTCGACCCGGTGCACTCCGCAGCGCTGGTCGAGGAGTACTCGACCCTGGTGCGGTCGGTGGTCAGTGAGATGGCGCCCCAGGCCGAGGGCGTGGTGGAAACCTAGTCACCTAGAATCTGTGGTCGCGGAGACGTGTCCAAGCGGGCGTAGCTCACCTGGTAGAGCGCAACCTTCCCAAGGTTGAGGTAGCCGGTTCGAGGCCGGTCGCCCGCTCCAGTTTCCAACCCGTTCGCTGCCATGCCTTGTCTGATCCTGGTCACCTGACGTTGAAAAGATGACCAACTTCATGCACCCATAACCGCGTACACCAGCCAAACCCCGGGGCCACCCTTGAGCTCATGTTCGTGTCAAGAACGGTGAAGGACCTTGTGGCTGGCTCGGGAATCAACCTGACAGAGCGTGGCGAGTACCTCTTCGGGCCGAGCGGGCGCGGCGATCGTGAGCCCGTGTGGACGGCAATTCCTGTGATCTTGTCGCCCAGAAGCTCGCATTCGCCAGTATGAACTCCGCGATGCGTTGAGCCCGATTGGAGTGCAGCTGTAGGACCTCGTCACTGATCCGCTACCCTGCCGCCGGCTTTTCGATCCGGTCGCGCTTGCCGCAGTTCAATGAGCCGCTCCCGCGCCCAGTCAGCCATAACGACGTTGCCCTTTCGCTCGTAGAGCGCGAGCGCCTGCTGCACCGCGGCCGCTGCCTTTTCGCGCTCGCCGGCGAGCTTGAGGACGCCGGCGAGATCCGTGAGCGACTTCGCGTGGACGTTGAGACAATCGGTTTGGGCAGCAAGTTCAGTGGCGTCGTGGGCGAGACGCACCGCCTCTTTGAGGTCACCCTTGTGGGCGAGGAGGTTTGCGCGGGTACGAAGCAGGCCGATCTGGGCGTCGGTGTCATCGACCAAGACCCATCGGGCGGCAACCTCAATCAACGGCGCGGCTTCGTCTATCCGCCCCTGTGCGTTGAGCGCGTCAGCAAGGAGTGGGACCACGCTGGCGAAGTGGCCCCAGTCTCCCCTCCGCTCCAGCATCTCGCAGGCAGCGCGAAGGGTGCGTTCAGCTGCGGGAGGATCCCCGGCAAGCAGCTCGATTTCACCGGCTGAACTGAGAAGCAATG
The DNA here is from genome assembly GCA_030946685.1 of Candidatus Dormiibacterota bacterium. Lineage (GTDB taxonomy): Bacteria > Chloroflexota > Dormibacteria > Dormibacterales > Dormibacteraceae > Palsa-872. Next base: position 21,823 of record JALYYG010000080.1, on the reverse strand, counting down.
CGAGACTTATCTCGAGGCCGAGCTCCTTGGCGAGCGCCTTCGCCCTTGTGTTGATGGCGCGGGCTGCGTCGAAGTGGCCTCGCATCGCTTCCAGTTGCGCACCTATCCGCAGGATCGCCACTTCCAGCCTGCGAGACCCTTCCGTCCGGCGGCGGATGTCATCGATCCGCTCGAGAGCGAGCGTGACCGGTGTGGGGCCGAAGAGGAGGGCGTTCATGACGTAACCAAGACTCTGAATCTCTTGTGCACGGTCGCCTGCGTCACGCGCGTAGCCTGCGGCTCGCTCGAGTTCCTCGATCGCGACCGCTGTCTCTCCTATCCAGAAGCGGAGCATGCCCGCCATGCCCAGAGCGCGGGCAATGCCGGCCTTGTCATCAACCTGTTCGAAGATTCGGATCGCGGCTTGCACCTCCTCCCTCACCTTCGCGTGGCTGCTCTGCGGATCGGTGTGCAGCCGGATGAATAAGAGCGCGACTGTGGCATCGGCGGCCACCCCATGCTCACCCGCGGCGTTGCTGGCCTCCACGGCCTCCGACAACACAGCTTCCGCGCGCTCCCATTCGCCCTTCTCGGTCAGCGCTCGACCGAGTGTTGGCAGTAGGCGCAGCCGCCGCGGATCCTCAGCAGGGGCCAGTGCTACTGCACGCTCCAGCAGGTGAACGGCCGCCGGCATGTCGCCGCGCACGAAGGCGCGTCGGCCCGAACCAGCGAGGTGCTCAGCCGCTTGTCTTGCGAGCGTCAGCCCTCGCTCGTCCGCCGGCCCCAGCTGCGTGCGGTAGCGGTAGGCCTGCTCAAGGTGGTAGCCGAGGATCTCGTCGAGCTCGACGAGGTCCTTGCCGTGCTCCGCCAGCCAGACGGCGAAGCGCTCGTGCAGAACGGCCCGCATCGCCTTCGGGAGCGCGTCATACGCCGCATCACGGATCAGCAGGTGCCGAAAGCGGTACGCGTCCTCCCCTGCCAGCTGCGGCTTGTCCGGCCGCACGAGCTCCTTGCGGACCAGAGCGGTCAAGCGGGCCATCAGCTGAAGCTCCTCCGGGGCCAGAGCCTGAACCGCCCCGCGATGGAAGACGCGGCCCTCGACGGCGCCCCGCTCCAGCACGCCGCGCTCGGAGGCGTCCAGCTGGTCGAGACGCGCGGCAAGCAGCGCCTGGATAGTCGGTGGAATTGTGACGTTGCCGTGGCCCGACTTCTCGACGAGCGCCACCATCTGCTCGACGAACAGTGGGTTGCCCTCGGCTGCCTCGCGGATCCGATCACGCATCCCGTCGTCGAGGTTCGCGAGGCTTGCGATCATGAGCTGCGCCTCGGCTGGGCCGAGCGGCTCCAGCAGCACGCTCGTGGCGTTGACCTTGCCGCCCGCCCAGCCCGGCCGCCGGTCGAGCAGCTCTGGCCTGGCCATGCAAAGCAGCAGGATCGGGGCGTCACGGGAGAGGTCGGCAACGTGCTCGACCAGGTCGAGAAACGTCTCCTCCCCCCAGTGCACGTCGTCGAAGACGCAGACGAGCGGACGCTCGGAAGCGACAGCCTCGAGCAGCTTGCGGAAGGCCCAGGCGATCTCCTCGCTAGACGTGGCAAGGTGCTGGTCGCCGAGAAGAGCGCGGATCGCGTGCGCGCCGTCCGCGTCCGGATCGACCACAGGGAGCTGCTTGACGACCTCCACAACCGGCCAGTAGGTGATGCCCTCGCCGTAGGACAGACAGCGGCCGCGGACGATGAGTGAGTCCTCGAGCGAGGCGAGGAACTCGGCGGCCAAACGGGACTTGCCCACCCCGGCAGGCCCGAGAATCGTGAACAGCTGGCAGGAGCCGTCCCGTACCGCCTGGTCGTACGCGTCTCGAAGGCGACGAAGCTCCGTCTCGCGCCCCACCATCGGTGTGGACGCGTGCCGCGTAAAGCCTTCCTCGCCATGCACAGAGACAAGGCGGTAGGCAGCAACCGGCTCGGCCTTGCCCTTAAGCGATAGCGGCGCGATTGCCTCGACCTCGACCGAGTCGCGAGTCAGGCGTAGGGTCTCCTCCCCGATGAGGATCTCGCCGGGCTGGGCTGCCTGCTCCAGGCGCGCGGCTACGTTGAGCGCGTCCCCGGTCGCAAGACGCTCCTCGGTGCCGGTGACGACCTCGCCGGTCGTCACGCCGATGCGGCCGTGGACGCCGAGCTCGGGGAGCGCCTCGCGCATCTCCACCGCCACACGTAGAGCTCTGAGCGCGTCGTCCTCGTGCACGACCGGAACTCCGAAGACGGCCATCACGGCGTCGCCGATGAACTTCTCAACCGAGCCCCCGTGCCGCTCCACGATCGCCTTCATACGCTCGAAATAACGGGCGAGCAGCGCCCTGAGCGCCTCGGGGTCGAGCTTTTCTCCGAGCTCTGACGAACCTGTCACATCGCAGAACAGCACCGTGACGACCTTGCGCTGCTCACGCGAGCGAGCACGTGTTGCAGCTACCGCGGTACCGCAAAAAGGGCAGAAAGGAAATTCGCTGGGGAACTCCTTACCGCAGGCTGAGCAGGACGCCACCTCAGACCGAGTCTAAGCCCACGCCACACAGCAGCAAAGACCTGGTGAGTGACCACAGCTGGAGATAGCTTGCCGGGAGCTCAGCCGGGTTCGAGCAGCTAACGTAAGGTGCAACAAACGCAAATCGGGCACACGCTGGAGGTGGCAACAGTGCGAAAGCTCGCCAAGGGTGGCTTCGAGATCAAGGATTGGAATGAGAAACCGGCAGGAGCGCCAAGAGGTCCGAAGGTGACGAGGGCGACGGTCACGCAGAAGTTCACAGGCGACATCAAGGGCACCGGAACTACCGAGTACATGATGGTTTATCGCCCTGACAAGACAGCCCAGTACTCGGGCGTGCAGGTCATAAAGGGCAGCGTAGGCGGCAAGAAGGGCTCATTCGCGCTGCGGCTCCGCGGTTATTTCGATGGCAAGCGGGCGGTGACCAGATGGGAGGTCGTTCCAGGCGCGGGAAAGGGTGCGCTCAAAGGCATCAATGGAAAGGGCGGCTTCGGCGCGCCGATGGGGAGCAAGGGCGAGTACACGCTGACTTACGAGCTGACCGACTAACCGATCTCGATCAGCCCTCTGGCCTCGGGATCGGTCGGTTTCCGCCAGGGATCCGCAGGGACAGCGCCAACCAGCCCATGACTGCTGCTGCTGCAACGCCGGGTATGAAGGCGAACAGCGCGAGCCCGCTTGCGTCCCAGATTGCCCCGGCGACGAGCGGCACCACAAACGCGGTCCCGTACTGGACGGTGAACACTGCGGCACTCATTCGGTGGACGTCACCTGCCGCCGCGAGCCTCGGAGGGAGCGTGAGGGTGACGATGAAGGCGAGCGCAGTGGAGAAGCCGAGCACGAACGCCCATGCGACCACCGATGGGCCAGGCGTCAGCACGATTCCGATCTGCGCGATGCCCATCAGGGTCGCCGAGCCGATGAAGCCGATCCGGCCGGTAAGCAACCTGTCCCACAGCGCAACGGCGGGCGCGGTCAACAGCTGCGCTCCGTTGAGCGCGACCAGCGTCGGCGTGATGAGCTCGTGCCGGCCCGTCTGGTCGAGGTAGTCGGGGATGTAGGCGTTGGCTCCCCAATAGACGGCCGAGGCCATGCCGATCACCAGACCGATCCGCAAGGCTTGACCCTCGAGCCAGCTCGGCCACCAGCGTGCGGGGACGGCCAGCTTGCGACCGCGACCCGGTGCCACGATGCCGATCGCGACTGCACTGGCGATCACGAGGATCGACCACGACGCCACTGCCCAACGCCAGTCGCTATGCGCCAGAGGCAGGACGCCGACCGGCGTCGTCAGCGTCACCGGCAGTGTCTCGCCGATCAGCATGCCGTTGCTGTAGGCCGCAGTCGCGAGTGCGATCTTGGTGGGGAACCACTCGCGCACGATGGTTGGAAAGGCCGGCTGGCTCACCGCGACGCCAACGCCCATGAGGAAGGTCGCAGAGAACAGGATTGGCGTTGAGTCGACTCCGCGGAGCGCGCTGAACACAGCTACGAAACCAAGGCCGAGAACAAGCGCGCCGCGCACGCCGAGCTTGGCGATGAGTAATGAGCCTGGCACCGATGCCAGCGCGAGGACCAGGACCGGAAGTGCGACAAGAGCACCCACTGCCTTCTCGTCGAGGTGGAGATCGCGGTGGATAAGCGGGATCAGCGGGGGAACGGCGAGCAGGGTCAGGCGGAGGTCGATCCCGCCGAGCCAGAGCAGGAGTAGGCGGACCCAGTCCTTACGGGTTAATTTCACCGGAGCCTCATGAACTGCGCATACTGTTGCGCGTGCCGAGCCTGCTGATCGTCGCCGCCACGGGTCCCGAGGACCCGACACGCGCGAGCATCCCTTTTCACATCGCCTGCAACGGCGCCACGCCCGCGGGCACGGAGTGCGCCGTGGCCTTTGCCGGCGATGCGGCGGAGCTGCTCAAACCGGATGTCATCGCCAACGTTTTCGGCATCGGCATCCCGCCGCTCCGCGAGCTGCTCGACAAGTGCCTGGCTCAGAACATCCGCTTCTATGTTTGAAAAGGCTGTGCTGAGGCCCGTGGGGTCTTACCGGAGATGCTGACCCACAATGCGTCTTTCATCACGCCGCCGGACCTGGTGCGTCTGACCATGGAGGCTGACAAAGTCCTTAGCTTCTGAGCTCAGTCGCGGGTGGCGCCGATGGCCGCCAGCGCACTGGGGTTCTCGAGCGAGGAGAGGTCGCCTGGGTCCTTGCCCGTGTAGACCGAGCGCACCACACGGCGCAGGATCTTGGCATTGCGTGTGCGCGGCAAGTCGGTGACGAAGTGGACGGCCTTTGGCCGCAGCGGCTTGCCGAGCGCCGTCGCGACCAGGTCCTGCAGCTCGCGGGCGAGCTCGTCGCCGCCGGTCTTTCCGGGCCGGAGGATGACGAAGCAGACGAGCGCCTCCCCCTTCAGCTCGTCGGGCACGCCGATCGCCGCCGACTCCGCCACTGCGGAGTGCGCGACCAGCACCGACTCCACCTCCGCCGGCCCAAGCCGCTTGCCAGCGACCTTGATCGTGTCGTCCGAGCGGCCGAGGACGTACCAGAGATCGTCCTGAGGATCGGCGTAAGCCCAGTCGCCGTGAACCCACAAGCCCTCGAAGCGGCTCCAGTACGTGTCCAGGTAGCGCTGCTTGTCGCCCCAGAAGCCGCGGGTCATGCCCGGCCACGGATTGCGGATGACGAGCTCGCCCACCTCGCCCCGAATTGAGTTGCCTTCGGCGTCGACCACGTCTGCCGCCATGCCGGGCAGCGGGCCCGCGAACGAGCATGGCCGCAGGTGGGTGATGACGTTGCCGCAGAGGATGCCGCCGGAGATCTCCGTGCCCCCGCTGTAGTTGATGATCGGGATGCGGCTCCCGCCGATCTTCTTGAAGAACCAGTTGAAGGGCTCCGGGTTCCATGGCTCGCCGGTGCCGCCGAGGATGCGCAGGCTCGAAAGGTCGTGGCGCGCCGGCAGCTCGTCGCCGTGGGTCATCAGGCTGCGGACCAGAGTGGGGGAGACGCCGAGCACTGTCACCTTGTGGCTCGCGACCATCCGCCACAGGCGGTCGGGCGCCGGATGGTCGGGGGTGCCCTCGTACAGGACCATGGTCGCGCCCAGCGCCAGCGACCCGAAGATGAGCCACGGGCCCATCACCCAGCCGATGTCGGTGTACCAGAAGATCGTGTCCTCGACGCCGACGTCGAACCCGTGTGCCATGTCCTGGGCGGTCTTGACGGGGAAGCCGCCGTGCACGTGGAGCGTGCCCTTCGGCTTGCCGGTGGTGCCTGACGTGTAAATGATCATCAGCGGGTCTTCGGGGTCGAGCTCATGAGTGGGAGCGTGGCGTGCCTCGTCCTCGAGCAGCACCTCCCACACCTGGTCCCGTCCATGCGTCCAGGGGATCTCGCGCACGACCCTTCGATGCACGATGACCTTCGTCACAGTCGGGCAGCTGACCAGGGCCTTGTCGGCTGTTTCTTTCATTGGGACGACCTGGCCGCGGCGGTAGAAGCCGTCGGCGCAGATGAGCACCCTTGCCTCGGCGTCCTGGAGCCTGGTCGCGATCGCCTCGGCGCCGTAGCCCGAGAAGATGGGGATGATGACCGCCCCGATCTTGGCCGTCGCGAGCACCGAGATGGCGACCTCGGGGCACATCGGCATGTAAATGCCAACGCGATCTCCTGGGCGGATGCCAAGTCGGCGCAGTGCTCCAGCCAGGCGGCAGACCTCCACATCCAGCTCGCCGTACGTGAGCTTGCGGACGTCGCCCGGCTCTCCCTCCCAGATCAGGGCGAGCTTGTCATGGAACTCGCGGTCGCGGTGGCGGTCGAGGCAGCTCTGGACGATGTTCATGCGTCCGCCGATCCACCATTTCGCCCACTCCTTGCCCTGCGAGAGGTCGACCACCTTGTCGTAGTGGCGGTAGAAGGCGATATCGATGTCCTTGATGGCAGCGCCCCAGAACCACTCGATATCGTCGTCGGCGCGCTTCAGGAGGTCCCTGAAGGTCTCGATCCCGTGCTCGTCCATGAACCGCTTGAGCCGGCTCTTGGCGATTACCTCAGTGCTCGGTTCCCAGATCACGTCCCCGATCACGACCGGCTGCATGGCCTTTGGATTCTAGGAGGTGCGGGCGAGTGGCCCGACCTCCGTATTCCTCGCTGCTTGGCGGGGAGGTCGGCTCCGCCCGCGAAGCGGGCGCAGGCGGGCGGGCCGCACCCCTAGACTCGGCCGAGATGGATCAGCTGTCGGACGACTTCGCAGAGGCACTCGCCCGAGTGGTCGAACCTGGCGATCAGGCGGGCGTTGCAGAGGTCATCCAGGCGGCGACCCAGCTCGACGACGCCGGCCTGCGGATATTCCTCGAGAAGTTCGCAGCGCGGATCCGCTTGTCGCCGCGGCTGCTCAAACACGAAGAGCTGCTGCAGTTCCTGCAGGCAGCGAAAGAGCCGGGCGGCGCAAGCGCACCCTGATTCGTTCGGCTTCCTCGTAAAGCTCCCAATAATTCGACCACGCCGTCTGCGCGACGGCGACGGCAATGTGCGGCTTAAAATGTGCGCGGGCCCCACGCACCGCGTGCTGCTGCGCATAGCACCAGCGATCCCAGGCCCGCTCCACCGTGGATTCGACAAGGTCGAGCCACTCCTCCTCGCCCGCGTTGTTTGGCGGAGGCGGCAGGGTGAGCAACTTCCACCGCTTGTCATCGCGGACCAAGGTCACCATCGGCTGACCACCGGGTCGGCCGATGTGGCGATTGGGGCGCGGATTATTTGGGTTGGCGGCCATCAATCGCTGCTGGACGGCGAAGACAAGATCGTGCGCGGCGTGCAGGGTCGCGGGGGGCGGTGGCGGATCGTGGCGCCCAAGCCGAACCTGGAGGGCGCGGATCGCGTCGCGTAATGGCTGCGGCGTCTCCGTGTGGTCATCGAGACGAAGTACCTCGACGTCTTCAAGGAGACAGTCGGACTCTGCGAGCAGCGATCTCCTTCTCTCTTCGCCGGCCTTCTCCCGGGCAGGCCTGGCGACTGTCGCGACCATCGAGTGCACCATAACCCTTACCCGAGGTTTGTCAAGTATAAGTTTACAGATCGTGGCGCCGAAACTTCGGTGAGGCGTTAACACGCAGGGTTCCCGCGTTTCTGAGTTGGTCCTAGGGTCGTGGTCGACGTGGTCCAGATGAAGAAATGGTTGGTCGCATTTGGTGCCCTGGCGATTGGCGGTGGCGTCAGCGCAGCGCTGCTTGTAGTGGCCAATCCCGCTGGCGATTCGATCGAGGTGTATGTCGCTGCGCGCGACCTCCCCGCGGGTGCGTCGCTTGGAGCGGACGCGCTTGCGCTCGAGCGAATCAGCGTTGTGTCTGGGCGTTCATTTCTCTTTGGGCGTGGGGAGGAGTCCCAGCTCGCCGGCCTGCGCGCCACTCACGACCTGGCTTCAGGCCAGTTGATACAGCGCAGCGACGTGATGAGCTCAAGCTCGTTCGCAGACCGTCGCCTCGTTTTCGTGCCTTTGAAAGACGTGCCCGCGGCGGCCGGCGGGTCGAAGGTCGACCTGCTCGTAATTGGAGGAACCGCGGACCATCCGACAGTGGTGCCGTTCGCCCTCGGAGTCGAGGTGCGATCCGCAGTTTCAGGTGGCCTGATCGTAGTCGTTGCATCGAAGCAGGCCGCAGCGTTCGTGTACGCCGCCAATGCAATGCACATGGCCGCAGTGGTCGCGGAACCCGGCGCCGCCGACGGCACCGAAGCAGCCATATCCAGCCCAGACCAAGCGATGGCCGCTGCAGCGCAGCGGTGAGGAGCCAGTGAGAAGCCGAGTCATCGCAATTGCGGGCGCGAAGGGAAGTCCAGGCTGCTCGTTTCTGGCGACAGCGCTCGCGCGATGTCTGGCTGCGAATAACATTCCAACCCTCCTGCTCGACGGCGATGCCGAGGGCGGAGGCGTGGCGGCCATCCTCGACCTTGGTCCGATCCTGCCTGTTGCCGTGCTCGATGGCCACGCAATGGACGCCTCGCCTGTTCAGGTCGAAACGCTGCTGTGGTTCGCGGAGCTCGGTCAATCGACTGCCGCTTCTTTCAACGGACTCGAGTTCGCCAGCGCTGCGCGTGCGCGGCACAAGGCTGTCGTGGTCGATCTGGGGCATAGCGTGGGTGCTCTGCAGCGACAGCTGTCCGCTGCCTCCGACTGGCTTCTTTGGGTCGTCGTCCCTGATCGAAGCGGTCTGGAGCGAGCGGATAGGGTGCTTGCATCGGGCGTCCTTGGCGCCGCCAGCGCTGGTCTAGTTTTCAATCGCATCAATCGTGGCTGCCTCGACCACGCCGATGAGGTGCTCTCCAGCCGCCATCGGATGCCCGTCATGGCTCGGATCAACGAGGACCCGCGCATTGCGGATCGGCTCTCGCAGGGCCGTCCCCTGCACCGCCAGTGGCGCCTGCGGCGCACTCTTCGCGACCTAACCCGTTCCATCCACCCGGACGCGGGCTCGGTCGCTCCTGGATGGCCATGATGGCGATCGATCGCTCTGCTCTCGAGTCTCAAATCCGCGTCCGTGTCGAGTCCGACCTAGCGACCGAGCTGGCCCGCCGCGACCGCACGCGTCTCCGGGTCGATGACCAGCCCTGGGTCCATGAGCTGGTCGGGCGTGTGGTCGGAGAGGAGCAGCGACGCGCCGTAACGATGATGGGTCGCGAAGAGTCGGCGCAGCTTTGGCGGCGGGTCTTCGCCGCAGTGACGCCACTGGGCCCGCTCGCTGAGCACCTCGCCGATCCCGACGTCGAAGAGGTTCGGATCAACGGCACCCAGGCCTGCTTCGTCTTCAGGGCTGGCCGGCGGCAAGAGGTTGAGCCGCCTTTCAGTGACGAGGGCGCCCTGGTCGACCTGGTGCGCTGGTACACGGACGGCACGCAGAGCGCACGGCTCGATCGAGCAAGCCCAACCGTGACTATGACTTTGCCGGAAGGCAGCCGCCTGCACGCCGCCCTATCACCGCCGGCGCATCCGATGTGCGTCACCATCCGGCGGCATCCCCCTTCACGCTTCGGCGACCTTGGATCGCTTGCCAAGTCGGGCTTTCTGCCGCACGAGCTGATCACGTTCCTCGAATCCGCGGTGGCCGGACGGTTGAACATCCTTATCGCGGGCGGCGCTGGGGCTGGAAAGACCACCTTCATGCGAGTGCTCGCGCGGCTGATAGCGCCTGACGAGCGTGTCGTCACCATCGAAGACCAAGCTGAGCTCCATCTCTGGCGCGAACTCCGCGACTGCATATCTCTCGAGAGCCGACCACCAAACACGGAGGGTCGAGGCGCGATCACGATCCAGATGCTCGTTCACGAGGCGCTGCGCATGTCGCCTGACCGCATCATCATCGGAGAGGTCCGCGGAGGCGAGGCGCTCGATCTTCTCGATGCGATGAACACCGGGCACCCGGGCTCGATATGCACCATCCACGCTGACAGCCCCCGTGAAACCCTGCCGCGTCTCGCGCGCGTGGCGCTGCGCAACCCGCAGGCGCCCCGGGCCGAGGCGGTGCTGGCTGAGGTTGTGCACACCGTCGACCTGGTCCTTTACGCAGGTCTGGTCAGGTCGTCCGACTCAGCGGGCGAGTCACGAAGCCGCAAGCTGCTTTCGCTCGGCTGTGTTGGAGGCCTTGACGATGGACGCCCGGCAGTGCAGGAGCTGGTTGGGTTTCGGCCGGACGGCGGCTGGCACCGTGTCGGCTCACCCGCAGCGATGCCGGAGCGAGTGCGGGCGAAGCTCGCAGGCGTCTGCGACCCCATGCGGCTGCTGGACGCCTTCGATGCTTGAGGTCGCAGCCGCCCTGAGCGCTGGACTTGGCACCGTCACCGCGATCCTGGCGGTTGCTCTCCCAGCTCCGGTTTCGATCGCGGGCACGCCGGCCACGCTGTGGCTGGCCCGATTCACACGTCGGTGGTGGTCTGCCGAGGCTTCGCTTGTGTTGCGTGCTGGTTGGCCTTGGCTGAACGGGCGTCGACTCATCGTCCTTGAATTCATGGCTGCGATTTCGGGCGCCATCGCTGCCTATGCGCTCACGGGGCTGCCCGCGCTGGCGGCGCCTGGCGCGCTCGGCGCTTTGTCGGCCGCACGGGCGATTGTGGCGACGAGGGCGCGGTCGCAACAGGTCATTCGGCAGGATGCCGTCCTGGAGGCGGTGAGGATGTTGCGCCAGCTCCTCGAGACCGGCGCATCGAGCGTCCACCAGGCGATCGAGATCCTCGGTCAGCGAGGGCCCGCGCCGCTTCGGTCCGACTTTCGTCTCATAGCAGCGTCGACAGCCGGACGGCACCGGGCCTGGGCCCGCGCGCGCGAACGCATCGCAGAGCCGCTCTTCGACATGCTCGCGGCGGCCGTACTCATCCAGGGACCTGGGGGCGGCGAGCTGGCACCGCTATTCGCCGACCTGGAGGCCACTGTAAGCGCTGCGCAGGAGGTTGAGCGGGAGGCACGGGCTCTCCAAGTCCAGGCCCGATCCGCGTCGAGCATTATCGTGTCACTCCCCATCGCATTCCTGGTCGTGCTCTCCTCGCTGCATTCGCCGTACCTGGCCGCGTTTCACAATCCAGCGGGGGAGGCGTTCCTGCTCGCGATGCTGACGATCATGGGCTGCAGCTACGTCTGGATGAGACGTTTGCTGCGGCTGCCTGGCCTCGAACGGGTGAGGCTCGATGATGCCTGAACCGATGGCCACAATCGGAGCTCTCGCCGCGGGGGCATCGTGCACGGTGGCGGTGATCGCAATTGCGGGTCGCCCCGAACGCATCAATGCTGGGGCGTGGCTGGCGCGCCGGCGCCAAGCGCAGCCGAACCCAGCCACCGGGTTGGCTAGACCCGGACCAACGGCGTTGGCTGCGTCGGGCGCCCGGAACTGGCTGGTGGGCCATATCGGCCGAGCCGGTTGGAACGAAAGCCCGGAACGTTTGACGGCATTTGCCCTCGCTCTTTCAGGCTGCACGGCGGTTCTGGGCGTGGCTTCGACGTCGCTGATTCCCGGTGGCAGCGTCGCGGTCCTTGGCGCGCTTGGGTTCGTGAGCGGGATTGCCTCCTGCGCATTCGCGCTCAGGTCGGCGGTCACCAGACGGCGGCGGCGGCTCGCAGCCGAGCTCGTGCCCCTGCTGGAGCTCTTCCTCCTCGAGTTGAGCGGAGGTGGCAGCGCGCTTTCGGCGCTGGGTGCAGTGACAACGAAGGTGCAGGGGGAGCTGGCCAATGACCTCCGCCGTCTCCTCATCGCTGCGCAGGTCGTCGGTTCTGTCCCATTCGAGTCCCGGCTCGTGCAGTACTCAGAACATCTCGACGTCCCAGCGTTCGCCAGTCTTGCGACCATTCTGGCCTCGAGCCGTGAGTACGGAACCGGTGTCATCCACGGCGTGCGCGCTCTTGCCAGCGACCTCCGGCACGCCCAGCGGCGTGAGCTCATTGCCCACAGCCGGCGGGCGTTGAACCACGTGCTGATCCCGGCTGCGGTCGGAGTCTTGCTGCCCTTTCTCGCTGTCGTGATGTTTCCAGCCGTGACCGCGTTGCAGCGAAACCTGCGTTGAGTCGGCCCTCCGGTCGCATGAGTGGCACCGCCCTCATGGAATTCGCTTTGGCCTGGCCCATCGCTCTGCTGCTGGTACTCGCCTCGGTGGAGACGGCAGTGTGGGGATCAGAGTTTTTCGCCGCGCGGTCGGCTGCGCTTGCCGGCGCCCGCGCCGGCGCTGTCGTCGGCGCGGGTCCCGCTGTGGCCGTTGAGGTGACGCTGCACGCGCTTTCGCCCAGCCTGGTCGGAGTCACTGCCTCCGCCTGGTGCCCCGACGAATCACGCCCGCCTCCGATGGTCTGGGTTTGTGCCCGTGATGCCGGGGCCGCCATCCAGGTGGACGTCGGTGGTGTCGTGCCGTCCCTCGTTCCAGGGGTGCGCGAAGGTGGGCTGCCATTGCTGGCGCACGTTGTTATCCAGAAGGAGGCGTTCGCGAAGTGACGTTGGGTCGCGCACAGGCGCTCCTGGAACTTGCTCTATGCGCGCCGCTCGTAGTTCTGCTCGCGTTGGGAACGGTGGCCACAGTGCAAGTCGCCGATGCTCGTGCTGGCCTTGACGCAGCGACGCAGGCGGCCGCCAGCGCAGCCGCACGCGCTCCTGATGTGGCGACTGCGGTGGCGGCAGCGCAAGAGGGATTCTCGTCGGTGGTCGCGGGCTATCCGCTGAGGTCGACGAAGCTGAGCGTCTCGGTGGGCAGCTTCGAGCGCGCTGGCCATGTAACGGCATCGTCGTCAGCTGTTGTCGACCTGGGGTGGGCTGCATTTCTCCTTCTTCCCAGCCACATGACGCTCCGGTCGCAGGTCGCGCTGCCGCTGGAGCTCTGGCGGACTCATAGAACGTCGTCGTGATCAGGCACGCGGATTCAACTCCCGTCGCCGCTCCGCGACGAGGGGGTGGGAGCGGCGCCGAGCGTGGGCAGGTCCTTGCGTTCTTTGCGGTCCTCCTGCCGCTCACCCTGCTTCCCCTGGCCGCCTACGCGGTCGATGCAGCATTCGTCAGCACCCGCACCGCTGGACTCCAGCAGGCCACCGCGCAGGCCGCCGAGGCGGCGGCGCAGCGGACCAACATCGGGGCATTACGTTCGCGCTCAGTGCTGACGATCGACGCCACGCTGGCACGTGCCGCCGCAATCCAAGCTATGAGCGAGTTAGAGCCGAGCGCCTCGCTGAAGTCCGTGGTCGTCATGGGAGCGATGGTCACGGTCACCGCCAGCGAAACGATCACGCTGCCTTTCAACTTCCTCCCGGTGCAGGCGATCAGGCTCGATGCGCGTGCCTCCGCGCTGCTGGTTGCCGGTTACGACAGCCCGAGCAGCCGCTTGCCGTTGCCGACCAGCAACTTTTGAAGTACCGCGTCGGGTATCTCCAGGCCCGCCAGCTCGTCGAGGCAGCGCTCGGGTTGGATGAACGGATAGTCGCTTCCGAACACGAACTGGTTCTGGAGGCGACCCTTCATGTCGCGCATGACCTCGTCCGGTATGTAGCGCGGCGCCCAGCCCGAAATGTCGATGTAGATGTTCGTCTTGTGCAGCGCCATCGCCAGCAGTTCCATGTGCCAGGGATAGCCGAAATGCGCTGCGATGACATTGAGGCTCGGGAATGAGGCGGCGACTGCGTCGAGCCTGATCGGACGCGCATAGTCGAGCCGGATGCCCTGCCCGCCGGGCTGGCCCGCGCCGATGCCGCTCGTGCCGGTGTGGAACAACACGGTGAGGCCAAGCTCCTCGCAGCGCTCATACAGGGGCCAATAGCGCTCGTCGTCAGGGGCGAACGCCTGCAGCGAAGGGTGCAGCTTGACGCCTCTCAGACCCAGGGAGCTGATGTTGTCGAGCTCGGCGACGGCACGCTCGCCTTTCAGCGGATCCACGCTTCCGAAGCCCGCGAACGCTTTCGGGTGGTCCTTGCACGCCTGGGCGACCAGCTCGTTCGGAACGCGTGGCCGCCCTGTCGCGGTCTCGGCATCCCACGCCAGCAGCACTGCGAGCACGTCGAGCTTTTCGTAGTCGGCCGCCAAGTCCTCGAGCGAGCGCCGCACGACCTTGGAGCGGAAGTAGGCCTCGGCCGCTTCCACGTATCCCTTCATCGACCCGTCCAGCCATTGGGGTGTGGGCAGATGGACGTGGAAGTCGATGGCTCGCACGGCGGGCCGATGATAGTCGTGATGCAAGCCACGTTGCTCGTACTCGCCGGCGGCGATAGCCTCCGCATGGGCCGCAAAAAGGCGTGGCTCGAGGTGGGGGAGACGACCCTCGTGCGGTGGGTGGCGGATCGCCTGGCACCCGTATTTGCGGAGGTCGTGGTCTCCTTCGCCGAGCCCGAGCAGGTCCAGGAGCAAGTGCCCTATCGGGTCGTATTCGATCGCAAGCCGTCCGCAGGCCCACTCGCAGGTTTGGAAGCCGGCCTGAGCGCGGCGCGCAACGAGGTCACCTTCGCCCTTGCTTGCGACATGCCTTATGTGACACGCGAGCTGGCGGCGATGGCCGTTGCCGCGTCCCACGGCTGCGACGCAGCGATCCCACGGATCGACGGCCGGCCGGAGCCCGCATGCGCGGCATACCGGCACTCCGCGCTGCCGGCGATCACTGCTGCTTTGGACTCCGGTCGTTACAGAGCGGCCGACCTTGCCGAGCAGCTCGACGTGGCTTGGCTGGAGGGTCTCGACCCAGACCTGTTCCGCAGCCTTAACACTCCAGAGGACTACGACCGCTTTCGTCGCGGACTGGGCCGCGGCGATAATTGAGGAACCGTCCCCCCCAACTGGAGGCTTACTTGTGAAGATCGTCGTCACCGTCAAGCAGGTGCCCGACCCCAACTCGGTAACCGTCCTCGAGGCTGACAACACGTTGTCACGGGAAAAAGAGGTGGTCCTCGACCCCGGTGACGAATGTGGCATCGAAGAGGGCCTGCAGCTGAAGGAAGCCCACGGCGGAGAGGTGATCCTCGTCTCTATGGGCCCCGAGCGTGCGAAGGACGCGATCCGCAAAGGCCTGTCGATGGGTGCGGACAGGGGCGTGCTGATCAGCGACCCGCAGCTCGCCGGAGCCGACGCGTTGCTCACGGCGCGCGCCCTGGCCGCGGCGATAAAGCCTGAGGCGCCGGACGTGGTGATCTGCGGGACCGAGTCCTACGACGGGAGCACCGGAATGGTGCCGCCGATGCTCGCCGAGCTGTTGGGTCTGCCTCAGCTGACTGTCGCCAAGAAAGTAGAGGTCGATGGTTCGACAATCAAGATCCACCGTCAGACAGCGGATGGTTACCAGGTCGTGGAGGCCGCAACCCCGGTCCTGATCACGGTGACTGCCGGCATTGCCGAGCCCCGCTACGCATCGCTTAAAGGGATCATGGCCGCACGCTCGAAAGAGGTGAAGTTGATCGGGCTGAGCGAGCTTGGCATCGAGCGCGGCGAGCCCGCTGAGATCATCGAGGGTCTGACAGTGGCCGAGGCACGCAAGGCCGGCGCGATCGTACAGGACGACGGCACGGCGGTGGACCGCATCCTGCAGGTCCTCGCCGAAGCCAAGGTGATTTAGAGATGGCAAAGATCTGGGTGTATGCCGAGCTGAACCAGGGCAAACTGCAGCCGACCGCGTTGGAGCTGATGGCCAAGGCGCGACAGCTGGGCGACGTCGAGGCTGTCGCTCTCGGGTCCGGTGCCAAGGCGGCCGCGGCCACGTTGGGCAAGCATGGGGCGAAGGTCGTCCACGTCAATGAAGACAAGTCATTCGACGATTTCATAGCCGAGCCCGCGACCGATGCGCTGGCGGCGCTGCACAACGAGAAGGTTCCAGACCTCATCCTCTTCGGCTTCACCTCGGACTCGCGAGACGTCGCCGGCCGGCTTGCCGCGCGTCTGGATGTCGGCCTCATCTCCAATGCCGGCGACGTGGTGGCCAAGGACGGCGGCTTCATTGCCAAGGTGCCCTACTTCGGAGGCGCGAAGGTGGCGTCGATGCGCGCCAACAAGAAGCCGGCCATCATCCTGATCCGGCCGAAGTCCTTCGAAGCTTCCGAGACGGGTGGCACCGCAACGATCAACGAGGTCAACGCTGCAATCGGTCGAAACTCGAAGCGCGCTCGCATCGCCGAGCGCGTGGTGGAAGCATCGGAGAAGGTCAAGCTCGAGGATGCCAAGGTGGTGATCAGCGGAGGTCGGGGTATGGGAGGGCCGGACAACTTTCCGTTGCTGGAGGCTCTGGCCGGTGCTCTCGGGGGCGCAGTCGGAGCGAGCCGCGCGGTGGTCGACGCCGGCTGGGTTCCGTATTCGATGCAGGTGGGCCAGACCGGCAAGTCCGTGCGGCCGGGCGTCTACATCGCGGTTGGGATCTCGGGCGCGATGCAGCACACCGTCGGTATGAAGGCGTCGAAGATCATCATCGCCATCAACAAGGACGCCGAGGCTCCGATCATGAAGATGGCCGACCTCGGAGTCGTGGGCGACGCGCTGAAGATCGTTCCCGCATTGACCGCTGCGGTAAAAGCGAAGAAGGGGTAGCGGCGGACCGCTCACAGGCTGAGAAGCTGCTGGCCGAGCGTGTCGAGCGCCGGCGCGAGCGCGACTTCGAGGCGGCCGACGAGATCCGCGGGCGCCTGCGCGATGGCGGATGGGACGTGCTCGACAGTGCAGAAGGCAGCGAGCTGCAGGCTTTGAAGGCTCCGCCTCCGACCGAGGAGCCCGTCACTCCCCGCGCCGTTACGCTCATTACTGTCGCGCACGGGTGGATTCCTGACGTCGAGCGGTGGTTGCTCTCAGTCTTCACCCACTGCAAGCTGGACTTCGAGGCGATCGTGGTCGACAACTCTGGCGATATCAGGATGGCCGGCTGGCTGCACAGTCGCACTGCATACAGGCTTCGGTCAATCAAGCTAGATCCTCCTCTCGGCTTCGCTACAGCGGTCAACGCCGGGATCGATGCGGCCGTCGGCGAGATCTGCATCGTGTTCGACCCGGGCGTCGAGCTGACCGGCGATGCAGTGTCGCCGCTGGTCGTGGAGCTGAACGATCCGACGGTTGTCGTCGCCGGGCCGTTCGGCATCCGGGGCAAGGGCACCTTGAAGGAGTTCGAGGAAGACCCGGGGCCCGAGGTCGATGCGATCGAGGCCTACTGCATGGCGTTTAGGCGAGCGGACGCCCAGGCCGTCGAAGGATTCGACCCCAAGTTCAGCTTCTATCGCATCGCCGACATCGACTTCAGCTTCAGGCTTCGCGACCGAGGCGGCCGCGCCGTCGCGCTCCCCGACCTGCCGCTAACGCGCCATGAGCACCGCCTGTGGGAGGCGACGCCCGCCAAGGAGCGGGACCGGCTGTCGAAGCGGAACTTCTACCGCTTTCTCGATCGGTGGGGAAAGCGACAAGACCTCCTTGTGGGAGGATCACGGCCGTGAGTGACGAGTACTCAGCCAAGATCTCCGAGCTCGAGGCGCGGCGGCAGAAGAACCTGGCCATGGGTGGGAAGGAGAAGATCGCCAAGCAGCATCAGCGCGGCAAGCTCACCGTGCGCGAGCGTCTCGACCTTCTTTTCGACAAGGAAACTTTTGTCGAGTTCGGCCTGCTGGCTCAGCAGCAGGCGGTTCGCGGCGGGGAACCGGATGGCGATGGCACTCCGGCGGATGGAGTTGTGACCGGGCATGGCCAGGTCGAGGGTCGCCAGGTTTGGGTGATCGCGTATGACTTCACGGTCATGGCGGGGTCGATGGGCGCGGTAGGGGAGCAGTTCAAGGCCGCCCGAGTCCGCGAGCTCGCCCTTCGCTATCGCAAGCCGATCGTTTGGCTGCTCGACTCGGCTGGGGCCAGGATCCAGGAGGCTTCCGGTTCCACGTTTGCCGGCACCGGTTTCCTGTTCTACGACCAGGTGGTGATGTCCGGCGTCATTCCACAGATTGCCGCCATGCTCGGGCCTTGCGCGGCCGGCACCGCCTACATTCCGGGCCTGGCCGATTTCGTGCCGATGGTCAAGGAGACGTCCTCGATGTCGCTAGGAGGCGCCCGCCTTGTCAAGGCGGCCACCGGGGAGGACGTGACGGACCACGACATGGGTGGGTCGCAGGTCCACTGCTACGAGTCCGGCGTGGGCGACAACGAGGTGGCCGACGACACCGAGTGCATCGCCACGGTGCGCCGGTTCCTTTCGTACCTGCCGTCCAGCAACAGCGACGCCCCGCCCTTCCAGGGAACCGACGACCCCGATGATCGGCCGGTCAAGGGACTCGAGAAGATCGTGCCGACCAACCCTCGCGCCGCCTATGACGTGAAGCGCGTGATCAAGGCCGTTTTCGATCGCGACTCGTGGTTCGAGATCAAGCCGGCCTGGGCGAAGAACATCGTCATCGGATTCGCGCGCGCCGGAGGCCACGCAGTGGGCGTGGTCGCGAATCAGCCGATGCAGAAGGGAGGCATCCTCGACTCCGACTCCGCTGACAAGGCCGCGCGCTTCATTCGAATGTGCGACGCGTTCAACATCCCGTTGGTCTACCTCATGGACGTGCCGGGATTCATTGTCGGATCACAGGTCGAGAAGGATGGGATCATCCGCCACGGCGCGAAGATGCTTTACGCGACATCCGAGGCCACTGTGCCCAAGGTCACGGTGATCATGCGCAAGGCATATGGGGCGGGCTATTACGTCATGTGCGGCAAGGGTTATCAGCCAGACCTGATCGTCGCGTGGCCCCTTGCGGAGATCTCGGTGATGGGTCCGGAGGGCGCCGTCAACATCATCTTCAACAAGCAGATCGAGGCATCCGACAACCCGGAGGAGACACGCGGCCAGCTTATCGACGCGATCAGGGCGCAGATAAACCCGTATCTCGCCGCGGGTTGGGCGATGATCGATGACGTCATCGACCCCGCTGAGACGCGCCGGGTGATCATCCAAGGCATCGAGCAGGCGCGGAACAAGAAAGTCGACCGCCCGTGGCGGAAGCACGGAAACATCCCGGTATGAACGCCCGGCCGGGGCCATCCGTCAACACCCCGCCGGGGCCCTCCCTCCTCCCGAGTGCAGCGACCCTCCCCCTCGCCAACGCACCTTGCGCCGCTCAATTTGAGCGATTCGGGGGCGGTTGGCACCCCTGCCTGTTAAGAATCCTGCGCGCGGCGGTTTCCGTCTGATGACCAAGACCATCGTCACCGCCGCGCTCACCGGCGTGCTCGCGACCCGCGACCAATGTCCCGCCATCCCGTACACGCCGAGAGAGATTGGCGAAGAGGCCAGGCGGGCCGCCGACGCCGGGGCTGCCATCGTCCACATTCACGCGCGGACACCCGAGGGCGGCCCTGACTGGAGCCTCGAGACCTTCTCCGACATCTTCTCCGAAGTGCGCGCGCGAACCGACGTGATCATCAACTTCTCGACCGGCGCGATCGGCATAACTCCCGAGGAGCGCGTCGCTCACGTACGCGATCTGCGTCCTGAGATGGCGGCCCTGAACATGGGCTCGATGAACTACGCGATCTATTCCGAGAAGCGGAAGGCCTTCCATCACGACTATGTCTTCGCCAACCCATTCAAAGACATCCAGTTCTTTCTCGAAGCCATGAACAAGGCCGGCGTCCGGCCCGAGATGGAGTGCTTCGATGCAGGCCACATAGGCAACACACGGCCGCTCATCGACATGGGTGTGCTCAGGCCGCCATACCAGTTCAGCCTGATCATGGGGGTTCTTGGCGGCATCCCCGGAACCACCCGACACCTGGTCGATCAGGTTGATTCGTTGCCGCAGGGCTCGCACTGGCAGGTGATCGGCATCAGCCTGAATCAGTGGCCGCTGGTGGCGGCCGCGATCACCTTGGGGGGCAACATCCGCGTCGGCCTCGAGGACAACTTCTACCTGGAGGAGGGGAAGATGGTGCAAAGCAACGGCGAGGTGGTCGAGAAAGCGACACGGCTGTGTCGCGACCTCGGCCGCGAGGTGGCCTCCGTTTCAGAAGCCAGGACGCAGCTCGGCCTTGCAGCAGAACCGCGTCCCGCCCCGACCCGGGGTCGGTCGGCAGCGCATTCATGACAGAGGTCAAAGCAGAGCTGGTCGGTAGCGTGTGGAAGATCACTTCGAAGCCTGGCGATGAGGTTGCCGAGGACGATGTGCTCATGATCCTGGAGTCGATGAAGATGGAGATCTCGGTGACAGCTCCGCGCGCGGGCAAGGTCAAGGAGATCAGGGTCAAGGAGACAGACGTGGTCAAGGAGGGCCAAGTGCTGGTAGTGCTGGATGAGTGAGCTTCCAATCAAAGTCAAGGTTCAGGAGAGCGCCAACCAGGTCGTGTACACAGATGCCGTCCTCATCAACGGCAACCCGCTCGGCTTTGTGTTGAATTTCGGGCAGTGGGCCCCGGAGGAGCCCGGGCTCGTGCGCGTGTACTCGCGAGTCGGAATGAGCCCCAACCACCTCAAGCTGCTGTCGCAGCTGCTAGCGCAGAACGTTGCTGCTTATGAGGAGAAGTTCGGTGAGATGGCCGTCGCGACCGACCGTGCCGCCGAAGCGCACCGCATCGGTTTTGACACGGTTCCTCCCGCGTCACGACCGAAGCTTCCCTGATGAATCCAGCCCAGCTCCTGCTCCGGTATCAAGCACAGGTCGAGCGGGAACGAGCTCTCCGTGACCTGATAGCGCGATTGGAGTCGAGGCTGGAGGCGGATCCAGAGGTCGTGGCCCTCGAGGAGGCGCTGCAGGCGGCGCGCTCAGTTCAGGACGCGGCGGCAGCCCGGCTTCGCGAGTCGGACCACGCGCGCGAGGATCACCGCTCAAGGCTTCGCTCTCGCGAGAAAGAGCTGATGAGCGGTCGAATTCGCAACCCGACCGAGCTGATGCAGATGTCGGATGAGGTCGCGCACATGAAGGCGCGGTTCGCCGAGGAGGAGGACGCAGAGCTCCATCTGATGGAGGACGCCGAGGCGGCCGACGACGCGGTTCGAGCCGCCTCCACAAGCCTGGAAGAGGCACGGAGCCGCTCCGGGGCGGAAGAGCCTGCACTGAAAGAAGAGCTGGAAGCCGCACGACGCGAGCTCGCGGAGGTCGAAGCGGAGCGCGACCAGCTTTGGGCGGAGGTGCCCCCGGCGGCGCAGGCTGCTTACTCGCGCATCCGTGCCCGGCCTGCTGTCGCCAGAGTGGTGAGCAACCAGTGCACTGCGTGCCGTGTCACGGTGACCTCCTCAGGCATGCAGGTGCTGCGCAAGGGCCTCGACGACATCGTCAACTGCGAGAACTGCGGCCGGATCCTGGTGCTCGCCTGAAGAAGACCTTGCGCCTGCGCACCGATGGCGCTTCACGTGGCAACCCTGGCCTGGCCGCAATTGGCGTCGTCATCGAAGACGACCAGGGGAACAGGCTGCGCACGTTCCACCGCTTTATCGGTACCGCCACCAACAACGAAGCCGAGTATCAGGCTCTGATCGACGGCCTCAAGGCGGTGGCGGACTGGAAACCAGATCGCCTGGAGGTCTACCTGGATTCAAAATTAGTCGTCGAGCAGCTCGCTGGAAAGTACAAGGTCAAGAAACCCCATCTGGAACGCCTCCACCGGCAGGCGGCCGAGTTCTTGAAGCAGTTCCCAGACGTTTCCATCGATCACGTGGAGCGGGACAGCAACCGTGGTGCGGATAAGCTCGCCAACCTGGCGCTGGACGCCCAGGTTAAGAAAGCCACACCCCACGGGTAGAATTCGCATCGGGCCGAGGCGGACGGGTGACCGCCGACCTAATAAGCGGTTGGAGGAAAGTCCGGGCTCCAAAGAGCAGGGCGCTGGGTAACACCCAGTCGGGGCGACCCGAAGGAAAGTGCCACAGAAATTACA
>JALYYG010000074.1 GCA_030946685.1 Candidatus Dormiibacterota bacterium | reverse complement strand
GAGACCTGCGCCGTTGAGCGTTGACCCCAGAGGCCAATTGGAGTGAGATCAGCTCGAAGGACCTTGCGCGCCTGTCGGTAGAAGCGTGAGTGGAGGCATAAGCATGCAATCGCACGAAAACGATCTTCTGACCAATCCCGAGATCCATCAGGCGCCAGCCAAGCGCAATGACGCGGCCGACTCCGTGGGCCCGGAAGCCCTGATACACGGCCGCACGGACGTCCTAACGCCGTCCGCGGTGATGCACCTGCAAAAGACCGCAGGCAATGCCACCGTGAGCGCCGCTATCGAGGAACAGGAGCCGTCCCTTGTCAAGGACGTTGTTGGCTCTGGAGGGGGGTCGCCGCTCGATCGCGACACTCGCGGTTTCATGGAGTCGCGCCTTGGCGCCGATTTCAGCGACGTCCGGGTCCACACCGACGGAAAGGCCACCGAGTCGGCGCGCTCCGTTCAGGCGTACGCCTACACGGTCGGCAACGATGTCGTCTTCCAGTCAGACAAGTACTCGCCCGGGAGTGAATCCGGCCAACGGATGCTGGCCCACGAGCTGACCCATGTCGTGCAGCAGCGGTCCGGCCCGGTTGATGGCACGCCAGCGCCCGGAGGAATCAGTGTGAGCAGCCCGTCCGACAGCTTCGAACAGGCGGCGGAGAGCACGGCGGATCGAGTCATGTCGTCGCAGGCCGCAGCAGCGCCGGCGACCACCACGTCCTCCTCGGTTCAGCGCGCCGCCAGTCCTGAGGAGGAGGCGGTGCCCGAGGAGGCGGTCCAGGGCGCCTTCATTCAGCGCGCCTCAGCAGCCGATGAGGAGGCGCCTGCGGACGACGAGGCCTAGGCGCCGCGCGCGTTGAACCGGATGCGCGGGCGGGAGCGTGATTCGCGACGGCAACCACAGCAGAAGCCTATCGACCGTTCTGGGACCCGGCTTCCACAGGGACCCGGCTTAGTCGACTCGCTAATTGGTCTTCAGAAGTTGGCCGGAAATGCCGCGGTCAGCGACCTCGTCGCGCCCCAAAGAGGCAAGGGCGTTGCCGGCGATCCCACTGTGCAGCGCCACGACTCGTTTGAACATCGCCTGCTGGGAGATGCGACGCCGTCAGAAATGAAGGCGCTTTCCGGCGGCCTGAAGCGCGACGATCGAATTCACGCCCTGAAGACCGAACTCCGGCGCCTGGAACTCTGGATGCGAGAGCCAGAGAAGGTCACGGCGGCTGACGTCGAGGCACGCTGGGCCGAGGGTCAAAAAGCTGGTGAAGACAAGAAATTTCACGTCCGGGTCGTCACGCTTCCCAACGGGCTCGTGCTCACCTATGGAGAGCTGAATACGTTACCCGACTATCTCGCCAATCCTGAGGCTATTCGGAATGCACCGAAAGACGTGCTGCTGCCGATCCTGCAGTCCGTGCGCCAGGAGGGCTACAACCGACTGACGGACCTCTTGAACGAGACCCTTCCCTTTCTCACGGGCGACGTTCGCGAGCATGCTGCGTTCGACAAGGCGGCACCGGCAGCCGGTCAGAGCTACGTGCTTGCTGGCAAGGACGAACTCGACCAGCTCAACGAGGTCACGAAGGGCCTGGGGAAGAACAAGTATCAAGCGCTGGTCGCGCGAAACGCGTGTCACTTCGCGCCCTTCAACTGGTTTCGCTGGCGCGAGTTCCACGAGAATGCCGCGGCGGCCGCCGCGAGCGCGCATGCTCTGAGTCGAGATCGCGCCAAGAAGAAAGAAGGCGAACAGAAAAGCCAGGAAGCATGGCTGAACAACGGTTACGCGGATCACTTTCTCCAGGATGCGTTTGCAGCGGGCCACCTGATCAACAAGACCCTGGTTATGCAGTGGTTCGTGGAATGGGTTCAGGAGTACAACCAGAATCCGGCCCACCAGGATGATCCGTTGATCCTCGAGAACTGGGACAAGCTGCAAAAGATGACGTCGGGGCAGCAGCGGAGACTGGCCGGCGGAAGCCTCTACCGCGGCGCCAAGTCGTCTACCGACCCGCAGACCGCCGAAGAGCAGGCGACTCGCGAGCAGCGCATCGACGCCTCTGGCGTGCAGGCATCGGCGGGGGTGACGAAGCAGCAGGCATACGAGAATTACCTCGCCTTCCTGAATAGCGCCGCAGTCCAGAAGGCCTCGGGGAGCGTCCACGACGAGTTCAATGAGAAAGGGCTAGAGGTTGTCTCCGGCACTGGTCAGGCCTTCAAGCTCTATGGCGACGCCCACATGCTCGAGAGCAGCGCAGGATCTGAACATGCTAGCAATGCCGCCCGGGCCTCGCAGGCCCACATCGCGGAGCTCATCGCGACCGGAACGAGTTCGCACAGCACCCAGGGAATCGCCGCGAGTTTCCCGAATAAGGTGCGGTGGCAAGGCGAAGACCTATCACTCGAGAACTGGCAACCAGCGCTACGCAAGTATTGCTTCGACCACATTTTCGGGCCGTTCGTCGTTTCATTGATCGACACCTTTGGCCCGCACATGGGAACGGTGTCGGGCGATATTTCAGCGCCCACGCCGGGGGCCGTTGAATGGGGCGACACCGTGATTCGAGAGTGGACCATCGATCAAACTCCCGAGGCCATTGGGAGCCAGCCGGTTGGCGAGAAGATCCGCATGATCAAGCGTCTGCTCGAAGGCTGGGTATCGGCGGAGGACGTGACCGCGGTCCAAAAGATTTGCGCGAGCGTCTATACCGAAGCCCGTCCCGCTGCCGCGCTCGAAGCCGAAATGGCCCAGATTCGCGCCATGACGAGCGGCGACGTCGATGCTGTCCACAACCAGGGTCAGCGGACCCAACTCAGGGTCGCGATGTCCTGGAATTCCGCCTTGGTACGGACCCCGGCCGGGAGCCGGCGCTAGTCAGCCGCGCGTTCGCTCAGATACTGGTAGTAGGGCCCGAACTCTGATTCGACGACCATCCGGCCAAGCTTCGTATATTCGCGCTGGGTAGCGCGCACCAGATCGCCCATTTCGAGCGGGTGCATGGCCTCCGCAGCCGCGTAGGCGGCGGCCACCGCGATGTTGCGGATCGCGCCGCCGGAAAGCTTGAACGACTCAGCCAGAAATGCCAGGTCGAGATCGAAAGCCCGTGGCATGGTGGTTCCCAGACTTCGCTCCCATAGCCGCCGTCGGTATTCGGCTTCGGGCTCGGGGAAATCGACCAGGGAATCCAGGCGGCGGGTGAATGCCTCATCCAGATTGGCGCGCAGGTTGGTGGCCAGGATGGCGATGCCATCGAAGAGTTCCATACGCTGTAGCAGGTAGGCCACCTCGACGTTGGCGTAGCGATCGTGCGCATCGCTCACCTCGGAGCGCTTGCCGAACAGCGCGTCGGCCTCATCGAAGAGGATCACGCCGTTGACACGCTCGGCTTCGGCGAAGATCCGGTCGAGGTTCTTTTCAGTCTCGCCGACGTACTTGTCGACGACGGTTGCCAGGTCAACCGTGTACAGATCAAGGCCGAGCTCCCTGGCGAGCACCTCGGCCGCCATCGTCTTGCCCGTGCCCGAGGGACCGGCGAACAAGGCGGTCAGCCCGCGCCGGCGTGCCGAGGGGCCGCCCATCTTCCAGACGTCGAGCACTTGCTCGCGATAGCGCGCGCGCGTGAGGAGTTCCTTGAGCTGTGCCATGGTGTCGGGCGGCAGAACCAGATCGACGAAGCCGACTGCAGGCTGGATGCGGCGCGCCAGGCGTTCGAGACCCGCGGCGTTCTGGGCACGCGCCCCCGCCTTGAGCTCCTCCTCGTTTAACGGAACCTCACGAGCGTGCGCCTCCATGCGGGCCGCGCGCGCCGCTCGGTGCACCTGCTCCGCCGTCAGACGGAATTGAGCCATGGTACCTGCCAGGTCGAGCCCTGTGGGTGTATCCCCATTGAGATTCCGACGCCACAGCTCTGCGCGCTGGAGTGCATCGGGAATCGGGGCCTCACAGACGAAGGGCACGTCGCGTGCCCAGCCCGGATCCCAGCTCCGAGCACCAACCACGACGACCAAGGCCGGCATCTCGGAAAAGGCGCGGACCGCGGGGAGTCCTCGGGCGATCAGGACCTCGACGGGGCCGGCAACGATGCCCGCTCCGGTCAGGCCGGCCTCGCGGGCGGCCAGGGCGGCCACGAGCGGCACGTCATCTTCTGGCCGCAGGCGCTCGAGATCCAACGCCAGCGTGGGGCGACCGACCTGCTCGAAGGCACTCGATGCAAGCGCGGCTCCGGATGCGCCTGGGCGCTCGCGAATGTAGGCAAGTTTCGACCCCCCACCCTGCCCTCCCCCAGAGAGGGAGGGAATTTCAGTGTCACGCATCCAGCGAACCAGGGTCGCCGCCTGCTCGGGCGTTGATTGTTCGCATTGATAAGCCAGGGCTGCGATCACGGCGTCCGCGATGTCGCTTCCCAGCAAATGGGCCGCCACGCGATCGGGCACGCGCAACGGCCTGGTGAGCACGGGCCGCTCGTATTCGTCGACCTGCACGAGGTACTCATCCACCAACGGGGCGCCGGCCGCGAGACGGCTCCGAGCATAGGCGCTGCTCGATGGCAAACCGCACAACTCGAGGCCGAGACCGACGCTGGCGCGGCGACGGGACACATCGTCTTGCAGGTAGCCGTACAAGCGCTCGAAACGGGCCTCGACGTCGGGGGCCATCGCGATCAGGAGTAACTCGATGTCGATTTCGTCGAGGTGAAAATTGCGGGCCAGGCGGCGCAACCTCAGGTTGGCTCCATCTCGCTCCGCAGCGTCAGCCGCGGCTTCAATCTCGTCACGCGCCTTCGCCGCGGCCGCGTCAGGTGCCGCGGGGGCAGACTTCTCGGACAGTAACCGGTCGACATGCACCTGCGAGATATAAAGCCCTCGAAAGCGGTCGTCCGTCTCCGGATCCGTCGCACGGCGGCGCGCGACAGCCGCGCGGACGCGCGCCTCGATCAACTCGAGGCGACGAAGAACATGGATTAGCGATGGGTCGGCGGTAGCTGTCAGGCCTGGCGCCGACATGGGCTCAGGAACGGTTGACGCCGCGGATGCGCAGGATTCGGCCGGGCTGCTTCTCTTTGCCCGAGCGAACGAGCTCTTCCTGGTCAGGCGTGACACCCGGCTTGTTGACCGGCTCGCCCGGCTTGAGCCGCCCCGCGGCCTTGGGCCCGCCGGGTCCGGGCGCGCCGACCGGCTTGGCATCCGCTGCGGCTGCGCCCCGGCGAGCCTTGCCGCCTCTCGTTTCACCGTCGCGTCCGCCGAAGCTGAATCGCGGCTCTTCCAGGACGGGCGGACCGGCTGGTATCGCCACCTTGATTTCGAAGGGCGCATTCACAACCAGGTCGAGAGAGGCCTTGAGCTCGCCGCCCAACGCCGACCAGACGTCGGAGATCGACCGGTCCTGCGGGGGTGGGAGCGCGATGTTGAGCAGGATTGGTTGCCGCGAGTCGACGAGGGTCCCGCTGAGCGCCTCGGCCGGCATCGTTGGGTGGCGCAGGAAGCATGCCAGCAGCGCAGAGAGCAGCCGGTGCTCGTCTTCGGGCCGCTGCGTCCATGCGGTGACGAGATAGGAGAGTTTGAATCGGCGCGGCGGAGGTCGGCGTTCGGTGACAAACCGGGGATCTCGCGAATCGCCGCGGATGTCCTCCCACATCACCTCGCGCTGCTCAAGGTCCTCACGGATGTCGTAGAGATACAGGTCCACCGTGGGGGTGTTGCGGCGTGATGACCATTCCTTGTTGGGCGCATCGAAGGCAATGTCGGCCTTTGATCCGTTGAGGGCGTCCTTTTTTACGAGGGCGCGCAGCGACTCATCCACGTCCTGGATCATCGCCCCCTAGGTTTGCCGTTGCGGCGTTATCTCACAAGTTGCCTGCGGGCAGCCCTTGGGGTCAAGTTCCTGCCTGAACGGGCAGCCTCGAGCACAGCCGGCCGTCCCTTCGGGCACTGCCGGTTTCCCGTTCACTGGCCCGCTCGTCCCTTGTGGCGAACGGGCGCCGATGCGACGCTCGGACCGTACCTGACGGCCATCAACAGGGAGGAGATTGCCCATGCCCAATTACCTATCGCCCGGTGTATACGTAGAGGAGGTCGAAGCCGGCTCACGCCCGATTGAAGGCGTTGGAACGGCGACGGCGGCCTTCGTTGGCCTCGCCGAGAAAGGCCCGGTCAACAGCCCGACGCTGGTCACCAACTGGAGCCAGTACTCGCAGACCTTCGGTGGCTTCCTGGAAGGGTCATACCTCGCGCACTCCGTCTATGGCTACTTCCTGAACGGCGGTGGATCCGCCTATATCGTCCGGATCGGTGCCGACGGCCACGCGCCTTCAGCCCAGGCGGAACTGCCAAGCGCGAAGGACAAGTCGCTGGCCGGGTATCGCGTCCTGGCGTTGGAGGGCGGTCAGCCGGGCAACGACATCCAGGTCGAGGTTGCGGAAGCCTCGCAACCGTCCGAGGACACCTTCAAGCTCATCATCACGCGCGGTAAGGATCGCGAAGAGTACGACAACGTCACGACGCGCAAGGGCAAGAACAACGTCCTTACGGCCGTGAAGACCGCGTCGAAGCTAATCCAGCTCGAGGAGATCGGGACCGCCGGTGCACTGGAAAAGGTCCCCGCCCCGGGCAAGGTTACGCTTCAGGGCGGCGGCGGCACGATGCCCGCCCGGGTCACCCCGGATGAGTACGTGGGCAACTCCGCCGATCGCACCGGGTTCGCAGGTCTCGAAGCCGTCGACACCGTCACGATGCTCGCCGTGCCCGACCTGATGGCGGCCTACCAGCGCGGCATGATCGACTCCGAGCAGGTAAAGGCCGTGCAACTGGCGATGATTGCCCATTGCGAGCTGATGGGCGACCGGGTCGCTATTCTCGATGCCCCGCCCGGCATGAACGCGCAGCAGGTTCGCGAGTGGCGGGTAGACAAGGCGGGCTACGACTCGAAGTACGCCACCCTCTATTGGCCGTGGGTCAAGGTCTTCGACCCCCTCGCCGGCCAGGCGAATTTCGTTCCGCCGAGCGGCCACATGGCCGGCATCTGGGCCCGTAGCGACGATACCCGCGGCGTGCACAAGGCACCGGCGAATGAAGTCGTCCGCGGCGCGATCTCCCTCGAACTGCAGGTCACCAAGAGCGAGCACGACCTCCTCAACCCGCAGGGGGTCAACGTCATTCGCGCTTTCCCCGGCCGCGGTATCCGGGTCTGGGGCGCACGGACCCTGTCGAGCGATCCGGCCTGGCGGTACATCAACGTCCGCCGGCTCTTCAACTACATCGAGGGTTCCATCCTGCTGGGCACCCAGTGGGTGGTCTTCGAGCCCAACGACATGGCGCTGTGGGAGCGGGTCAAGCGCACCATCAGTGCGTTCCTGGTTCGAGTCTGGCGCGACGGCGCGCTCTTCGGGGCGACGCCCGGCGAAGCGTTCTACGTCAAGTGCGATGGCGAGCTGAACACATCCGAAACGATCGACGCCGGACAGCTCATCGTCGAGATCGGCATCGCGCCGGTGAAACCCGCGGAGTTCGTCGTCTTCAAGATCGCCCAGTTCTCGGGCGGCACATCGCTTAGCGAATAAGGAGGATAAATGGCAAGCGGCATTCCGAATGTATCGAACAACGATGCGATCGCGGCCCGTAACTTCGCGATCGAGGTAGACGGCACGACCATCGCGCAGTTCACCGAGGTCGGTGGGCTGACCTCCGAGATGGACGTCACCGAGCTGAAGGAGAACGGCCCCGACGGCAAGATGATCATCAAGAAGATCCCGGGCGCCCACAAGACGCCGACGCTGACGCTGAAGCGGGCCAAGAACGTGTCGATGGAGCTCTACAAATGGCACAAGGCCGCGCTCGACGGCAAGATTAAGGAAGCCCGCAAGAACGGCTCCGTGATCCTCTACGACTACGAAGCCGGCGAGATCGCGCGCTGGAACTTCATCAACGCCTGGCCTTCGAAGCTCAGCACGGGGAGCCTCAAGGCCGGGTCCAACGACGTTGTCACCGAGGAAGCCACGATTGTCATGGAAGGCTTCGAGCGGGTCAAGTGAGTCCGGTATCCAGCATGGCGGAGGTCGATCGCTCGACCTCCGCCTCGACCCTGCACACGGAATTAGCCTTCGCGCTGCCGCGCGGCTACGTCGACGAAGCCGGAACCGTACACCGCGAGGGTGTGATGCGCCTCGCGACCGCGCGCGACGAGATTCTCCCCCAGCGCGATCCGCGGG
>JALYYG010000036.1 GCA_030946685.1 Candidatus Dormiibacterota bacterium | reverse complement strand
GCGGCAGGGCGGCAGACCTTGCACGGCCGGAAGCCCGCGGCCCGGGCGCTCGCCACATCGTGCAGCCAAACGATGTTCTTCTCGAGGGCATGCCGTCCGGTGTGGCACGTCGGGTAGCAGAAGACCTTCGTCGTGCGCACTCCCTGATAGCGGACTCCAGCGCGCGCGAGCTCCTGGAGGCGACTCACCTGGACGCCCTCCATGGTGAGGATCGCCCGCTTCGCCTCCGGACCGCCCCCTCCATAGTTGCCGATCTCGCCATCCGTGCGAACGACACGGTGGCACGGGATGAAGTAGGGGATCGGGTTGTTAGCCAGAGCGGTGCCGACGGCCCTCACAGCGGCCGGGCGCCGGATCTCGCGGGCAACCCAGCCGTACGGCCGCACTTCACCGCGGGGAATCTGGTAGGTCTTGCGAAGGACGGCCTGCTCGAACTCGGTCAGCCCACGCAGGTCGAATCGCATGCGGCGCTTGCCGTTGAGCTCGTCGTCGATCTTCGAGGCGAGGTCGGCCGGCGCAGGCGCCGGCACCAGCGGCCTGCCCACGTCCCTCTGGAACCAGTCCTCGAACTCGGATGCTGACGCCGAGCGGGCGGCGGCCGAAACCCCGAGCCGGTTCCAGGCCACATAGACCTCGCCCAGCATGGTCTCGAAACGGGCGTACGAATCCGCCATTCCGGTTTCAATCAGGACTCGGTCGGCGAAGCCGGTGGGCGCCTTCAGTGAGCCCAGCTTTGTCAGTTCAGCCATCAGCGCGGTCATGGTCCTCTCCTCTAAGTAGTTTCAGGCCGCGGTGCACGTTGGATTTGACTGTGCCGACGGGCTGGTCCAACGCTTCCGCGACCTCTTCGTACGACAGCTCGCGCACGTACCGGAGCACGACGGCCTCGCGATAGCGGGGCGGAAGGCCAGCCAACCGGCAAGCAAGGTCGTCCATCTCAGCGCGCTGCAAGGCGCGCGATTCCGGACCCGGCGCATGGTCGGACTCGCTGCCGTTCAGCTCGGCAGTGCGCGGTTTGGCGCCACGCGCGCGGTTCCTGACCACGTTGACCGCGATGCGATGCAGCCACGGTGTCTGCTTGAGCTCGCGAATTCTCTCGGGCGGATAAGTGGCCAGGGCACGGTACGCGCGCATGAACGTGTCCTGTGCGACCTCTTCCGCATCGTGCCGGTTGCCTGTGAGCGCGAACCCGACGGCGTAGACCCGGTGCTGATGCTCGCGCACCATCCGTTCGAACAGCCGCTCGACGCCTTCCATCACTCTCCCAAACACATAGTTGAGCTGACCGGTTGCAACTCAGCCGGAACCATCATGCGGCGATCGGTGTAATACATGCGATCCGATGGAGGGCCGACCAACGGACGATGCCGAGCTGTTCGCGCGCGCTCAGCGCGGTGAGACGGCCGCCTATGAGGAGATCGTGCAGCGATACCAGCAGATGGCGTTTCGAACCGCATATGTGATCACTGGCTCGGCAGCTGACGCCGAGGACGCCACCCAGGAGGCCTTTGTTAAGGCGTTCAGGGCGCTGGCGAGCTTCCGCCCCAGCGCCGAGCCCCGGCCTTGGCTCTTGAAGATCGTCGCCAACGAGGCGCGCAACCGCATGCGCTCGAGCGGTCGCCGCCGCCAGGTCGAGCTTCGCTTGGCCGACAGCTTCCGCCCGGGGGGTGCGGCCCCATCCCCCGAGGCGGCAGCCGTCGCTGCCGAGGACACGAAGCGCCTGCTGGGACTCGTCAACGAGCTCAGCGAGGAGGACAGGCTGGTGATCGCCAGCCGCTATTTCCTGGAGCTGAGCAGCGAGGAGACGGCGGCGGCGCTGGGGATCCCCGAAGGCACTGTGAAGTCGCGCCTGTCACGAGCGTTGAGCAGGCTTCGAGCGCGCGTCGAAGGGGCCTCGATTGCCTGAGCTGATCGAGCTGGAGCAGCAGCTGAGCCGTTTGGGCGCTGACCTCGAATGGCCGGCCACCCCGAACCTCGCCCCTGCCGTCCGCCTACGAATCGCGGCACGGCGGCCCCGCTTCGAGAGGCGCTGGGCTCTTGCCGCGGCCGCCGCGATGCTGGTCCTGGCCGCGCTCGCAGCCTACCCTCCCAGCCGCGACGCAATCGCGAGCTGGATCAACCTGCATACGTTCTTTCGAACAGTGCCGCACCTCGCGACCCCGACTCCACTCCCTCCTGGTCCCTTAGGCCAGCGTCTGGGGCTCGGGGAGCCGACAACGCTTCCGCAAGCTCGCGCAGCGCTCAAATGGCAGTTGTTGGTGCCTGCCTCGCTGGGCCAGCCTGCCGAGGTGTATCTCCAGCCGCTCCCGGATGCTCCGTCGGGTGGAGAGGTGACGCTGGTGTACGCGGCTCGACAGGGCCTACCGGCCGCCGGTGAGACCGGCGTCGGCGTGCTGATCACCGAGGCTCGCGGTTCGGTAAACAGCGAGTTTTTCGGCAAGATGATCGGGCCAGGAACCACCATCGAGCCGGTGACCGTCGCAGGCAGCTCGGGATACTGGATCGCGGGCGCCCCGCACGTGTTCGTCTTCGTGGACAGCGCTGGTCAGGTTCGATATGAGACGCTCAGGCTTGCCACCAACACCCTTTTGATCAACAAGGGCGGCAGCGTGGTTCGCATCGAAGGCAACCTGACCAAGGCCCAAGCGCTGCAGATCGCCGCCTCGCTGGGGTAGATCGGCGGGAACCGACACCGTCTGAGCGGTGTATGGAAGGCGAGGTGAAGTACATGCGAGGCCTTCTGTGTGCGGCGGTGGGAACCCTGGTGGTGGTGGCCGGCTGCGGTAAGGCAGCGGAGGGACCCGTCCTTTCCAGCGGCTACAAGTTGTACGAAGCAGCCTCGACAACCAGCACGCAAATCGTGGCCGTCATCGACGCACGCTCCAAAGCAACTGAGCGCCGCCTGCCTTGGGGAACGCTTTCACCCAACGGAAGGCATTTCTACGCGCTCAGCTCCACAACTCTGCAGGACATCGACCCACGCAGCGGAGTGGTCCTGCAAGGTATGCAGCTGCCCCGCTCCTTTGATATGCCCCCTGCGACGATCACCGGCATTCGGGGTGGCCTTTCTCAGAACGGCCGCTGGCTCGTGCTGCAGGCCTTTGACCGCACTGCGAGCGGCCAGGCGACCGCCACACACATGCTCGTTGCGGACACATCAGAGTTCAAGGTGGCTGCCCGAATCGACCTCAAGGGTCTCTTCAATTTCGACGCGGTCAGCAACGACGGCCAGCGGGTGTACGTGATCGAATACACCGGCGCATCGGATAAAAGCAGCTATCGGGTGCGCGTCTATGAGATCGCCGCGGGTCAACTTGGTTCTTACACCGTGGTCGACAAAGGCGGCTCGGTCGAGCCGATGACGGGCGTAAGGCTTTCCAGCGTCGCGTCGCCGGACGGCCAGTGGCTGTACAGCGTGTACGCACGAGACAAGGGGGGAGCCTTCGTCCACGCCCTCAACCTGAGCCAACCGTATGCGTTCTGCCTCGACCTACCCGGATCTGGATTGTCATCGAACGCTGAGGCATTCCAGTGGTCGCTCGCGCTCAGCGCAGATGGCAGGCACCTCTATGCAGCCAACGGCGCCATGGGAGTTGTGACGCAGATCGACAACCGTGATGGGTACACGCCGACGGTCGTGCGCACCGGCCATGTTGGTTCCAGCGGGCCAGCCGCGAGCGTCGTCGCTCAGAATGTCCAGGCCAAAGAGTTCGGACCCAACGGCTCTCTGCTCAGCCACGACGATCGGACGTTGGTGATGGCTGGAAAGACCGGTGTTGTCTGGGTCGACACCGCCACATTGAGCGCAGGCACCCGTGCCCTGACCGGCTGGACGGTTTGGAGTCTGGCGGGGAGCCCGGACGGAAATGTGATCTACGTGCTGAACGACGCCGGTGCGATCGCCGCGCTCTCGATGGCGGATGGGAGGACGACCGCATCGTTCGACCCTGGTGCTGGATCCCCTATGGGCCTTCTCCGGGTAGAGGGGATTCCGGCTCCCTAGCGCCCGGTTCGAAGCCCCGACACCGCAGGACGGGCAGGCGCGGGTAGCGCGGAAATGACGTGTCGGTTCGAGACAGCTCGCACATCCAGAACGTGCTCCGCGGCGTATTGACCGTCCGGGAGTGCTTGCAAGATACGCACAGCCCTACTACCACGAAGCCAAATGTAGATAAAGTCCGAACCTTGCCTCCCTCACCCCTTCAGGGGCGACGGCTAGGGGTGAGGGGCGTCAGCCTGCATTTCCCTTGATAGGAGAGGCTTGGGTTGCAACCGCTTGACGCTCAAGGCATCAAGGCCAGGGCCTTGAGCAACCTATCGAAGGAGCTCGCAACTCCATAGCGCCGTCCTAGCTCCTCGACTCGAGCGGGATCATCCGGCCACCGATCTCGCCGGCCGCCCGGGACCTCAATCTCGAGGTCGCTCACCGGTGGCACGATGCGACGAGCCTTGTCCAGGTAATCGGCGTCCGCCGCCCGGAAGATTCCCGCCTCGAGCATCGCGCCCACCGAGCCGTACCGCCGCACCAGGTCAGCCGCCTTCTTGGCGCCGACACCGGCGATGCCAGGCAGGCCGTCGGAGGGATCGCCACGCAGAATCGCGAAGTCCGCGTACGCTCGCCCGGGGATCGAATATCGTCGCTCCACCTCAGCCTCGTCCACCACTGCGAGGCCGGCCTTCTCCGGGTACAGGACGACGATGTCACGGTCGCGGATGAGGGTGAACAGGTCCCGGTCCCCGCTGTAGATCTCGATGGGGGTCTCGACACGCGCCACCAGCGACGCAATGACGTCCTCGGCTTCGTAGCCGGCAACCCCGACCACGTCTATACCCGCCGCGGCGAGGCACTCCATGACCACCGGCATCTGAGGGTCGAGGTCGGGCGGTACGGGCTCCGCGGTCCGGTGTTCCTTGTAGCTTGGCAGCAGCTCGACGCGCCAATCCGGGCGCCAGTCCTCATCCGTAGCCATCGCCAATCGCTTGGGTTTGCGTTCGGTGATCAGGCGGGCGAGAGTATCCATGGTCCCCCGCACGGCATTGACGAGAGTGCCATCCGGCGCTCGCGTGGTTTGGGGCACGCCGTAGAAAGCCCGAAAGATGAGGCTCGATCCATCCACCAGCAGCCATTCCGGCAAGGTGGCCTGATCCTAGCCGCTTAGGATGGCGGTGCTTTGAGAACCTTTCGCGTCCTCGCTGCGGCGGCACTCGCAGCGGTGATGCTCCTCAGCTGCGCGACCTACCCTGGACCGTCGGCATCGGCGCCACCCCTTGCGACGGCCAGCCCAATCGCTGTGAATCCCACAGAGTCCAAGGCCGCCGACCTGCGCACGCGGCTGGACCTACTTCTCGGTGAGCACGTGATCGCCATTGCCAAAGAGTCGTCGGCGGCCGGGAGCAGGGCAGATGAGTACACCAGCTACCTCCACATGTTGACCGCGAACGGCAACGACCTCACCGAACTGGTGCGCTCCGCCCTGGGTGACACCGCCGCAACCAGATTCGACCAGATCTGGAGCGCGCAAAACGACTATTTCGTCAACTACACGATCGGGCTGGTCACGCACAACACTGGAAAGGCCGACGGCGCGATGTCCAGCCTCGTCAGCGCTTTCGTTCCACAGTTCTCGCAGTTCCTTGCAACCGCGACCCAGATCCCTATGGATCAGATCCAGCAGTTGGTGTTTCAGCATGGGCTCGAAACGAAGGCGATCATCGACGATCAGTTCGCACCGGACTATCTGAGGCTGTACGCCGACATCCGCCTTGTGTACGCGCAGGCCTCCAGGATCGGTGATGCGCTCGCGCCGAAGATCGCTCAAAAGTTCCCTGACAAGTTCCCCGGCAACCCATCGAGCCCAGCCGTGGATCTGCGCGTGTCAATGAACAGTCTGCTGCAGGAGCATGCGTTCCTGGCGACCATGGCGACCAGCGCCGCGACCCGGGGCCGCGACGCGGAGGAGACCGCTGCGGTCGGCGCGCTCGCAAACACTACCGACGCGGTCGGCACATTGTTCGCCGGCTTGTTCGGTGCATCGGTCGGGACCCGCTTCAACCAAATCTGGGCGGCGAAGGACACGGCCATGATCACCTACGCCTCGGCGTCCACCGGCTCGGCGGAGCCGAGCGCGCTCAACCAGCTGACCGGTGTCTTCGTCACGCAGTTCTCCGGTTTTGTCCGTGACTCGACAAGCCAGAGCTCCGACACTTTGCGTATGGCGATCGACGCGCAGGTGCGCGCCACGATCGCGGTGATCGACGATCAGCGTTTGAAGTCCGCGGCCAGGCTGGGAGCAGACGATAGGGCCGCCGACGCTTCGATGGAGGTGCTCGCCGACCTCATCGTAAGCGCGGCAATCGACAAGCTCCGTGTCAGGTTCCCCACCTAGAGGGCTGAGGCGATGATCTCCAGGCCTGTCGCGGCCTCTTCGTGATCCAAAACGAGCGGTGGGCAGATACGGACTGCGCGCGCGCCGGCCGTGAGCAGCAGCAATCCGCGTTCGAACGCGCGCTGAACGAGCTGGGCTGCAAGGTCCGCGGTCTTGAGCTCCAGCGCCACCATCAACCCGAGACCCCGGACGTCGGTGACCTGCGGGTGCGTTTGCGCGATCTCTCGCAGCCCGTCCTGGAGCTGCGCTCCGACCCGCGACGCGTTCTCCATCAGGCCGTCCTCCAGGAGGTCCAGCGTGGCCAGCGCTGCAGCGCAGGCGACCGGGTTGCCGCCGAAGGTGCTGCCGTGCGAGCCGGGCGGCCAGCTCATCTGCTCCGCCCGTGCGATGAACGCACCCAGGGGGAGCCCAGAGGCGATGCCTTTGGCCAAGCACACGATGTCGGGTTCGACGTCCCAGTGCTCCACCGCTAGAAGGTGGCCCGTGCGTCCCATGCCGGACTGGACCTCATCAGCGACGAGAAGAATGCCGTGCTTTAACGTGAGCTCGCGCAGCTGCGGCAAGAAGTCGTCGGGTGGCACCAGGTAGCCGCCCTCACCCTGGATCGGCTCGACGAACACGGCGGCCACGCTCTCTGGCGGGGCGACTGTGTTGAACAGTTCCTCCAGCCGCGCCATGGTCTCATCGGTGGTCACGCCGCGAGAGGCCGACGGGAATGGGGCGTGAAA
Organism: Candidatus Dormiibacterota bacterium; assembly: GCA_030946685.1. Taxonomy (GTDB): domain Bacteria; phylum Chloroflexota; class Dormibacteria; order Dormibacterales; family Dormibacteraceae; genus Palsa-872. Next base: position 22,958 of record JALYYG010000036.1, on the reverse strand, counting down.
GACGGACGATAAGAGAGGTGCGAACCGGCGCCGCTGGCTCGCCTTTGATGCAGTGAGCGACAGGGCCCCGAATGTCCTTCCGTGAAACCCCCCGATAAAGGCTATATAGCTTGGGCGGCCGGAGGCATAGCGCGCCAGTTTCATAGCGCCTTCGATCGCCTCAGCGCCGGAGTTGGTGAAAAAGACCTTTGCCGGCGTGCCAGGCAGGATCTTCGCTTCGAGGCGCTCGGCCAGCTCGATCTCGGAGCGGTAGTAGAAGTCGGTGCCGGACATGTGCAGGAAGCGCTTCGCCTGCTCCTCGATCGCCGCCACGACCTTGGGGTGCGAGTGCCCCGTGGTGTTGACTGCGATGCCGGCCGTGAAGTCCAGGAAGGTGTTGCCGTCGACGTCGGTGACCCAACACCCCTCACCCCGCTCCATCACGAAGGGATAGGCGCGAGTGAAGCTGGGCGACATCGCCTTGGCGTCGCGGGCGATCAGCTCCGCCGCAATAGGCCCAGGCAGCTTGGTCTTCATGTGAGGCCGGCGTGCGGTCGTCACGAAATTCGGGGGCCGCGCTGGCGATCCATCGGGCGAAGGTATCAGACCGCCGGACATGGGACCCCGGTTCGTGATCCAATTGGTTCTTGGCAAGGGGGACTCGGGCCTTCACCATCCGGGCGGCCACCCATGATGACCTGAAGGCGATAGTCGGCATCTACAACTGGGCGGTGAACCAAACGTTCGCCACCATCGACTCCGAGCCGCTCGGCACGGAGGAGGCCGCCGCCTGGTGGGAGGCACACGGAAAGCGCTCGAAGCTGATAGTGTCCACAGACGAAGGCGGGGTGATCGGTTGGGCGCGCCTGTTCCCGTGGAACCAGCGCGGCTTCGACATCGTGGAGGATCTCGTGTACGTCGATCCTGTCCACCATGGGAGTGGCATCGGTAAGGCACTGCTCGCGGAGCTCATCAAAGAGGCGCGCGGGCTGGGCTACCGCACGATCGTGGCCACGATCGCTACCGACAATCGAGCCGGCCTCCAGCTCCATTCCAAGCTTGGGTTCGAGGTGGTCGGCACGATACGGGACGCCGCGCACAAGTTCGACCGCTGGATGGATATCACCCTAGTACAGCTCGCGCTCGAAGGCAGGAGCTGACGCCCGAGATGCCCCTAGCCGAGATCAACGGCCAGTGGATCAATTACGAGGACACCGGCGGCGATCTCGGGCCAATCGTCCTGGCGCACGGGCTGCTCATGGACCGCGAGATGTTCGAGCCGCAGGTCGAGGCTCGCCAGCCAGGTTGCCGGATCATCACCTGGGACGCGCGGTGCCACGGCCAAACCGAGACGACCAACGACCCGTTCACGTATTGGGACCTGGCCGACGACCTGACGGGGCTGCTAGACCATCTCGGCATCAAGCGGGCCGTGATCGGCGGCATGAGCCAAGGAGGCTTCGTGGCTCTCCGTTTCGCGCTGAATCACCCGGAGCGCGTGTCCGCGCTGATCCTTCTGGGCACGCAGGCGGGCAGCGAAGACCCGGATAAGGTCGCGACCTACAAGGTGATGCTCGACGTGTGGGAGGCCGAGGGGTTGAACGACCAGCTGGCGGAGACGATCGCCGCGATCGTCCTCGGAAACGAGTGGTCGGGTCGCGAGCCCTGGATCGCGAAGTGGCGCCAGATGCCGCGCTCGCTCCTGCGCCCCGCGTTCGAAGCGCTGGTTGGCCGAGAGGACATTCACGCCCGGCTCGGTGAGATCAAGGCGCCCGCCCTGGTGATCCACGGCACCGCCGACGCCGCGATAGACATCGAGCTGGCTCAGCGGATGTGTTCCGACCTTGCCGACTGCCGCCAGCTGACCACGATCGAGGGGGGCGGCCATGCGTGCAACCTCACTCATTCGAAGCTGGTCAACCTGGCCGTACAGGAGTTCCTGAGCGACCTCGCCTCCCCGACGCCTCGGGGAGCCGAGCATCGAACCAATGGACGGCACTCCGACGTCGAACGACGGTTCGGCGAGAGAAGGGATCCGGGCCACGCAAGCGCCGGCCAACCTGTCTTGATTCCCGTCGACAGGCGCCTGGCCGAAAGGCGCGTCGCCGTCTAGCGCCAAGTCCCTGGGGTGCGCCTAGGCAGACGCTGGCATCACGATCGGGAACGCCCGTGGTACGCGGGTGGGTAGACGAGGTTAAGTCCGAACCCAATCTCTCTCCCACCTTTAGGGGGGAGGGCAGGGGTTGGGGGGCGTTAGCCAGCACTCCCCCTTTCAGGGGAGAGGGCTAGGGGTGAGGGGCGTTTCGATGGGAGAGCCGGTCGCGTAAGCGGGTGGGTAGACGATCCGCATATCGCCGACCGCCTGCCACTGCCCGACGACCGCCGCAGACCGCGTGTTCTGGCCCTCGTCCAGGGCTCCCGCGCCGCCGAACCGGATGCCTCCGCCATTGATGCTGTCGCCGACCGGCACGTCCACGCTCAGCGCCAACAACCGAATCGAGTCCGGCGTGATCGGGCCAGACGCGTGGCTGAGCACGTTGTTGAAGAGCGCCCAGCCACCGACGAATCCGGCCACCGCGGGGATTGTCATGCCGGCTCCGCCATTGCCGTCGCCATAGATCGTGCGTGCTTGGACGAGCAGGCCCCTCGCGGCGGGAGAGAGGGCGGCTGGGCTGATCGCGGCGTCCGGCTTGTCAGCGGCGTAGACCCCCACGGAGCCCGAGCCCAAACGCTGGCTGAAGGCGGGCATGCAGAACGCTGAGCTCGTCCCGATGGCGGCTTTCAGCGCCACGCCGTGGCGCCGCAGCGCCTCCCAGATCGCGACGCCGTCGTCGAGGTAGCTGACATCCCAGAGGAAGTCGGCCCGGTCCGATGCAACCCGCGCGGCGATCGCCTCGGGGTCATATGCGTGCGGGTCGTACTCGATAACGTCCACCACTCGGATGCCGAGCACCTGTGCGAGCGATTGCTCGCCGCCACCAACGGACCGCCCGTAGATGTCGTTCACGCGCACGATCACAACCCGCGGTAAGGCCGGCTTCATCCTCGGTATCAGCACGTCATGCGTGAAGGTGACTGCCATACGGCCGAGGGAGCTTCCGGTCGCCACAGTCCTGAACACGTAGTGCCGCTGGGCGGTGACGGGATCGGCTACGGCGCCCGTCTCCCAGTAAACGGTCTTGAGCTCCTCCGCCCGGGCGGACGACGCCGCTGAAATCGTGCTTCCGTATGTGCCTAGGATGGCTGGCACGTGATAGTCCCGCACGAGCTCGTCGACACCGGCGCTCGCGGCTTGAGGAGTTGTCGCATCGACGACCTGCAAGCGGACCGGGACCTTCAGGTCTCCCGTCGTTTCGGCCAGCTGGAGGGCCGCCCTGACGCCGGCCAGCTCCTCCCTGCCTCCTGCTGCTTGAGGTCCGCTCAGGGGGTAGATCGCGCCAAGAACGAGGTCGTGGTTCTGGCTCGCCTGGGATTGCGCGCACGCGGCCGCCGTGAGCAGCGTGACAGCCAGGAGCGCAATGCGACGGCGCATCCAGGGAGGATATCCCGACTATGCGGTCGCGGTTGCTCGCAGGTCTCCTCTACGGGCGTCCGCGAGCTGGCGCTCGAGCTTGTTGGCTGGCGCGTAGCCGTAGTTGACGTGGAGGGACCGACCCTCCGCCGACATGACCACAGTGGTCGGAAGCGTGTATACGTGGAAGCGGTCGGCGAGCTCGCGATCCGCGATCGCGTCGACCTTGTCGACTCGGACACCGGCCAGCTTTGCCAGCGCAGGCTCCTGGTGGGTGCGGCACACAGTGCAGCTCTCGCCGGTGAAGTAGAGGATGTACGGGTCGATCGCTCCGACAGCCGGCGCGGCGGTTGCTCCCAACGCGCGATCACGCGCGCGTCGAGACCGCCAAAGCTCAAGGCCGGCGGCAGCGAGGACCACACTTCCCGCTACCGCCAACGCCCAGAGTTGCGAATTCATGCCCGAATCAGGCCCCTTTTGCCGAGCTGGTAGTAGATCTGGCATCCCAGGCAGTAGCCGAACGCCAGGTTGACGAACGCCAGCACCGCGACGAGGAGAGCGATCGCCAACCCGACCACCGCCAGCGGAAGTAGGAAGACCGAGGAGATCGCCAGGAAAACGCCACCCAGTCCCTGCGCGAAGTTGTGGGGCTCGGGCCGGTCCTGCACCGGATGCGGCCTAACGATGCCGCGCGGCTTCAAGACCTTGAAGTAGATCTGCTTGAACAGGGCCAGCTGCGGTGCGAAGGTGCCCAGCAAGAGCACCACCGCGAGCAGCGGGATCAAGACCAGCAGCCCCCTGACAAAGTAGCTGCCGATGAAAGCGACGAGCACGGTCGCCACGATCCCCGTCTGGTTGACCTTGAGCGCCGAGTGGTCGATCGTGGTGAGGGCCATTACTTCTCGATGGGAACCCGGATCGAGCTCCCCCACTCCGTCCACGATCCGTCGTAGTTGCGCACGTCCTCGTAGCCGAGGATCTCCTTGAGCACGAACCATGTGTGGGCTGAGCGCTCGCCAATCCGGCAGTACGCGATGATCTCGCGGTCGGGCGTGATGCCCTTGCCACCGTAGATCTGCTTCAGCTCTTCCGCGCTCTTGAACGTGCCGTCCTCAGTGTTGACCGCCGTACCCCATGGAATGCTGACTGCGGTCGGGATGTGCCCGCCACGCTGCGCACCCTCCTGGGGCAGGTTCTCGGGGGCGAGCAGCTCACCCGAGTACTCCTTCGGTGAGCGGACGTCGACCAGCCCGGACTTGCCAAGCTTCGACTGCACGTGATCGCGATACGCTCGGATGTCCTCTTTTGGAGAACCATGGAACTTGTAATCGGTCGCGGGAAAGCTTGGGACCTCTGTGCTGTACTGGCGCCCTTCCTTCTCCCACTTGACGCGCCCGCCGTCGATCAGCTGGACCTTGTCGTGGCCGTAGTACTTGAGTGCCCAGTAGGCGTACGCCGCGAACCAGTTGTTGTTGTCGCCGTAAAGGGCGATCGTGGTGTCCGGGGTGATCCCGCTCTGGCCGAGCAGATTGGCGAGCGCCTCCTTGCTGGCAATGTCGCGGTTGGTCTGGTCCTGGAGGTCTTTGCGCCAATTCCATCCGACCGCGCCTTCGATGTGCCCCTTCTCGTAAGCCGACGGGTCGACGTCGACCTCGACCACGCGGAGGCCCTTGTCCTTGCCATGCTCGGCGATCCACTCCGTGGAGACCAGATTCTTGGTTGTCGTCGATGAGCTCAATTCCAAACCTCCCAGAAATACGAATGACAGATTGGTGTATCGATTCGAACGAAACGGGTCGAAAGGGCGCGCCTTTTGAGGCGCGAACTAGCGACCGGGCCTAGCTACAGAAGCAGGCGGGAACTTGTACCAGGCGCTGGGCGGGCCATACGAGGTTCCGCATTGACAGCACATTTTATGACAACCAGGTATGACGGACCATGATTCCCGATGATTGAGCTTCCTAATGCGAATTGATCTCATTAAGTACCAGGCGCTGGGGAACGACTACCTGGTCCTGGACATGCCGGCAGCTCTGGACCAGGTGGTACCCCTGCTGCCGATGCTGTGCGATCGCAATCGCGGCCTCGGCTCGGACGGACTCCTGGCGTTCGACCCCAAGGCCATGACCGTACGGATCTTCAACCCCGACGGCTCGGAGGCCCAGAAGAGCGGCAACGGCCTTCGCATCACCGCGGCGCATGCCGTCCTCGAGCACGGGGCGAGCGATGAGTTTGAGCTGCGCACAGTCGATCGCCCCAATGCCGTGCGGGTCCTGGCCCGGAATGGCGCCGAGGTCATCTGCGAGCTCGACATCGGGCGTCCATCCTTCCGCGCCGCCGACCTCCCCGCGTGGTTCGACGGAGAGCCCGACCGCGTCGAGCTCGACACGCCGGCCGGGCGAGTCGAGGCCATGCTCGTCTCGGTCGGCAACCCGCACTGCGTGGTCTTCGGTCAGCCAGTCACAAAAGAACGATGCCTCGAGCTTGGACCGCAGCTTGAGAACCACTCGGCGTTCCCAAAGAGAATCAACGTCCAGCTGTTCGAGGTCATTGATCGGGCGCACGTGCGCGCGGAGATCTGGGAACGAGGCGCGGGCTACACGCTCGCTTCTGGAACCAGCGCAAGCGCCGTCGCCGCGGCCTGCATGCGTGCAGGCCTGGTGGACGATCGCGTCACCGTCCACATGCCTGGCGGCGACCTCGAGATCCATCACGCAAAATCCGGAAACCTCGTCCAATCAGGCCCGGCTCGCCGCGTCTACCGCGCTCGAGTCGACCTGGCCGACTTCACCTAGGACTCGCTAGGACCTGAGATCGTCGACAGCCGCTTCACTGTTTCCGGCAGCTCGGCCAGGCCTGTCACCACTGCGTCGGCCAGAGCCGGATCGTCCGACTCCGCCTGCCGATTGACCCAGATTCGATGGATGCCGAGCTCGCTGGCGGGACGGATGTCGTGGTAGTAGCTCTGTGCAACATGGATCCAGGCATCGGCGGACGCGCCAAACGTGGATTTGAACAAAAGAAAGTGCGCCGGGCTTGGCTTGTAAGCGGCGACGTCTTCGGCCGTCACCACCGCGTCGAAAGAAACGGGCAGGCGGCGCTGCGTGAGCGCGATGATGTCGCGGTCGCAGTTGGTGAGCAGCGCGAGCTTCCAGCCTTCTCGCCGAAGCGCGCTCAGGGCAGGTCCGACATCAGCGAAAGTCGGCCAGTAAGGAATGGTCGAAACGAGGGCGGTGGCGTCGTCAGGCTTCAGGTCGAGCGCAAGCCGGCGGGCGACGCGCCTGACCGTTTCGGTCAGCACCGCCCTGTAGCGGCGGAATGAGCCCTCGGTTTCGACCTCGGCCTCGATCGTCGCGTAGGAATCCAGGAACTCGGCCCCATGGCCGGGAAACAGGAGCTCGCCGGTCGTCCTGATCCCGTGCCGCCAGTCGATGAGCGTGCCGAAGCAGTCGAACGTCAGCCAGCGGTCTGCCACCTAGACCCCCACATAAGAGAATTGTGTCTGTGGACAGAACGGTGGTCGTCGATTGGCTGAAGGCTTACGTCAGGGCCTGGGAGACCTATGAGCCGGACGCAATCGGTGAGCTCTTCAGCGATGACGCGACTTATTCGTACCATCCGTACGACGAGCCGGTGGTAGGCCGGCAAGCCATCGTTGCGTCGTGGATGAAAGACCTCGACGCACCCGGCACGTTCGAGGCCCAATACGAACCGATCGCCATCGATGGAAACGTCGCGGTGATCAACGGGAGGAGCCGTTACTTTAGGGACTCCTCCCGTGACGAGTTGACCAAGGAGTGGGACAACGTCTTTGTCATCGAGTTCGACAAAGATGGCCGGTGCCGCTCCTTCCGCGAGTGGTACGTGGCGCGTCGAGGTCAGGCCGAATAAGCCGGAGGCTAATGGCCGGCCGGGCGGTACGACAGCGTCTTCTTGGTCGCCTGGTCGACCTCCTCGACAGACAGCAGCACTGTCGTCTTGATCCCGACTGTTCCGGTGGCTGACACGCCCATCGCCAGCGCCGCCGCGGTAACGTTGTCGGGCGCTTCGATGATCACGTACACGTCGGTGTCGCCGAACGCGTAATACATCGCCTCGATCTTGCCGCCAAGCCCCTTCAGGGCGGCTGAAACGGCTTCGCGCCGGCCGCTGCCGCCTTCTTTGAGCACGCCTTTGATGCCCTCTGCCGTGTAGGACCCCTGGATCAGATACTTGGCCATCGCAGTCTCCTCCTGAACTAACGGATCAACGTCGTCAGAACCCCTACCCCGCCTTCGGCAGGTACTCCTGGATCGCGTGCGCGAGGTGCTGCATCGTCATCGACTGCAACCACACCCGTCCCGGACCTGTGAGCGCGGCGAGGAAGATGCCGTCACCCCCGAAGAACGCGTTCTTGATGCCCGGAACTGTGGTGATGTTGAACTGCACCGATTCCTGGTACATCCCCACATGTCCGGGATGCACGCGCAGCGTGTTTCCCGCCTGGAGGTCGTAGGTCACCACCTCGCCGTGCAGCTCAACCCACGCCTTGCCCTGCCCCTGCAGGCGCTGCATGCGAAACCCCGTTCCACCGAAGACCCCCGCGCCAAGCCTTTGCTGGAACCCGATCGAGAACTGCACCCCGATCGTCGCGCACATGAAGCCGTGCCTATGGACCAAATAACCCTGGCCCGGAGCAATGTCCATGGCCAGAATCTGGCCCGGCAGCTTGGCGGCGAATGCGAGCAGCCCAGGTCCGCCGCCGGCGGTGTACTCGGTCATGAAGAGCGTCCCGCCGGCGACCGCCCGCCCAAGCGCGCCCATGAAGCCGCCCTGCTGGCCCCCGGCCGACGTCGACGTTTGCATCTGGATCGCCATCGACATCCAGGACAGCTGCCCGGACTCGGCGAAGACCCTGTCGTTTGGCTGCATGCTGAGCTCGAGCACGGGCATCACGGTACCGACGATCTTGGACTCCATCCTTTCTAGCCCCCGCTCAAAAGATTGCCGACAAGCGAGCTGGTACCCGACTCTTTGTGGGGCAAATACTCCTGGATCGCATGCGCAAGGTGCTGCATCGTCATGGACTGCAGCCACACCCGGCCTGGGCCAGTGAGTGCGGCGAGAAAGATTCCGTCACCCCCGAAGAATGCGTTTTTGATGCCTGGGACGGTGGTGATGTTGAACTGCACCGACTCCTGATACATGCCCACGTGGCCGGGGTGAACGCGCAAGGTGTTACCGGGCTGAAGGTCATATGTGATGACCTCACCGCTGAGCTCGACCCATGCCTGGCCTTGTCCCGTCAAACGCTGCATCCGGAAGCCCGTCCCACCGAGCAGCCCGGTGCCGAGCCTCTGCTGGAAGCCCATCGAGAACTGCACGCCGGGGGTGGCGCACATGAACCCATGGCGGTGCACGAGGTAACCGGACGCGGGCGTTATCTCCATAGGCAGGATCTGGCCGGGCAGCTTCGCCGCGAACGACAGCAGCCCGGGGCCGCCGGCTGCCGTGTACTCGGTCATGAATAGCGTCCCCCCGGCGACGGCCCGGCCGAGGGCGCCCATAAAACCGCCCTGCTGGCCTCCGGCGGAGGTCGACGTCTGCATCTGGACCGCCATCGACATCCAAGCCAGCTGACCCGATTCGGCGAACACCTTGTCACCCGGCTGCATGCTGAGCTCGAGAACCGGCAACACCGTGCCGATGATCTTTGGATCCAACTGTGCCTCCCTCGTAAAACGGAAGCGGCCGCTCGGCGACCACTCTATCAGGAGCCCGTTCCGGTCCCCGTGTGATGCACGTGCTCCAGCGTGTGACGCCGAGTCGCCTTGTTGCCGGGCGTGCGCGAGCACGTATCGCAAACCCCGACCACCAGCACTTCCGTGCGCACCGGCCTGAAATGGTGCAGGTCCTGCAGGTGGTTCTCGAGGGAGTTCACCAGCTCCTCCTGGATGTGGAGCACGCCTCCGCAAACCTGGCAGACCGCGTGATGATGGTCGCCGCTGGCGAGCTCGTAATGAGTGGGTCCTTCGCCAAGGTGGGCGGCATACACCGAGCCCGACGCGGTAAGTGCCTCGAGTGCCCGATACACCGTGCTCCGAGGAAAACCGGGTTTCGACTTGTGCAGCTCGGTCGCTATCTCGTCTGCGGTGCAGTGACCGCCCAGACGCACGATGGCGTTGAAGACCATCGAACGCTGCGCCGTTCGCCGCATGCCAGGTGCGAGCATCAGCTCGGCGGCACCATCCACAGACTGCGATCGGCCTTGGTCAACATCCGGCAGCCTGCGGCCTCGACGATTACGTCGTCCTCGATTCGCACACCACCCCAACCCGGGATGTATACGCCAGGCTCGATCGTGAACACCATCCCGGGCTCGAGCACGATATTCGAGCCTGGGTCGAGGCTCGGGTCCTCATGAGACTCTAGGCCCAGGCCGTGGCCTATGCGGTGAAAGAAGCGGTCCCCAAGGCCGGCCGCCGTAATGACACCTCTGGCTGCGGCATCCACTTCACCGGTCGTGACCCCAGCGCGCACGGCCCCGATCGCAGCGTCGTGAGCCGCGAGCACCAGAGCGTGGATCTCCAGCTGGCGGGGGCTCGGGTCGCCGACCACGGCCATGCGCGTTGTGTCGGCGCGATAGCCGTCGACTGCCGCTCCGAAATCGAGCAGCACGAGGTCTCCAGTCTCGAGCGTGCGACCGGATGGATTGTGGTGAGGCACGGCGGAGTTAGGCCCCGACTGGACCAGGGTTTCAAAGGAAAGCGCTGCATCCTTTGCGCCGATCGCGGCGCCGATGCCAACCGCGACCGCCAGCTCCGACTGCCCGGGACGCAGCGCGCGCAAGACCTCGTCCGTGACCTCGTCGGTGATGGCGCAAGCGCGCGCGAGGTTGTCCAGCTCGGCTGCGTTCTTCGTGCGGCGCAGCCGGCGAACCTCGGGCGCGACGTCGATAAGCTCGTGCACCGCCGCACGCGCCCTCAGGGTCTCGGCGGCCTGCACCGTCAGGTGTTCTTTCTCGACCCCAAGCCGGGCGCAATTCTCAAGCGCGCCGCGGACAAGCTCGTAAGGGTCATCGCCATCCCGCCACGCCACCACAGCGGCGTGATCGGAGTTCCTCGCGGCGTTTTCCTGCTCCAGCGCCGGCACGATCAAAGTCGCACGATCCGGACGCACAGCCAGGGCCATCAGGCGCTCATGTGGGTCGGCGTTGAAGCCGGTCAGGTAGGCGATTGAGACGGGCCGGGTGATGTATGCGGCTTCGAGACGTTGCCGCGCCATCCAGGCTCGCAGGCCGGACAGCCGCGCCGGAGCGGTGGCGGCTTTGGCGCGCAAAAAGCGCGAGCCGGATGGCCCCAACTGATCGTCCTGGCTACTCAATTCCAGTGATTCGGACGCGGTAGGAGCCATTGGGGGTCTTGACCTCGACCTCCTCGCCCAACCGATGACCGAGCAGGGCCTTGCCCAAGGCGGACTCGTAGCTGACGGTTCCGGCCTTCGGATCAGCCTCGGCCGGGCCGACAATGCGATACGTCTCGTCGCTCTCCTCATCCTCGCGAAACCGAACGGTGCTGCCCATGCTGACCACTCCCGAGCTCTTGGCCGTCTCGATTAGCACGTGGTTCTTGATGATGGCTTCGAGCTCCTTGATCCGGGCCTCCATAAAACCTTGCTCATTCTTGGCCGCGTGGTATTCGAAGTTCTCGGAGAGGTCGCCGAATTCGCGCGCGGCCTTGATCTTGGCGACGACGGCCGGGCGCCGGACGGAAACCAGCTGGTCCAGCTCCTTGCGCACGGTTTCCAAACCTTCCGGGGTTATGTGGACGTCTTTTATCACTGGGTCGAGTCTAGACTCCGGGCACGCAGCGGGGGCACCTGCCGGACTGCACTGGCCATTCCAGGCTGACGCAGGGGGGCGGACCATATACAGTCGCCGCATGAGAAGGACGCTCCTGACGATCGTGATGGTCTTGATGGGCGCCGCTCTGGTAGGTGGCTCCGCGCGAGCCCTGTTCGGCGAGCGGCTCCTGCCGCTTGACCAAGAGATCGGGACGCACGCTTCGGCAGCTGCGGCGGTGCTGGGGATCGGTCTCATGGCCGCCGCGATTCATCCTGCTGCAAACATCGCCTGGGTACGGGCCGGCATCCTGTACGGTTTCGTCACGATCGGATATGAGCTGGGCGCCCACTATCTGATCGGCTCAGAGTTCTTTATCGGGCCAGTGATCTTCGGCGTCTCTTGCAGCCTGCTGCTGATCGCCCTCTACCCCGAGCGCTCGACGCTGATGCCCCCGGTGTCAGACCCACCCACCGCATACCGGAAGCCCCAAAAGCCGTTCGCGACATCGACCCCAACACCGGCGGACGACGCGAAGACTTAGCCCTTCGGTACCAGCGCCTGGACCTCGTTCATCATCCTTCGTTGAAGTAGAAACGAGACGCCATAGACGATGCCGGCGAATGCGGCGCCGGCCAGAACCGCCAGAGCCGCGTGGACCGACGCCGGCGAGATAGGTGCCAGCGCAACCGTGTCGTCACCGAGCACGGCGGCCACGGCGAGAGCTACAGGAGTCAGCAGCGGCAGCAGCCTGACGCGTTTCATGATTGCGGGCACCGGCGGCTCGACACGGCTGACCATTCGCTGACCCATGACGCCTACAGAGCGCACGTGACGCAGGTTGGGCGTGACAGTCAGCACGACGTTGACCTGGTTGCCTGGCACCTGCTTCAAGCGCGCGGGCGCCACCAGGTACTGTTCGGCACCGCCCCGTGTCTGCACCATCAGCATGCCCAGGCCGATGGATGTGCTCACCGAGCTGGCTCCCATCAGCTGGCCCTGGACGAGCTTGGCCTCGGCTTTCCTATCCTTCCACGCCAGCCGGAAGCCCGGGCCGACGAAGCTCGCGAGCAGGGCGATCGGCAGGATCCACGCCAGCGCCGCCGCGATCGCGACCGGCAGTCCGTACACCGGCGGCAGAAGAATCAACAGCGCCGCCATGATGACCAGGCAGCCGATACCGATTCCAACCGAGATGTAGCCGATGCGAAGCACGAAGTCTGGGGCATAACCCTGGAGCATCCCGCCGGCTTGAACGAACCGCTCGCGCTGTCGTTTCGTCTGGCCGGTCGTGGGAGCAGCCGCCGTTTTCGGTTGGACTTTCCGCACCTGCTGCCTCACCTGCATGCGCCTCTTCCCCACGACAAACAAGTATGAGAGGCAAACAGGGGAGGTTCATCTTTGTTGAGCGGCCGCCCTCCGGCGCTCAACCACCTCCCGCGCCTGCGGCGCGGGGACCCCGGCGGAAAGCGGGGGGGACACCGGTCCGGCTGCTCGCCGGACCTGATCAGGGCAAGAGGAGGGACGGGACTACGGCGGAGACCAGGACGCGCTTTATGTACGTGGTGCCGCGGTCGGTAAACGTGCCCGAGAAGAGAAAGGCCGGCTCGTAGAAGCTGTGGTCGGCCGCGTATACGAGCGTGTACACCAGCACCGCATTGGTGAGCCGAACCACCGGGAGAGGAGTGGCCCCGGCCGAGGTCGCTGACGACGCGAGCGCCGATTGGACCGCTTGATTGGAGTTGACGATCGAGTAATTGACGGAGTCGAGGCTCAGCGGGAGTGGACCGGTTTCGAATGCGCCAGAGACGCCTGCCGCGGTATCCACCTCGATCCCATAACGTTCGCCGGCGCTGTCGACAAGGCCGGCCAGACCTTGCGCCTGGAGGTCGAATGATCGAAGGAACCTGACACGCACGGTGTTGCCGTTTGTCTGAACCTCCGTTTGATAAGGCCAGGTGGGGACAAGGCTGTGGGCGGCAAGGTAGGCCGTAGCAACCGCAACTGGATCTCCTCCTGAGGAGGCTCCCACCGATTTCAGATCGCTCAGGTTGTATGAGGGCTCGTGCGCCGGCTGTGCGGCGCTGCCCGTGACGACGAGGGTGAAGTTCTGCCCGGTGTACATGCCCAGACCGCCCGGTGCCACCTGGCCGGACGGCGCGGCGCCCACGGATGCCGCGAACTGGTCGGCTGCGGCAGGAGTCGGCTCCTTGTAACGGAATACAGGGAGGTTCGTGGCCGTGACTTCGAGGTGGCCGGCCCAGGTGAGCATGGCGGGACCGAGGTAGACGTTGGTTCCAGACCTGCCGTACTGGGTGTAAGGAGGCGGCGTCCCGGTGCTGGATCCTTTGGGCGCCGAGACTGGAGCCGGCAAGCGGCCGAACCCAGGCATGGCGTTGGGCTGAAAGGACCTGCCCCCGTCCTGGGACGTCCCGGTGGCCACGCTCGAGGCCCCTCCACCGGGATGCAGGCCGCTCAGCGTGAAGATGCCGGCGCCCACCACCACGATGAGCAGGATCGCAACCGCGGCGGAGGGCACAGCAGGCGCCTCACGTATGCCCCCGACCAGCGCGGCCAGGCCGTCCCGGAAACGTCGCCAAAAGGGCCGGCGCGACTGCAGACTGAGCCAGAGTTCGTCCTCGAAGGCTGGACGGGGCCGAGTGGTTTGGAACGCGTCGTCGAGCTGGCGTTGCAGCGCCAGCAAGTCGAGGTCCTCGTCCTCGCTCATGACTCCTCCTTATGCACCGAGTCCCGGAGCGCCTTGAGTCCGCGGTGATAGAGCATCTTCGCAGCGTCCTCGCTGCAGCTCATGAGAACTCCAACCTCCTCGAAGCTGAGCCCGGAGTGCCGCAGGGCGATCGAGTCGCGTTGCCGCTCCGGCAAACGAGCCACGTGCTCGAGGAGGGCGCGGTACTGCAGCCGCTCCTCGGCCATGCGGGCGGGGTCATCCTCAGCGACCGGCTGGTGCTCGATGGTGCGGCGCAAGCGCTCGCGCCTTCCATGGGCGCGGAAGTGGTCGGTGGTCGCATTCCGTGCTATCCGGAAAAGCCACGCCAGGGGACTGGTGTTGCGGGCTTCGAAGCGGTCGTAAGCCTGGTAAGCGTTCATGAAAACCTGCGCTGTGATGTCCTCAGCGTCGGCCGAGGTGGGCACCTGGGCGCGGACGTAGGCATATATACGACCGAGGTAGTCGCGATACAGGTCTTCGAAGGGCGGCCGATCGCCAGGCACGGCCGATCCATGGTATGGGCAAGCACTGTCTTCTGAGCCAACGCCTGGGAGGGACGGTCGTAACGCCGCACGCGTCTTTCTGGAACCTGGTTTGTCCCGGACCTAAGCTCGGAGAGCAGCTCCGATTTCAACGGGCCGATTCGTGAAGATCGAGTCGGGGTGGCAGACCTTGCACCACGCGACTGCCGTCTCGTCGTCCACCGTCCACACCCCGACTGCGCCTCCGGCGGCGTGGACCTCCTTGACCAGCTGGGCGTCCATGGCTCCCCAGTGTGGCGAGAAGACGTCTGCGCCGGACTCGCGCAGCAGCCGCGCAGGGTCAATTGGTCGCGCGCCCTCGAGGATGCCAAGCTGGAGCCGCGGCTCCATCTCCCGGAGCAGCCGGATCGATGGGTGATAGAAGGAGACGACCGCGCACTCCTGCACGGCGCCCAGCTGGCGGAGCATCGCCACCAACTTCTCTTCGAGGCCAGGGTACTGGACGGGGACCTGCTTGATCTCGATCACGAGGCCGACCTTGCCGAGGGCCAGCTCGATCACCTCCTGCAGAAGGGGAAGGTGCTCACCGTGCCCGGCGTCCAGCCTGCGCAGCTCGGCCGCTGTGTGATCGCGGACCAGGCCCTTGCCGCTGGTCGTCCGCTCGAGGGTGTGATCGTGGATCACCACGAGTCGCCCGTCTGACGAGAGGTGCACGTCGCACTCGATGAGGTCGCAACCGGCGGCGATCGCCGAACGGAACGATCGGATCGTGTTCTCCGGATGGTCCGCGGGGTTGCCACGATGACCGCCCAGCAGCGGCCGGCCATCGTCGTGCGCGGCCTCGTAGCGAGAACGGATGGATTGAGTCAAGGCGCCGGTCAGTCTAACTGTGCACGCGGAACATTCTGGTGACAGAGGTGCGGCGAACAGCTCGACCGTTGCCCTCCCGCTCCGCCCGGGACGACGGCCACGCCCATCGTGACCGCGGGGCGTTCAAGCTTGCACAAGCGCAACGATGCGTCGCCAATCGGTCGTCGGCGGTTCTTTATAGTGCTTGGAGATGACCGACGCCCAGGCTCGTACGATCGCCGACCTTCGCGCCACCGGCTATGTGCGCGAGAGCGTTAAGCAGGAGATGCGCCGCAACCTGCTCGTGCGGCTGCGCTCCGGCGATCCGCTCCTGCCCGGCATCGTCGGCTACGACGAGACGGTGCTCCCCCAGCTCGCAAACGCGGTGATATCGGGTCACGACGTCATCCTCCTCGGCGAGCGGGGGCAAGCGAAGAGCCGGATCATGCGCTCGCTGATCACCCTTCTCGATCCGCAAGTGCCGGCGATCGCAGGCTGCGAGATCAACGACCACCCGTACGGCCCGATCTGCCGGCGCTGCCTGGACCTCGTCGCCAAGAATGGTGACAAGGTCGAGGTGGCGTGGATCGATCGCGACGTCCGCTACGGCGAGAAGCTCGCCACGCCGGACATCTCAATCGCGGACCTCATCGGAGAGGTCGACCCGATCAAGGTTGCCGAAGGCCGGTACCTGGCCGACGAGCTGACAATCCATTACGGTCTGCTCCCGCGCACCAATCGCGGCATCTTCGCCATCAATGAGCTCCCGGACCTGGCCGAGCGCATCCAGGTCGGGCTCCTGAACATCATGGAAGAGAAGGACGTGCAGATCCGCGGATATCGTGTGCGCCTTCCCCTCGATCTCTTCGTGATCGCCAGCGCGAACCCCGAGGACTACACGTCGCGCGGCCGCATCATCACACCCTTGAAGGATCGTTTCGGTTCGCAGGTCCGCACGCACTATCCGCTGACGACGAGCGAGGAGATGCAGATCATGGAGGCTGAAAGGCACCCGGTCCCCGAGGACTTCGAGGTGATCTTTCCCACCTTCATGAAGGAGATGGTGGCCGAGCTCACACATCTTGCGCGGCGCAGCCCGCACATCTCGCAGTCGTCCGGCGTCTCGGTGCGGATGTCCATCGCGAACTTCGAGAACCTGGCGAGCAATGCAGTCCGTCGCGCGGCTCGGTTGGGGGAGTCGCTGGCCGTGCCGCGGATCACCGACCTTGCTTTCCTCACCTCATCGACTGCGGGCCGCGTCGAGATTGAGGCGCTTGACGAGGGCAAGGAGGAGCAGGTGCTTTCGCGGTTGGAGCGCGGCGCAGTCAGCGCTGTGTTCAGCAGGCATTTCTCCGCCGCCCAGTTCGACGGTGTCGTCGCGCGCTTCGAAGAGGGGGCGATGCTGGAGGTAGGTGAAGGGATCCCTGCGCGCACTTACACGCGCGCCATCGGCGACCTGCCGGAGCTGACGGGCGCGCTCAAGAAGCTCGGCCTGCCGGATCGCCCCGAGGTGAGGGCGTCGGTGATCGAGTTCTTGCTCGAGGGCCTGCACCTGAACAAGCGCCTGAACAAGGACGAGGTCGAGGGTCGCGCCGTATACCGCCGATAGGCGGCGCGGGTGAGGACGTAAGTCCTCCCCCGCGGTACCCCCACCTGTGAGCCACCACGCCTGGAGCTGTTTGGAAATGGATGGCTGGGTGGCGGCCGGAGTAAATCCGGCCTAAACGCGATGCACTGTCTGTTTGCGTAACAGGCGGGTGAGGACGTAAGTCCTCCCCCACGGTACGGCCTTGAGCTCAACTCTTTCTTATTTTTGGACGGCGTAGATCCACGTGAAGCCTATTACCAGGGCCACCACCATGACGAAGAACAGCAGCTCGACCCTGATGGCCAGCCGCACGAGGCGCCGCGCCCTTCGCGTTCTCGCCCCGCACCGCTCGCAGTAGGCGGCGTTCGGAACGAGCTCGGCGCCGCACTTGTCGCAAGCGGCCTGTACCTGCATTTCTCTCAGTATGGACAGCATCACCTGTTCAGTCGTGGCAGGTGGCGTCCGCCTCGAAACGCACAGCGCTCGAGCTGATCGGCTCCAGCGGGTTGAAGCTGACCGTGACGTGGTACGTCTTACCAAAGAAGCGGGCCGACCCGTCTACTGGAGAGCCCTTGGTGTCCGAGAGGACCTGCACTTGATTGCCACTGCTGTCGAAGAACTTGTACAGAAACGTCAGATTGTTGCAGTGCGAGGCACGTTGATAGTCGAACTCGATCGCGGTCCGAGAGTCGATCTTCGTGTTGGACACACCCTCACCTCCCATGGTCTCGTCAGCGCGTTGAACAGGATGAAGCCCCCGATCGCGACCACAACGACACCAAGCACGATGACGAGGCCGGAGGGCCTGCGGGATGGTCGTGCGATCGGCTGCCACGCTGCACCATTCCAGAAATATCGCCCGTCCTGAGATACCCAGGCGGCGCCGTCGAATCGCGAAGGTTGTCCGGCCGGCCCGATCATCGCCCCCATGGCCGGCTCATGGTGAGGCATCCGCACCCCGCCTGACAGTGGGTATCGTTGGCCTGTGGAACTCCAGGAGGAGATTTCTCCTTCCGACGCCGTGCTGCTGATGAGCTCAGTACCCGAACGCATCAACGATCTCGTCTTCGGGCTCGATGAGACGCGCCTTCGATACCGCCACGGCCCCGCCTTCCCAACATTGGGGGGCCTGATATCCCACCTCCTCGATTCCGGCACCAAGGTCGACGGGCTCCTGCGACACGCCCACCTGGACGGTCTCGCGACTGCGGATGTCAGGGCGATCATCGACCCCGGCCACGACCAGGACCTGGATCGACCGCTTCCGGAGGCGATCGAGGACTTCGCTCGGATCCGGCGCCGGACCGTCGACCTACTTCACGGCTGGGGCAAGAACGAATGGGAGCGCATCATCACGGATCCGCGCGGCGGCAGCCTCACCCTGCTGGATGTCTGCCAACTGGTCACCAGGCATGAAATGGCCCACATCGCCCAGATTCGCAACCTGACCGTCCTCTTGCCCGAGCCGCAGGACCTGGGTCCTCAGCACCCGGCCCCTGAGTAGCGGTCCGGGCTACATTGCCTAGGTGACAGAAGAGGCAGGCCCCACAGACCCTTTAGCCGAACCGGCTCCCAAGCCGGGTCGCTCCAAACGAAAACGCAAGTCCGGGCGGTCGGAAGGGCGGTCGTCGCAACACTGGATGGTCGTCAGCTCGCCGGACAACTTCCGCAAGACCCGCGAGCTGGGCTTCACGATCCAGGGCCTCAAGAGCCGCCATCGACGCCGGGTGGAAACGATGCGGGTAGGTGACCGCCTGCTGTACTACGTCACAGGCCGGATGGCGTTCTCCGCCACCGTCACAGTGGCCTCGCCGATGTACGAGGACCACACCCCGATCTGGCGCTCTGCGCGCCGGGATGAAGACTATCCGTGGCGCGTGCACATACGTCCGGATGTTGTGCTCGAGGACGGTGATTGGATTCCGGCCAAGGACCTCGCCTACCGTCTCGATTACGTGCGCAAGTGGCCACCCGAGCATTGGACCTTGGCCTTCCAGGGACATATCCACGCGTTGCCGCGCAACGACTTCGCAATCGTCGAGGACGAGATCGCGCGCAGCTCTCGCCGCCGGAGGCCCCTCGCCGGCTGACCAGATTTGCAAGTCCTGTCCCAGCTTTACCACTTCCATTTCAAGAGCGAGCGGCGCGAGCGGCTGTTCCTGGCCTCCCTCGGCTTTCTGCTCACGTTCGGCACCGTGCGCGCAGTCACCCACCTGATCCGGGCCGGCGTAGGACCGTTCCAAAATGTCAGCACGGGCGGCCTGCACATCCACCATCTCGTGTGGGGAATCGCCCTGCTCCTCATCGTCGGTTATGTGTGGCTCATCCAGGAGGGCACTGGAGAGGGCCGGATACCGAGCTGGTTTTCCCGCCTGACGGCATTCGCTTACGGCGTTGGGGCCGCCTTGACGCTCGACGAATTCGCCCTATGGCTCAACCTCCAGGACGTCTATTGGGCCAAGCAGGGCCGGGAGAGCATCGACGCGATAGTGATCTTCGCCTCGCTGCTGTCGGTCGGGATCTGGGGCCACCCTTTCATGAACGCCGTAGCACGGTACGCATTTCGCCGCAAGCCAAAAGCCTGATGAACGGCCGTGTCACAAATCAGCCGTCCACGGTGCTTGATCATCGGTGGGCGTCAACCTCGAGGTGGCCTCTGAGGCCGGGAGAGCAGTGAAGTCGAACGAGGAATCGTTCGAGGCATTGTTCGCGGCCGAGTACGCGCGCGTCGCCGGCATCGCCAACCGCGTGCTGGCGGACCCGCACGAGGCCGAGGACGTCGCCCAGGAGGTTTTCATCGACTTCAACCGACTCCATTCGGCCAGCGCGCCATACGCAGCCGCCTGGCTGTATCGGGCCGCCGCTCACAAGGCGCTGAATCGTGTCCGCGGACGGCGCCGGCGCGAGCGACGTGAGTTCTCACAGGCCACCGACGAAGGCGCTCGCACGATGGACCCGCAGCACATGCTCGAGGCGAGCGAAGACCGACGAGTGGTTCGTCAAGCGCTTGCTCGTCTCTCGCCCAAACCCGCGACTGTCCTGGTCCTTCGGGCCAGTGGTCTCAGCTACGCCGAGGTGGCACAGGCGCTCGGAGTCGGTGTCGGACAGATTGGAACATTGTTAAGGCGCGCGGAAGCCGCGTTGCGCAAGGAGGTCACCCGTGGCTCATCTCTCTGAGGGAACGCTTCGCCGCAAGTTTGACGACGAGAACGCCCTGACCGATTCGGAAACTCATCACCTGGCGGCGTGCCCCGACTGCCAGGCTCGCTATGAGGCAGTCGCCGATGACGCAAAGGCCGTGGCCGGCGCGCTTGCATCGCCGGCTCTCAAGGTCGACGTTGTGTCGGCATTCAATCGTGTCCGCTCGGCCCCCGCGGCTCAGCCGCGGTTCGGCATCCGCTTGCCCATCATTGGACCCGCCTCACGCCCGGTCATGGGTGGTCTGGCGGCGGCAGCGGTGATCGTCGCGCTCATGGTCACGGCTTTCGCCCCGGCCGTCCTGAACTTCTTCCAGCCCAAGTCGGTGCAGCCGGTTCCGGTCAGCGTGGCCGACCTGCAGTCGCTATCCGGCCTCAGCGATTACGGCACCTTCGCATGGACAAAAGAGCCCCAGCCGCAAATCGTGACCAGCGCGGCGGAAGCCGCAAGCGTGTCAGGTCTCAAGGTCCCGGTCGTAGGCAAGCTGCCGGCCGGAGTCTCCTCGACGATCACATACGCGGCCATGCCCGAGGCGGTCGGCGTGTTCACCTTCGACGGTGCCAAGGCTGCGGCGGCCGCGGCCAAGGCCGGCAAGCCAATGCCGAAGCTGCCGAGCGGAATGGACGGTTCCAAGCTGACCGTGACGGTCGGCCCGGCCGTGATCGAGATCTTCGGTAACTTGAACGCCGGCGCGGCATCCGACGCGACACAGATCAGCCTGCCTCAGCTTGTCGTCGGTAAGTCGACTGCCCCAGTGGTCACCTCTAGCGGTGTCACGACCAGGCAGCTCGAGGACTTCTTGCTGGCGCAGCCAGGCGTTTCGAAGAAGCTGGCGGCGGCCATCCGAGCGATCAAGGACCCCAGCACTACTCTGCCGATCCCGATCCCAGTCGAGTACGCAACCTCGAAGGGCGTGCGCGTCCAGGGTGTCGATGGCGTCGCACTCGGTGACAACACCGGCCTCGGCGCAGCAGTGATCTGGATCAAGAGCGGAACTATCTATGGAGTCGCGGGCACCCTGAAGCAGAGCCAGGTATTGGACGTCGCCAACCACTTGCACTAGCCTGCGTTGGTGGCGGATGTAGCCGAGATATCAAGCGCGGCCACTCCAGACGGGGTGGCCGCGGGCTCGCCCGCGATCCACACGGTCGAGCTCTCGAAGCGCTTTGGCAGCACAGTCGCGCTGGCCGGGCTGTCGATGACGGTGCCGCGCGGTGAGGTTTTCGGATTCCTGGGCCCTAACGGCGCGGGCAAGACCACGTCGGTAAAGCTGCTCCTGGGGCTCATCTCGCCCACCGCCGGGGAAGGCTGGCTCCTGGGACAGCGGATCGGCGACCTCAAGACCCGCAGAAGAATCGGCTACCTGCCGGAGCTCTTCCGTTATCAGAGCTGGCTCTCGGCACGAGAGGTGCTCGCGCTGCACTGCGAGCTGGCGCCCTTGCCGCGCTCGAGCTGGAATGACGAGATCACGACCGCGCTCGACACCGTCGGCCTGACGGACCGCGCGTCGGACCGAGTGGGGACGTTCTCGAAGGGCATGCAGCAGCGGCTCGGCCTCGCGGTCGCTTTGCTTGGCGAGCCCGAGCTGGTGTTCCTGGACGAGCCAACTTCGGCGCTGGATCCAGTTGGCCGGCACGACGTCCGGGAGATCATTCGCGGTCTTGCCGCCCGAGGAACGGCGGTATTCCTGAACTCACATCTGCTTAGCGAGGTCGAGCAGGTGTGCGACCGCGTGGCCGTCGTCGACCATGGGCGCGTGATCGCGTCCGGCACCATGGACCAGCTGCTCAGCGGGACTACGGTTCGTGTGCGGGTCACCGGCCTTCCGGAGGACGGCAGGGCCAAGCTGGCAGCGTTCGGGAAAGTCGATGACGAAGGCGACCAGCTCACGTTCACCAACCTCAATATCGAGCGGGTGCCCGAGCTGGTCTCCGCGATGGTCGCGTTGGGCGGAAGGGTCTATGAGGTTGCCCCGCGCCACCAGACCCTTGAAGACCGCTTCTTGCAGCTGCTCGAAGAAGAGGAAGGCTGAACCCACCAATGCCACCTGTGCTGGTCATCGCCCGCCTCACAGTCCACGAAGCTTCGCGTCGGAAACTACTCCTCGCTCTCGTGATCCTGACACTGATAGTCGTCGGCTTCTCAGGGTGGGGCTTCAACAAGATCGCGACCGTCCCCAGGGGTGACGGCACGCTGCTCTCCCCAGCGGCCGTGAAGGTGCTGAGCTCGCAGCTGCTGATCGTCGTCACATTCATGTACAGCGGGGTGCTCGCCCTCAGCGCCGCGGTCGTGGCGGGTCCGCTCATCTCCAGCGAGGTCGAGAGCGGCATGCTGCTCTCGATACTGGCCCGCCCTGTGCGCCGGAGCGAGGTCGTGATCGGGAAGTGGCTTGGGCTGGCGGCGCTGGTTGCGATCTATGCCGCCGGGTCCGCGTTCCTCGAGTTGACTGCGGTCGACTGGGCGACGGGGTATTTCCCGCCACATCCGGTCGACCTGGTCATCTACGTGGGAGCTGAGGGCCTGGCGCTGCTCTCGCTCGGGCTCCTTCTTTCCACGCGCCTGTCGGGCATCACTGGCGGAGTCATCGCGCTGGTCGCGTGGCTGATGGCATGGATCGGCGGGATCGTCGGTGACATCGGGGCGGGGATCCAGAACCAGTCGGTCGAGAACATCGGCACGGTCAGCCACCTGCTCCTCCCCACGGACGGCCTCTGGCGAGGGGCGGTCTTCGCGATGGAGCCGGACGCGGTCCTGGCGACGCTGAGAGCGGGCGGCACCATCGCGCGCGCCAACCCGTTCGCCGC
>JALYYG010000033.1 GCA_030946685.1 Candidatus Dormiibacterota bacterium | reverse complement strand
TGGGCGCATACCTTCACCTGGCCCAGGGCGCCTCGCTCGACGCGGTGCTCTCCCACCTTCCCACGAAGTTCGTGGCGGTGACGGACGCTACGGCCCACTTCCTTGGCGGCGCCGGCGAGCCGACCACCATCGAGCGCAAGCTGATGCTGGTGAATCGCGACCACATCCTGCTGGTCGCGCCCCGCGGCGACTAACCTCTATACAGCCCGCGCAATGGGAGGGGAGGGGTACCGCGATGACCAATCGAGTCTGGACGATTGCGGCGGTGGCGGCGGCGGCTGGCTCAGCGCTTACAGCGCTTGTCCTCATGGCGCTGCAATTCGGAATCCTTGTCAACGATCTGGCGCTTCAGAACGGGGCGCAATCGGCGCCGCTGCCGTTGCGCCAGCTGCTAGACGCGTCCTCCTCGCTGAGTCTCCCGTACATCCTGGTTGAGCTGATTGCCGTCGTGCTGCTCATCGCATGGGTGAACAGGACCTACGTAACGCTCCAGGAGCTCGGCGCCCACGAATTGCAAGGTAGCCCGGGTGGTGCTGTGGGGTGGTGGTTCGTGCCCATTGCGAACCTGTTCAAGCCGTTTCAGTACCTTCGCGAAATCTGGCGCGCGCTCACCCCAGGCCTCACGCCTAATGACTCGAGCTCGCGGGCAAAGCTCAGTGGCGGGGGGATCGTCCTCGCATTGCAGATCCTGGCGATCTTTACCCTTGTCCTTACTCTGGTCGTAAGAGGAGTCGGTCAGAGCGCTGCTACCCTCGACGGCTTCATCCGGTTTCGGGCACTCAATGCAACGCTTCTTGCCAGCCGGGCGTCCTACGTGCTCTTGAGTATTGTCTTCATACTTGCCGTCGCGGGACGCCAGGCCAAACTCGCGGCTAAACCCCCGGAGGAGGTAGTCCGTCGGACCGAGCGTAAGGCCCCGCTGCCGCAGTTCTTCCTCGGAGCGCGTGGATAGGAGCAGTGCCGGGACGTCCGCGAGGACTGGATCCGCGCGCAACCGCTGGAGGTCATGAAGCTGGGGACGGTCGCCAACTCCGAGATCGATCAAGACCATGTCAGGCCGCCACCCGGCCGGATGCGCAGTCGCCTCGCCAACGTCGGTGATCGTACTGACACGGTATCCGTCCAGCTCGAGCTTCATCCGGTACATCTCGGCGACATCGGAATCGCCGGCGATCAGCAGAACCTCGCTGCTGTCTTCACACCAATCGGCGACGGCGTTCATCACCCGTCCAGTGTGATGAGACGGAGTGAGGCGGCGCTAAGAGCAGCCTAGGTATCAGTTAAGGAAGTAGCATGCTGCTCAATGGCCGGGTCCATGGGCGAGCCTAAGCGAGATCCGGCGTTCACTGGACTGATCGCCCTCCTGGGCGCCGGCGCGGGCGTTCTACTCTGGATCCTCACGATATTGGTCAGCCGCTCGCACATCTCCGGCAACGGCTGGGCGCTCTCGGGCAACGGCGCGCTGATCATCCCGTTCGGTATCGGCCCTGCGGTGGTCGCCGGCGGCTGGGCGGCGATCATCCTTCGGATGCGCGGCCATCCCCGCTGGCTGCAGTTCGGTATCGCGAGTTGCCTGTTCGGCCTGGCCCTGACAGCGGGCAGCCTCCTCTCGCTCGTCCTCTTCGGCGCAGCCGCCAGAGACGCAGGGGCCACGGCCTCCGTCTTCTTCGGCTTCCTGCTCTATATCTGGGTGCTTGCGAGCGCGATCGCCGCGGCGATGATTCGGGCCCCCGATCGGAAACGGCACGGTCCACCCTTCTGGTCCATCGCCGCTATCGTCCTGCTCCCGGTCACGCTCATCGCCAGCTGCGGGGCCGGCGCCGGGGTTCTTCCCTCATAACCTTTGCGTTCAGCCGCCCTCATCGATGGCTTCGAAAGTAAGCATTCGCCGCATCAGGGTCTTCGCTCTCTTTCAAGGCGCGGAGAAACCACAGCGCAAGCCACCTCAGGACAGATGTCCGTTGCCGAGCATTCACGACGTGATCAACGCCACTCCGGTACCTGGATGCGTCGGGGCGCCCCAGACTGTGCCGGCACGAATCGTGTGGCGCGCGATAAGCCGCTGCTGCCCGGTGCGGTGATGCCCGAAGGTGTCCGCGAACTCGACCGGGCCAGCCTGGAGATCCAGGACGGCGATGTCCGCCACGGCTCCCTCGCGAAGGGTCCCCAGTGAGTCCGCAAGGCCGATCGCTCGCGCGGCATTGTTGGTCGCGGCCGCAATCACATCCTCTAACGGCATGCCGACCGCGAGCAACTTGGACATGACGTCCGGCAGACCCGTCACCTTTGGCGCGCTCATGCTGTGAATGTCGGTGCTGATGGTGTCGGGCCAGAAGCCCACCCGCGCCCCGGCCTCGGCGACCTCGAAATCGAAACTGCCGGCGCCGTGCCCCACGTCGAAGAGCACGCCACGTTCGCGCGCCGCGCGAGCCGCCGGCGCGATCTCCCCGTTCTGACGCAGACCGTTGGCCGAGCCGGTAAAGCAATGGGTGACGATGTCGCCTTCGCTCAGCATCGACAGTAGATCCCCGATTGGCGCCTCGAAGTCGGTGATATGGACCATCACCGGCAGTCCGGATGCGATTCCAACGGCAATCGCGCGCCGCAGTGGCTCCAGTCCATTGCTGCCGGTGACGCCCGGGCCACCCTGCC
>JALYYG010000031.1 GCA_030946685.1 Candidatus Dormiibacterota bacterium | reverse complement strand
CTGTCTGGCAACACACCAGGTCGGACCTGGCGTTCAACCCTGCCGAGCAAATTTACTCGGCAACCAAGGTTGGAGTGGATGAGATGTTCACGGAGCAGATGATGAGTTACTGCAGGCAGGTGCTCGGATCGCGCTGCATCATCGAGAACAATTCGCTGAGGTCCACGTCGATGGGCACGAGGTACGACCAGATGTACACCGCGATGACAGTGCGTGGGCCGAACATCGCTTTTCAGACGGCAACGATGGGCAGGGTTGGCAGCTTGAGCATCACGCTGGGCAAGGCTATTTCGCTCTACGCCGCGTCCGTTGAGCTTCCTTTCGGCTACCAGGCATTGGGTGCAGCCGCATTCGCGGCATTTGCGCCGAGGCTAGCGGCCAATGTCGGACCCTAAAAAAGCACCGCCGCTGAACCCGTTCACGCTGTTCAAGCGAAATCGCTTTGCGCAGGCGGCAGGGCTGGCCGTGGTGGCGGTCGTCCTCTCCGGGATGGTCTTGCTCGTGCCGCATCTCGCCAGTCATCGTGGTCAGCCGTTGCCTTCTCCCGTCGCCAATGCACCTGATACAACCAGCAGCAGCCCAGTTCCAACAGAGACGCATCCCACCAAGCGCGCAAGCCCGAGCCCGGCTTCCAAAAAAACCAGCCTGCCGCCAACCACATCGAGGCCCGGCCCGGTGGTGAGCGGGGCGCCGCATGTGATGGTCATCATGGAGGAGAACAAGGGCTTCGCAGCTACCCTCGGCACCTGCAGCGCCGACCCCTACTGGTGCTCGCTGGCCGCGACCTACGCCTCCGATACCGCCTGGTTCGGAGTCAGCCACCCCTCCGAGCCAAACTACGTTGCGATAGCCTCGGGTGGCATCCAGGGCTGCACCACCGATTCCTCATGCGCTGCGAATTCGCTGACCATGACGGACCTCGGTGGCCAGCTCACCGCCGCGCGCATCCCCTGGGTGGCCTGGATGGAGTCGATGCCTTCTCCGTGCTACACGGGCGGCAGCTCGGGCGGCTATGCGCTCAAGCACAATCCCTTCGGCTTCTTCAAGGACAACTACACGGGCGCCTGTCACATCCAGCCGTACCCCGGCGTTTCGTCGGTCGTGGCAACACTTGGCTCGCGGAGCGCCCCGAACTTTGTCTGGATCACGCCAAACCTGACCAACGACATGCACAGCGGTTCGGTGCAGCAGGGCGACGCATGGCTCAGGGCAAACCTGGGTCCAGTCCTGGCCTCCCCCTGGTTCACCGCCGGGAACTCCACCGTGATCGTGACAATGGACGAGAACGACGCCCAAAAGTCGGGCCCGGTTCCGATGGTCGTGATCTCCAGTGACGCCAGGGGCAAGGGATCCTTCGCCCTCAATGGCAACCACTATGGGACGTTGCGCGCGCTCGAGGAGGTCTTCGGTCTCGGCCTCCTGTCTGGGGCGAGGGTCTCCGTGAACGGCGACCTCTTGGCACTCTTCGGCGCCTAGCTCAATACCTCGCGGCCCAGGGTGCCGGGGACCGGCCTCGGCCCTGGGCACCGAGGGCTCGCTCGACCGGACTGGCTGTATCGCCCGCGGATGGGCGCAGGTCGCGCGCTCGACCTAGAAGTCCCATTGACCCCTTCCGGCAGGGCGCCCAGAGTCGAGTCACCCTGGCACAATCACGTCGCCGTTCAAATGCCGGCTGTCTAGTTGTTGGTGGGCGCGGGCTTTGGGTTGAATCCTCGGTACCATGTCCGCCCAGCAATATTGGTTACTGTGGGCACCTCGCTACCTCGGGCCGTGGCGTGAAGGCGCGCCTGGCTCTGGCAGTGGAATGCTTGTCGTAGTCTTCGGCACCGGACGATGCGGCTCGACCCCGATCGCCGAGGTGATCAGCCGGCATCGTGAGGTGGGCTTTGTCTCAAATCTCGACGACAAGCTGAGCCAGTTGAATCTCAGGGGCAGAGGTAACAACCTGCTCCATCGCCTCTCGCCACCTCGCGATCCTGCAATGCGACCCCTCCGCAACCGGACGAAGTTCCTGGAG
>JALYYG010000025.1 GCA_030946685.1 Candidatus Dormiibacterota bacterium | reverse complement strand
CCCACCGAGCGCCCGATCGTGCTGGTCCTGGGCCCGAAAGGCTATTCCGCCCTCGTCGTGCCGGCGGTCGAGAAGGAGCACGCGGAGTCGACCAGCTCGATCGACAGGGTCGACGTCTACTTCGAGTACCCGGGCGCCGAGCATCCGATGGAGCGTGTAACCGCCACTCTCGCGGAGATCAACGCGAGACCTAGACGCACGGGCGCGGACCACGACGGCTGCGTTCCCTATTGGGGCTACAGAGGGCCGCGGCTCAGCGACCTGACGGGGGAGCGCCCCATCGATGCCGAGATGCTCATCGAGTCGCTGCGGAGGGTGAAGTCGGCGGCTGAGATCTCATGCATCCAGCTCAGCTGCGATTGGGCGGCGCGCGCGCACCGGCGGATGCAGGCAGCGATCCAGACAGGCAAGACGGAGATGGAGTGCTACGTGCCCAGCGCGGCCGAGACCCTATTCGAGATGGTGAATGAGATGCCCGGGTGGCGGCCCCGCGGCTTCAACGGCAACGGGCTCACGGCCATGTTCGTGGGCGGGCGCTCCACGGCGATGCCCCACGGTTTCGTGAAGGGACATGGGATCCAGAAGGGTGACGTCCTCGTCAGCGGCGCGGGAGCGGACATCGACGGGTATCGCAGCGAGCTGGAGCGGACCATGATCGTCGGCGAGCCGACGCCCGAGCAGAAGGGCGCGTTCGGAGCCATGCTCGCGCTTCAGTCCCGCGCGATCGATGTCATGGCCCCGGGCGTCACGGCGGGCGAAGTCGAGCTGGCCACTGTGACGCTCGCCGAGGAGCTCGGCGTGCACGATCGGCTTCGCCACCACGTCGGCCACTCGATAGGTCTCGAGGGGCACGAGGCGCCGTTTCTCGATCGCGGCGACGAAGCGGTGCTGGAGCCGGGCATGGTCTTCACCGTCGAGCCCGGCGTGTACGTGCAGGACCTGGGAGGCTTCCGCCACTCCGACACTGTGGTCATCACCGAAGACGGCAACCGCGTGATGACAAGCTACCCGCGCGAGCTCACGGACCTCATCATCAAGCCGTAGCCGCCTCGGGGACTGCCCGTGCCTTCGCCGTGAACATGTGCAGGACTGTGGTGCCGTCGATCACGTGCCGATGGACGCGATCGACCGCCATGGGCGGAAGAATGTTCTGGTCCTCGATGGCCACCACCGTCTCCGATGGGTAGACCGTCGTCCATATGTCACGCATCACCTCGCGTGAGAGGTTGCCAGGCACGTAGACGTACCTGCGGTGGCGGATCTCCTTGCGGACGAGCCGCTCGGCCCTGGAGAACGCGTCGTGAGCGGAGTAGTCCTTGAGGTAGGGATCCGTGACCTCGAGCAGGTCGGAGTAGTCCGTCAACGGCGTATTGCCGCGATACAGGAAGACGGCTCCACGGCCCCGCGCGGCCCGGGCTGCCTCGGCGATGACCGCCTCCTCCGCCAGCTGCTCATGCGGGAGGATCACAAGCACCTCGCCGGCCGACCGCCTGGAACCGAGTGCGTGGGTGATCGACTCGGCTGCGCGCTGAGGCCGGAACGGCACCGGGAAAACGGAGGGACGGTTGTGCCGGCTGTTTCGATAGGTGGCAAGCCCGACGACCAGGCCGATGACGGTGAGCCCGCCGCCGAATCCAGTTGCGAGTGGCTTCGCGAAAAGGTTCACCGACCAAGCGATGACGACGAGCACGGTCGTGACGACCCCGATCGCGAACAGCGCGATGGAGCCGGCGCTCCAGTGCGGTCGCTCGCGCCACCGCACAACGTCGAGGCTTACGCAGGTCAGCACGAAGGTGCCGAGCAGGCCGAAAGCGTAGAGGTCGCCCAGCACCGGCACGCTGGCCCCGGCCCCGACAACGACGATGACCGGGAGCAGGACCGCGGCCAGGATCGCCCAGTGCGGCGTCCTGCGCCAGTGGTTCCGGACCTCCATCACGCGCGGCAGGAATCCCATTCGCGTCAAGGCTATGAACACGTGATAGGCGCCGATGATCGCGGTATTGCTGGCGAACACCAGCAGGAACGAACCGCTCACTGCCACGAAACCGCCGAACACAGGACCAGCGATGTGGGCACCCAGTATGGAGATGAACTGGTTGGGATCTGCGCCCTTGTTCAGCAATGTCGTCGACCACAGCGTCAGCAGCGGACTGGTGATCGCCATCGTCATCACCACGGCCGCCATCGCCCGGGTGGCAACCACACGCCGCGGTTCGCGCATCGCCGGCGCCAGCTGGGCGACGCTCTCTCGGCCGGAGAAGGCGAGGAAGGCCGCCGCGTACCCGATTACCAATCCACTCAGCGGCAGAGTTGGACCTGAGGTCAGGCGGCTGAAGCTGTGGACGATGCCGGACGGGCCGAGGCTGACGGCAACCGCAATCACTACCAGCAGTTGTGCCGCGGCGGCGACGCTCGCGAAAAAGGCCGTGGTCCGGGCACTCTCCTTGATTCCGTACGCATTGAGAAGGCCGAGCACTAAGAGCGCGGCCACGGTCACCGCCAGGGTGACCGAGGGTTGCGCAAGGCCAGGAGCAACAACCGCCAGGTACAGAACCCCCGACAGGGCGCTGAGAGCTGCCGTGAGGTAGTAGTCGACGAGTATGAAAAGACCGCCGAGCAGGCCGAAGAAGGGGTGCAGTGCCTGCGATGACACGTTCACCACCCCACCGCCCTCGGGGTATCTCCAGGCCACCTCGGCGTACTTGACGCACAGGAG
>JALYYG010000212.1 GCA_030946685.1 Candidatus Dormiibacterota bacterium | reverse complement strand
AGATCCGAGAGGTCTGTGCCCCCTTCCCCCAACATATGCATATTCTACAAACATATGTTCGTGATGTCAACCCCACATTTACAGAAAATCTCTCGTCCACCCCCAACAACGCAAAGCATCTCGGCCTAAGCGCCCGCTCCAACTCCCTCTTGCCAGCCCCTCACCCACATGCAGTGCCACGCAGCGCCCATCTAGCCACCACGCCACCCCCAACTCCCTCTTCCCAGCCCTGATCCGACGGGCCTTGTCACACCGCGCGCCCATCCAGCCACCGCACCCACCCCGACTCCCTCTTCCCAGCCCTGATCCGACGTGCCTTGTCACACCGCGCGCCCATCCAGCCACCACGCCACCCCAACTCCCTCTCCCAGCCCGCCGCCCCGTCACCCCGCGCGGCATCGCCACCAAGCACCCGTCGAACCGGCCCGCCCCTCGCCGCCGCCGCCGGACGAACCCCTACGAGCGATTCGCCTCGATGAAATCGGCGATCTGCTTCAAGCCCCGCCCAAGCTCGTCCTCCGACTGCGTATAGGCCAGCCGTATGTACCCCTTCCCAGCCGCACCGAACGCGGTCCCCGGCAGCACCGCCACGCCGGCCTCGGTCAGCAGCCTGTCGGCCAGCTCCCTCTCGTCGAAGCCGGTGCCCTCGATGTTCGGGAAGGCATAGAAGGAGCCCTGCGGCTTCGCGCACCGCATGCCAGGGATCGTATTCAGGCCGTCAACCACCAGGTCTCGGCGGCGTTCGAAAACCTTCACCATCCGGTGCACGGCGTGCTCCGATTCGGGAGCGCTAAGAGCCTCGATGGCCGCCATCTGCGTAAAACCTGCAGCGCACGAGGATGAGTTGATCATCAGCTGGTCGAGCTTCGCCGCCAGCGCCTTAGGCGCCACCGCGTAACCCAATCGCCACCCCGTCATCGCGTAGGACTTAGAGAGACCGTCCATGAGGACGGTGCGTTCGCGCATACCGGGCTGCGACAGCGGTGACACGTGCTGGAACCCGTACACCAGCTGGCTGTAGATCTCGTCGGACACAACGAGCAGGTCGTGCTTGTGCGCGAGTTCGCAAACGAACCGCACATCCTCCTCGGTGAGGATGCCGCCGGTGGGATTCTGCGGCGTGTTGATGATGAGCATCCGCGTTTTCGGGGTCACGAGATTCGCGAGTTGATCGAGGTCCATCCGGAAACCCGTTTCCTCACGAAGCGTGACCAGCTTGGGAACCGCGCCGATGAAGTTGACCTGCGACGCGTAAGCGGGATACGCGGGATCCGGAAGTATCACCTCGTCGCCCGGCTCGATGCAGGCAAGCAGCGTGAACAAGAGCACGTTCTTAGAGCCGGGGACCAACACCACCTCGGTGGGATCGACCTCGGTCTTGAGCGTACGCGTAACGAACCCGGCCACCGCCTGGCGGGCTTCCATGATCCCGCTCGCGGGCGTGTAATGCGTGTACCCGTTCTGCAGCGCTGAGATCCCCGCCTCAATGATGTTGTCGGGCGTGGCGAAATCAGGCTCGCCGATCTCCAGGTGCACGATCTTTTTGCCGTCCGCCTCGAGGCGGCGTGCCTTGGCGAGCACCACAAACGCACCCTCGGTGCCGAGCCTAGACATACGCTCAGCGAAGCGAATGGTCACTCCCGAATCCTAGTGCACCCCAAGCAAAGCGCCGCCGTCGACGCCCAGGGTCTGCCCAGTGATGTAGCCGGCCTGGCGCGAGCAGAGGAAGGCGCATGCCGCCCCAAACTCGGCAGGCTCTCCGAGACGTCCCATCGGCGCCGCAGCTGCCATCCGCTTGAGGTGCTCCTCAGGGTCGGCGCCTGAGGCTGCACCGATCTGCCGGATGCGGTCGGTCAGGATGGCGTCCGGCGCCAGGCAGTTGACTGTGATCGCGTCCCGGCCCAGTTCGCGCGACAGCGTCTTCGCCAGGCCCGTCACTGCAGCGCGCAGCGAGTTGGAGAGGGTGATGTTGGGGATCGGCTGGCGAACTGATATCGACGTGATGAACACGATCCGACCCTGGCCGGACTTCTTGAGGTGCTCAAGGCTCGCGTTGACGAGGCGCACCGCACTCATGAGCGTCAGCTGATACGCGGTGTCCCAGCTCTCGAGCGGCGTCGTCTGGAACGTCCCCGGTGGCGGCCCACCCGCGTTGACCACGAGGATGTCGAGGCCGCCCAGCTTTGCCACGGCGGCGTTCACGAGCGGCTCGACGTCAGCGGCCTTCGACATGTCGGCCGGCTGCCATCCGGCCGCCCCGATCGCCTTGCCTGCGCTTTCTATCGCGGCTGCATCGCGCGAGGCGATGAACACCCTCGCCCCCTCATGAGACAACGCCTCGGCGCATGCGCGGCCAAGGCCCTTGCTGGCGGCGGTGACGAGCGCCTTGCGCCCGTCGAGGCCAAGATCCACGTCCACAATTGTGGGGTGACGAGGACCATCAAGGTAACCGCACCCCGGACGACATCCGGCTGGATATGCTACGTGAACATCGAGGAGGACGGCCAAACGGTGAGCGATCACACCGTCGAGGTGACCAAGTCGGACCTGAAGCGCCTCGCGCCGGGTGGCTCAGTCGAGGACCTGGTGAAGCGCAGCTTCGAGTTCCTGCTCGAGCGCGAGCCGCCGCAGAGCATTCTGCGTCGATTTGCGCTCGCGGACATCGAGCACTACTTTCCGGAGTTTGCTCTAGTGATCAGCGCCCCCACCCGGCCACCCTAACGCGTGACCGGGTGGGCCGGCTGCTCGCCGGCCCTAGACTGCGGCCATGGACCCGACGCCTCCTGCGAGCGACCCCCAGGCAATCCTCCAGGCCGAGATCGACCGTTACCTTCAAATGGGCTATGTCGTGACCAGCCAGACCACGCGATCTGCTCAGCTCGTGAAGCCCAAGAAGTTCAACATCATGTGGGCGATCGTCTGGTTCACACTCGCCATCGTTCCCCTCCTGGTCTACCTCCTTTACTACGCGTTCAAGTGGGACCATCGGGTCTACCTGACCGTCGACGAAGAGGGGAACATCACCAGAACGCGCGGCCTGGCGGGCGAACAACAGGCGTCGTCAGATACCTAGATCCGGCGAACTGCCGGACCTGCGCCAGAGGTGAGTCACGCCCTCGGAAGTGCCCTGAATATGGGCGCAACTGCGAGCACTGCTAGGCTTTGTAGGCAGGCTGGGACGCTTGACCCATATCCGCTTCTGGCCGTTCAGCGCAAACTCGCCTCAGGGGAGTTAACAGCACGAGGGTTCCCGAAATACTTTGGGCTGACGGCCCGGGCCCAAACGCGCCTGGTGCCGGTGGGATTCCGCACGGCTTGAAGTCAAGGGTGATCGTCCTCGCTGCCTGCGCGGCCCTGGTCACGCTGGTGGACGTTACTGCCGTGGCGGTTGCGTTTGGGGGCGTGCCCTCAGCCCTCCGCGCTGCTGGCCCCTCTGCGAGCCCTTCCTCTTCGCCGAGTCAATCAGACGATGCGAACTCTTCTATGTCGCTGAGCCGGCGCCCCGCTACGTTGGTTTCGCCTCGTCCGTCGGCCTCGCCGAGTCCACGCCGTCAGGCGCCTGTACATGTCCTGGTGGTGGTCGAGGAGAACCAGGGCTACGGGCCGACGCTAGGAACGTGCTCCGCTGACCCCTATTTCTGTTCCCTGGCATCCACGTATGCCTCGCTGACCAACTGGTCTGGCGTCGCTCACGGGTCGTTTGTCGACTACCTCGCCCTCGACAGCGGATCGACGCAGGGACAGACCTTTGACTGCGGCACATGCGGCCCATTTGCCGGTGCCGATCTCGGCGGCCAGCTGAGCGCCAAGCGCATCCCCTGGACTGCATACATTGAGAGCATGCCGTGGGCTTGCTACCGGGGAGTCGGCACCGGCGCGTACAAGAAGACGCACAACCCCTTTGTCTATTTCAACGATGTCCTCAACAACAACTGCGCTTCGCACGACGTGCCCTACCCCGGCGTGACCTCGATGGTCAGAGCGCTCAACTCCTCGAGCGCACCGGCCTACGTGTTCATCACACCAAACCTGCTCCATGACATGCACACCGGCACGGTGCAGCAAGGCGATGCCTGGCTCAAGGCCAACCTCGCGCCCGTGCTCACATCGTCTTGGTTCACAAACTTCAAGAGCACGGTGATCGTCACGATGGACGAGGGCGGCGCGTCGGGTAGTAACAACCAGATCGCAACGGTGATCATCAGCAATAACGCCAAGGGTATGGGTGCCATCGACCTCGCAGGCGATCACTACGGCACCCTGCGGACGATTGAGGAGGCCTTCGGTCTCAGTCTCCTAGGCGGGGCGACGAGCGGTACCGATCTAAGCTCGCTATTCGGATAAGGAACCACCTAACTCCATTGATGCGCGGCTGCTTAGATCGCATCGCGGCGACATCCGTTTGAGGGCTCAGCGGTTCCGGCAGTCGAGTCCTACCTAGGTCAGCCGCCCGTGTTCACGTACCACTGAGTGACGTACTGGAAGCGATCGCCCGGCTGGATCACGCTGTTCAGGCGAACGCCGTGAACCCGCTGCGACACCGCGTAGTCGTAGTGAGGCGCGTACAGAAAGATCGCCGGCGCCGCATCAGCGATCAACATCTGGAAGTCGATGTACGCAGCCAGCCGCGCGGACTGGTCTACGGCGGCGCGCCCCACCTCGAGATCCTGGTCGATGACGCCCCAACCGTGTGTATACGCGAAGTTGAGGGTGCCAGGATCGGCTCCAGAGTGCCATAGCGAGTACTGGTCAGGGTCGGGACCGACATCAAAAGCAACAAGCGCCATCTGGTAGTTCCGGCCAAGTAGATAGGTCTGGACCAACGCCGACGACGTGACGGGCTTGACGTCGGCTTCCACCCCGACCGCCAGCAGCTGACCGGACACCATATCCGCGATCTGGCGACTTGGGAATGATCCAACGGTGACAAGCTCGATCCTGAACGCGACCCCGCCCTTGGTCCGCACTTTGGCCCCCGGCGTAAGTACCCAGCCGGCCTTGTCGAGCGCCTTTTCGGCGGCGAGACGGTCGTACGGAAACTTTGACGCCGCTGCCGCGGAATAAGCCCAGTCAGCGGTCGGGATCGGGCCGTGGTCCGGATCGCCGCGCCCGGAGATCACTTTGTCGATGATCGTCTGGCGGTCAACGGCTTGCGTCAGGGCGAGCCGCACATTCACATCATTGAAGAACGGCTTGCCGGGGCCCTGGACGTTCATCGAAACGAAAGCGTCGGTGAACGTCCTGACGTCCTGGACCGTTATGTCGCTCCGGCGCACGAGCGTGCCAACCTCCTGTGGCTCCAGGCCCCCGACGAGGTCCGCCGCGCCATGCACGACGCCATCGATCGCGGCCTGCGGATCCGTGGCCGGATTGGACGAGTAGGTACGAAAGATCATGTGATCCAGGTACGGCTGCGGATCTGCAAATGTGTTGCGGGTCAGCGTGATCGCCAGCGGGCTGATCGACGAGACCTTGAAGGGACCCGTGCCGAACGCCTGCGCGGCGCTGAACTGGCTCGCCGCGATCTGGGGCGGCGACAGGCCCCCGAATACGTGCTTTGGGATGATCCCAATTCGAAGCGCGAGCGGGAACGACGCGCTCGGGGACCGCAGCGTGAAGACCACACGACCCGGGCCGGCCGGCGCAACTCCAACCTGGCGCCATGAGTCAGCGCCAGGCTGCTGGTACTCGAGGTCCTGGAGTACGTGGAACGTGAACAGCACGTCGTCTGCCGAAAAGGGCTGCCCGTCGGCCCACTTGATCCCCGTGCGGATGTCGAACGTGTACGAAAGATGGTTGGGCGAGATCGTCCAGGTGCTTGCAAGGAGCCCGACCACATTCTGCTGAGCGTCGATCGTCGTGAGACCCTGGTAGATGACGCTGTCGACGTCGCGGGTGGTGGCGTCGACCTCGAATAATGGATTGAGGACGCCCGCTGCGCCCACCAGGGCTTCCACCGCCGTCCCGCCGCGCGCGGGCTTGGGAACCGTGGCGACGGGCTGGCAGCCCATGAGCGCCACCGCCGCGATTGCGGCGGTGGCGCCTAAACGGCTACGTGAGATGACGGCTCACCCATATGTTTGCCACCGAGCAGACCAGGAAGGCGGCGACCAGGACCCACGTCGTCCAGTAGATCTGCCGCTCCAGGCCGCGGCGCGTCCGATACCCGCCGCCCAGTCCACCGTCGCCGCCGCCGATGGTGCCACCAAGGCCTGACGCCTTGGGCGTCTGCACCAGAACGCCCAGCATCAGCAGGAGGGCGAGCACGGCCTCGATGATGATGAGCGCCTTACTGACCTGAGCCATTTGTTGGTCCTAGCTGACCCAGATGGTCGAGAACCGCGCGTCGATCGCCGCCCAGTTCAACGTGTTGAACCATGCCGCGACATAGTCGGCCCGCTTGTTCTGATACTTCAGGTAGTACGCGTGCTCCCAGACGTCGACTCCCAGGATTGGCGTGAGGCCCTCCATATACGGGCTGTCCTGGTTCGGGTAGGCCTTGATCGACATCTTGCCGGCCTTGTCTGCGACAAGCCACGCCCAGCCGCTGCCGAACTGACCGACCGCTGCCTTCTGAAGCTGCTCCTTGAACGCGTCGTAGCTCCCGAACGTGCTCTTGATCGAATCGCCCAACCGGCCGGGCGGATTGCCACCACCACCCGGGCCCATGATGCTCCAGAAGATCGAGTGGTTCGAGTGGCCGCCCGCGTTGTTGCGAATCGCCTTGCGGATGTCCTCCGGCACGGTGTCGATGCCCCACAGAAGGTCCTCGACCGTCTTTGCGGCCAGCTCGGGATGCTTCTCGAGGGCGGCGTTGGCGTTGGTGACGTAGGCGGCGTGGTGCTTGTCGTGATGGATCTCCATCGTCTGCGCATCGATATGCGGCTCGAGCGCGTTGAACGCGTAGGGAAGCGCTGGAACCTGAAATGCCATGGCGGGAACCCCCTGTGCGAATTTTTCTTGTCTTCTGCCTTGATCAGTCTAAGCGGACCCGGCAGCCTGGGCCCGAACGGCAGCCGCCCGGCGTTCGATCTCTTTCGGGTCACCGAGGTACCGCGAAGACGTTGGTCGAATCGCCGAATCGAGCTCGTAGACGCGAGGCACCCCGGTCGGTATGTCGAGGTCCACGACCTCCTGGTCGGTGAGCCCGTCGAGGTGTTTCACGAGCGCACGAAGGCTGTTGCCGTGAGCCGACACCAGCACGCATCCGTTTCGGAGTAGATCGGGCACGATGCGGTCGAACCAGTAAGGCAGCATCCGATCGACGACATTCTTCAAACACTCGGCGTTTGGCAAGAGCTCAGGAGGCAGCTCGGCGTAACGAGGATCGTGCGAAGGGTGACGCTCATCCGAGCGGTCCAGCTCCGGCGGGCGTACGTCGTAGCTCCTCCGCCAGACCTTCACCTGCTCGGCTCCGTACTTCTGCGTCGTCTGCTTCTTGTTTAGCCCCTGCAGCGCCCCGTAGTGGCGCTCGTTCAGCCGCCAGCTGCGCTTGACCGGGATCCATGTCAGTCCCATCTCGCCAAGGGCAAGGTCCGCGGTCTGGATCGCGCGGACGAGCACCGACGTATGCACGACCTGCGGAGCGAGCCCTGCCTGCTTCATCAGCCGGCCCGCCTCTCGAGCCTCGGTCACACCGAGCTCGCTCAGCGGCACGTCGTGCCAGCCGGTGAAGAGATTCTCGAGGTTCCAGGTGCTCTGCCCGTGCCGCAGCAGAACCAGGACGCCTGGCCTTCTAGCGGTGGCCATAAACCGCGGCGGTGACCTTGATCATCTGCGCAAACTCATCCGCCTTCAGGCTCGCCCCGCCGACCAGGCAGCCGTCGCACAGTGGGAGCTCCACGTAGGACTCGACGTTGCCGGCGTTCACGCTCCCCCCATACAACACCCGAACTTTGCGGGCGGCCCCGGCGCCGATCACGTCCCCCACCACCCGCCGGATCAGCCTCATCGTCTTGTAGGCGTGCTCCGGATCTGCGCTCTTGCCGGTCCCGATCGCCCAGACCGGCTCGTACGCGATCACCAGGCGTGAGGAATCGTCGGCGGAACAGTTGGCGAGCCCGGCCTTGACCTGGTCCGTGACCACATCGTCCCCGATGCCCGCCACGTAATGCTCATCGAGCTCGCCGACGCACAGGATCACGCTCAGGTCGCATGCGAGCGCGGCGGCCGCCTTCCGCGCCACCATGTCGTCGGTCTCGCCGAGGTAGGCGCGCCTCTCGGAGTGGCCCACTATCACCCATTGGCACCAGCCTTTGAGCATCGCGGGCGACACCTCACCCGTGTACGCGCCGGACATCTCCCAGAAGCAGTCCTGAGCTCCCAACCCGACTCCCGACTTATCGAGCACCTCGGCGACGCCGAGCAGCCAGGGGAACGGCGGGAACAGCGCCACCTCCACCCGATCCACGTGGGCGGTGGCGACATCAAGGACACCCTTGACCAGGTCGAGGGCGGCTCCGCCTTCAACGGGGTTCATCTTCCAGTTCCCGGCCATCAGCGGCTTTTGCGCGGCCACTCAAGCGTCCTTCAGGATCGCGACGCCCGGCAGCTCTTTGCCTTCGAGGTATTCGAGCGTGGCGCCGCCACCTGTCGACACGTGCGAGAAGCGCCCGGCAAGCCCCAAAGAATCGATCGCGGCCACCGTGTCCCCTCCGCCGACCAGGGTGTAAGCGCCGGAGCTCGCCATCGCCTCTCCCAAAGCGCGTGTGCCCTCGCTGAAATCCGCGATCTCGGTGACGCCCATCGGTCCGTTCCAAACGATCGTCGATGCAGTGGCAATGTCCTTGCCGAACTTGGTCACCGATTTCGGGCCGATGTCCACAGCCATCCAACCCGGCTCGACAGCTTTCGCGGGCAGGACTCGCACCGGCTGCCCCGCCTCCATCCGCCTCGTGCAGACGAGGTCGACAGGCAGGACCAGCTTCTTGCCTCCCTTGTTCTCGACCGCGAGCGCGTCCTCGAGTGCCGTCTCTTCGACGAGTCCGTTGCCGGTTGGATAACCCTCCGCCCTGAAGAATGTGTTGGCCATCGCGCCACCGATGAGGAGCTTGTCCACCTTCTGCAGCAGGTGGCGCAGCACTCCAACCTTGCTCGAGACCTTGGCGCCTCCGACCACAGCCACCAGCGGACGCTTCGGATTGTCCAGAGCCTGGTGCAGAGCCGAGAGCTCCGCCATCATCAGCTCGCCGGCGTAAGCCGGAAGGTGAGCGGCGACGCCGACCACTGACGCGTGTGCTCGATGGGAGGCAGCGAAGGCGTCATTCACATACAGCTCGCCAAGGGCAGCCAGCCTAGCTGCGAAGTCGGGATCGTTCGCCTCCTCCTCCGAGTGGAAACGGACATTCTCCAGAAGGAGCACGTGGCCCGCCTGCAGCCTGCCGACCGCTGAGCGCGCTGCCTGCCCGACGCAGTCCTCCGCAAACTGCACCTCGCGGTCGAGATGCTCTGCAAGCGCCGTCGCCACGGGCCGCAGAGAAAGGGCAGGCTCAACGCCTTTTGGGCGCCCAAGGTGAGACATGACGACGACCATCGCTCCGCGCTCCGCGAGGTGCTTGAGCGTTGGGATCGCGGCGCGTATGCGAGCGTCGTCGGTGATGCCGTCCTTCGAGATCGGCACGTTAAGGTCCTCCCGCACTAGGACACGTTTGGCGGCTACTTCGACGGACGTGATCGAAGCCTTCAGAGTCGCGCCGCCATGTGGGTGATCAGGTCGACCATCCGGCAGCTGAAGCCCCACTCGTTGTCGTACCAGCTCACGACCTTGGCCCATTGATCGCCGAGCATCAGGGTAAGCGGCGCGTCGACGATTGAAGAATGAGGATCACTCTTGAAGTCGGACGACACGAGCTCCTCGTGGCTCACCGCGAGAATGCCTTTGAGCTCGCCTTTGGAAGCAGCTTCGAAGGCCACGTTGATGTCCTTCGCTGTGGTTGCCTTGCTGAGCTCGACGGTGAGGTCGACCACCGAGACGTCGAGGATTGGCACGCGGAACGCCATGCCTTGAAACTTGCCGGCAAGTTCGGGCAGCACTTCCGCGACGGCCCGGTTGGCCCCTGTCGAGGTGGGGATCACATTGTCGGCTGCCGCACGCGCGCGCCTCAGGTCCTTGTGAGGTAGGTCTTGCAACTTCTGGTCCGCCGTGTAGGCGTGGACGGTCGTCATCATTCCGCGTTCGATGCCAAACGAATCGTTGAGGACCTTCGCAAGGGGCACGAAGCAATTGGTGGTGCAGCTGGCGTTGGAGACGATGTGGTGCTTCTTGGGGTCGTAGCCCTTGTGGTTGACGCCCATCACGACTGTGTAATCCTGGTTGGTGGCCGGGGCCGAGATAATCACCTTCTTGGCGCCGCCCTTGTCGATGTGAACGCGTGCCTTTGTCGCGTCGGTGAAGAGTCCGGTCGACTCCACGACGACGTCCACTCCCAGGTCTTTCCACGGCAGCTCACCGGGGTCCTTGACGCTCAAGAACTTGACTGAGCGGCCGTCGACCTTGATCGTGTCTCCACTTGCGGAAACAGCCGGGCCGAATGTGCCCAACGCCGTGTCGTGCTTGAGAAGGTGGGCGAATGTGGCGGCGTCGCCGAGGTCGTTGACGGCGACGATCTCGAAGTCCGGACTCATCGCGTGGGCCGCGCGGTAGATGTTGCGGCCAATACGTCCGAACCCGTTGATACCAACTTTGGTCATCTGGACAATCGCTCCTTTACGCCGTGGCGGCCCACCACGGCTGAGTGGGGATGGACCGGACGTAATGTTATGCGGAGCGGCGAGTTGGTTTAGGCGCGCTGGCCTCTACGAGCGTGTCCGCCAGCTCCTGGAGCCGGCGAAGACGATGGTTGACGGCCGACTTCGAAAGCTTCATGCGACCTGCAAGCTCGCCCAGGTTGAGCTCGGGGTTGTTCCTCCGCCAGCGGGCCATCTCACGCAGTGCGGGCGGAACCCTGTCCAGCTTGCCGGTGGACTCGAGCCGCTCGATCGCCGCCGCCTGCCTGAGCCCCGAGCCGATCGTCTTGCCGATGTTCGCGGTCTCGAAGTTGAGGCGCCGGTTGACCTTGCCGCTCACCTCGCGGACCACCCGCACGTTCTCGAACTCCATGACCGCGCGGCTGGCGCCCATGAGCGATAGCAGGCGCACTATGCCGTCGCCCTCCTTGACGTAGACGACGTGTTGACCGCTGCGCTCCATAATCCCGGCTCTGGCCCCGGCAGCGTCAGCGAAATCTCCGATCGCCTTCGCCCATGAGGAGTTGGGGGCCACGAACTCCAGGTGATAGCGAGAGTTGGGAGCGTTTACCGATCCACAGCCCAGGAAGAGGCCGCGAAGCATCGCCTTGCGGTCGCACGCCGCGTCGGGCACCGCGCGGGTCGCCGCCTGCGTAAACGCCGGCGCCAGCCCTGGCGGCAGAGTCAGCTCAACGAAGAGCGACACGCGCTTGCGTGTCTTCACCACCTGGTACTTGGCCTCCATGTGGCCGACGGCACGGCCGAGCCTCACCACCTTCCGCGCAACCGGGTTGCGAAGCAGTGAAAAATAAGCCACGGGTCCATCGCTCTGCTTCTTGATCAGCCGGCCACGCGAGCCGAAGTAGATGCCAAGCAACTCGCTCAGTTGACAGCATGGCCGCGCCGGCAGCTGACCAGCCATCTCGTTCTTGACGTCCGCCGAGAACGAAATCCCCCGCACCTCCCCCGGGCTTTAGTAGATGCCCTGTCCCCAAAGTCCAGTCTACCCCAGGTCCGGCGAAAAGCCGGATCGTTGTCCTCCCCGCTCGCAGGGGAGGCCGGCCACGCATCAGCGTCGCCGGGTGGGGGCGCGAAGCCGGCAACAACCAGTGGTGAGCAGTCCGAGCCCGAGCGCGGGACAATGTGGTCGGGGACATGGGTTAAGTGGCAGAGCTGCGAATGATCGAGGCGGTGCGCGCCGCCATCACCGAGGAGATGGAGCGCGACGACAGGGTGTTGGTCATGGGCGAAGACGTCGGCCGGAAGGGCGGTGTGTTCGGGGCGACCGACGGCCTGTACGCGCGGTTTGGCGAGGCACGCGTGCTGGACACGCCTCTGGCCGAGTCGGGCATTGTCGGGATCGCCATCGGCGCCGCACTCAACGGCCTCATCCCGATCGCCGAGATCCAGTTCGCCGACTTCATCCACCCTGCCTTCGACCAGATCGTGAGCGAGGCGGCCCGCACCCGCTACCGGTCCAATGGCGATTGGTCGGTCCCCATCGTCATCCGGGCACCGTTCGGAGGTGGCGTTCACGGCGGCCTCTACCATTCGCAGTCGATCGAGGCCTTCTACGCTCACGTGCCAGGCCTCAAGGTGGTGATTCCGAGCATGCCCGCCGACGCGAAGGGACTGCTCAAGTCGGCGATCCGGGACCCTGACCCTGTGCTCTTCCTCGAGCACAAGAAGGTCTACCGGCTGGTCGCGGAGGAAATACCCGAGGGCGACCATCTCGTGCCGATCGGACCTGCGATCGTCCGGCGGCAAGGAACGAACATGAGCTGTTTCGCGTGGGGTCTCATGACCCACTACTGCCTCGAGGCGGCCGAGCAGCTGGCCGGCGATGGGGTCAGCGTCGAGGTCGTGGACCTGCGGACGCTCGCGCCGCTCGACCGCGACACGATCCTGGAGTCGGTGCGCAAGACAGGCAAGGCGATGGTTGTGCACGAAGACAACCTCACGGGAGGTTTTGGGGCGGAGGTGGCGGCGATCATCTCCGAGCACGCTTTCGACGACCTCGACGGGCCTGTGGTGCGGGTCGCGGCGCCGGACGTGCCAGCGATGCCCTTCAACTCCCCGCAAGAGGAGTTCTTCATGCCGAATCCCCACAAAATCGCGGAGGCGATGAAAAAACTTGCCGCGTACTAGAAAAGTGCCAAGGAGCGGGGCATCAAATCAGGGGCAATCCCCCCGTCCGGGGGGACGGTTGGGCCGGGGGGCGTCAGCCGGAACAGCCGCCCTCACCTCGATCAGCAAGCAGGAGTACGCCGACAGGAGGGACGCCGTCGGCGCCGGCATGGACGCTGCTGGCCTCGACGCCCTGTGCGTTTTCTATCCAGCGCGGATCGCCTACCTGACCGGTTTCCACCACATTCCCACCGAGCGCCCGATCGTGCTGGTCCTGGGCCCGAAAGGCTATTCCGCCCTCGTCGTGCCGGCG
Organism: Candidatus Dormiibacterota bacterium; assembly: GCA_030946685.1. Classification (GTDB taxonomy): domain Bacteria; phylum Chloroflexota; class Dormibacteria; order Dormibacterales; family Dormibacteraceae; genus Palsa-872. Next base: position 61 of record JALYYG010000212.1, on the reverse strand, counting down.
GTCGAGAAGGAGCACGCGGAGTCGACCAGCTCGATCGACAGGGTCGACGTCTACTTCGAGT
>JALYYG010000207.1 GCA_030946685.1 Candidatus Dormiibacterota bacterium | reverse complement strand
AAGCAAAAACTCTCGGACATCAAGAGGCAGATGGGCAGCCCACGCCACGGCGTGGTCGCCGGATTCACCGATGAGGAGCTCAACCAGCTCCGTCATCTCTTGCTGAAGTTGGCTCGAAACATGACCGCGAACAGGGAGCTTGTAAAGGTATGACCGAAGTTATGGAGATGCCCCGCCGTCGATTGATCCTCGTCACCGTCGGCGTCATGCTGGCGCTGCTTCTGGCCGCGCTGGACCAGACCATCGTCGGCACCGCGATGCCGAGGATCATCGCCGAGCTGAACGGGTTCGACAAATACGCCTGGGTCACCACCGCCTACCTCCTCACATCCACCATCACCGTCCCGATCGCGGGCAAGCTGGGTGACCTCTTCGGCCGCAAGCCGTTCATCCTCGCCGGCATGGCCGGCTTCATGGCCATGAGCTGGCTGTGCGGTTTCAGCCAGAACATGACGGAGCTGATTTTCTTCAGAGGCCTTCAGGGCCTCTTCGGCGGCGTGCTGTTCGCCTCCGTCTTCACAGTTCTCGCCGACATCTTCACGCCCCAGACCAGGGCGCGGATGCAAGGCGTGTTCGGTGGGGTCTTCGGCCTCGCGTCGATCATCGGCCCGACCACCGGCGGCTTCATCACCGACAACTGGGGCTGGCGCTGGGTCTTCTACGTGAACATACCGGTTGGCGTGATCGGAATCGCGCTGCTCTTCGCCTTCCTGCCCTTCGTCCGGACGAGCGCCTCCTGGCGGAACATCGACTTCGCCGGCGCCGGCCTCCTGGCCCTGGGCCTGACCCCGTTGCTCCTCGCACTTTCCAACACCACAACCTATGGCTGGACCGGGTGGCAGACCCTCGTGCCGCTAATCGGCGGCATCGTCGTCCTCGTCATATTCGTGTTCGTCGAGGCCTACGAGAAGGAGCCGATCATCCCGATCAGCCTCTTCAAGAACCGAGCATTCACTGTGTCGATACTCGTCGGGTTCATCGCCGCATTCGGCATGTTCGGCACGATCATTTTCACGCCCCTGATCTTCCAGGGTGTCCTGGGCGTCAGCGCCACCAACTCCGGGACTTTGATCACGCCACTGATGTTCGGCCTCATCGGTGCCAGCATCGTCACCGGCCAGCTGATGGTGCGTATCAAGCACTACCAGTTCCTGGGCACCGTGGGTGCTGGCCTCATGGCGATTGGCATGTTCTTGCTCTCTGAGGTCTCGATACATTCGACGCGGCTCGAGGTGACAGCATCGCTGGTCCTGGTCGGAATCGGGCTTGGGATGACGATGCCGCTCTACATCCAGGCCTTGCAGAGCGCGGTCGAGCGCAAGTACCTCGGCGTGGTGACCAGCAACATCCAGTTCTTCCGCAACGTCGGTGGAACTATGGCGACGGCGATCTTCGGTTCGATCCTGGCCAGCCGGCTGGGCCCCAACATCCAGACCCAGGTCGCCGCCCTCCACCTGCCCGCGTCGTTCACGAGCAGCTTCAAGGTCGGCGGTGGGAGCGCGCAGCAGATCTTCAACCCGGCCAACCTGGCGGCCGCGCGCGATGCGCTTCCCGCCGCTGCGCGCCCGCTCTTCGACCAGGCGATCGTCGCGGTCAAAGCGGGCCTCGCGGTGACGCTGCAGGAGATGTTCCTGATCGGCACTGTCGCAATCCTCATCTCGCTCGTCGTCTCGGTCTTCATGCCCAACGTGCCGCTGCTGGCGGCGAAGAAGAGGCCGGGCGCAGAGCTGGGTGAGGGATCACCTGTGCCGGAGTCGAAGGATGCCGAAGACTTGAAAGAGCTGGAGCCCGCGAAGGCCTCCTAGAGCCGGCGGGCAGCCCTACAAATCAGCCACCGACTATTCTTCGCGCTGGTGGACGGCGCAGCTCAGGACAAGGCGCTTCAGCTGGTGGGCGGATTCCGTGTCACGCAGATGGTGCGTGCGGTGATCCAGTTGAAAATCCCCGACCTGGTCGCGGCCGGCCCACGGAGCTCAGACGACCTCGCCGCCTCCACAGGAGTTAAGGCGGATCCTCTTCGGCGGATCATGCGATGCCTGGTGACGGTGGGCGTCTTCACGGAGTCGGAGGACGGCCGGTTCGGCGCGACGCCGGTGTCAAAGTGCTTTGAGGACCAGCCCGGCACGCTGCGCTCCATGGCTCTGATGCAGCCGACCGATAGTTACATGGCGTTCGGCCATCTCATGCACACGCTGGAGACCGGCAAGCCCGCCTTCGACCACGTGTTCAAGATGTCGCGATGGGAGCAGCTGGCCCAGGAGCCCGAAAGGGCCAAGCTCTTCAACGCCGCGATGCAGTCGGGCACCGAGCAGAGCCGAGGTCCCATCGCCTCCGCCTACGACTTCTCGGAGGTACGCAGCGTCATCGACGTCGGCGGGGGTCGAGGCACGCTGATCGCCGGGTTGCTCAAGGCTCACCCCCGTCTGCGAGGGACCGTCTTCGACGTTGAGGCTGGAATGGCCGACGCGGATGCCTACTTGACAGAGCAGGGCGTCCACGATCGATGCGAAATCGTCATCGGGAGCTTCTTCGAATTAGTCCCGGCAGGGCATGACCTCTACGTGCTCAAGAACATCATCCACGACTGGAACGATGAGAAAGCGATCGCTATCCTCGCGACCTGCCGCAAGGCGATGGGTCCGCAAGCCAGACTGCTGGTCGTCGAGGTCGTCATGCAGGATCGGGCGAAGGACTCGGCCGATTCGCGCGGCATCTTCATGGCCGACGTCCAGATGATGGTCATGCTCGGCGGCCAGGAACGGACCGAAGAGCATTACGCGGCTCTGATGCGAGCGGCCGGTTTGCGCTTGACGCGAGTGATTCCGACCGATTCCATATTCCAGCTGATCGAGGGCGTTCCGCTGTAGCCTCGCCCGAACGTTGCCAGCCACAATCGGCGCGCGGATAATCGGCCGGAGGTAAGACACATGAGCGAGATGCAGCCGGCCGAGCTCACCGAGCTGTCCGCATCGGAGCTGGCCAGGCAGATAGCCTCGCGCCAGCTTTCCGCAACCGAGGCGGTCAAGGCCCACATCAAGCGAATCGAAGAGGTGGACGGCCGCATTCGTGCCGTCGTGGTGCCCCTGTTCGAGCAAGCCCTGGCCGAGGC
>JALYYG010000194.1 GCA_030946685.1 Candidatus Dormiibacterota bacterium | reverse complement strand
GTGAGGGCGGAGTCGACTCCGCCCGACAGACCGATCACAGCTTTCTCGAAACCCTGCTTGTGGACATAGTCGTGAGTGCCAAGGGTGACCGCGGCGTAGACCTCAGCCGCGCCTTCCAGCGGTTTGTTGTCTGCGACCCGGAACACGGGCTTCGGCCGCGTGGAAGCGATCCGCGAAAGCGGCACCTCGGTCACCGTGAGCTCGAGGCGCTCGGCACCCTCCGCCTCCCGGCGAATGCTCTCGTGCGGCCTGTGAAACGGCACCGACCCCAGGTTGACGTCACAGATCAGCAGCTCCTCACGGAATGACGACGCGCGTGCGATGACCCCTCCATCCGGTCCGAAGATCGCGCTGTTGCCGTCGAAGACCAGTTCGTCCTGGCCGCCGACCGTGTTCACCCAGGCGATGAAGGAACCGTAGTCCCTCGCACGGTCGGCGATCATCGCCTCGCGCGGGACGCGCTTGCCCTCGTGGTAGGGGGAGCCGTTGATGTTGAGCAACAGCTCGGCGCCATGATGCGCCTCCCATGCCATCGGGCCCGACGGGTACCAGCAGTCCTCGCAGACCGTCACTCCGACCCGGATGCCCGCCAGATCGAAGATGGGGCAGCGATGCCCGGGTGTGAAGTAGCGCTGCTCGTCGAAGACGCCGTAGTTCGGCAGGAACACCTTGTGATAGACGGCCTTCAGCTCGCCGTCGTGCATTAAGGCCGCGGCGTTGAAGAGATCCCCGTCCTCATCCACGAAGCCGACCACCGTGGAGATGCCCTTCGTCGCTTTGACCACCACGTCGAGCAGTCTCAGGTTGTCGCGTACGAACGCGGGCTTGAGGACTAGGTCCTCGGGCGGGTATCCGGTGATCGCAAGCTCGGGGAACAGCACCAGGTCAACGCCCTGATCACGGGCGCGACCGATCCAGTCGACGATGAGGCGCGTATTGCCCGATAGATCGCCGACGGTCGGGTTGATCTGCGCCAGCGCGACTCGGATGTTCCGGCTCACAAGATCATTTTGGACTCCAGGGCATTTCCGCTTGCGCCCGCTCGACGAGGGGGGTCGAGCTTCCCCGTGGGGCGGGGAGGAGTACGGCGCGGGCTTATCGCCCGGGCCTGGTTAGCATTTAGGTCGCCCGTGGCCTACTTCGAACGCCTCCGCGCGCTCTCCAAGGACCGTCACACCCTCCTGTGTGTCGGCCTCGACCCCGACCCTGAGCGCATCGCGGGCGGCGCCGCCGGCGCGCTGCGGCATTGCCGCGATGTGGTGCTCCAGACCGAGGAGCACGCGTGCTGCTTCAAGCCCAACAGCGCGTTCTGGGAGCAGTACGGTCCTGACGGCTGGAAGGCACTGCTCGAGCTGCGGGACGAGGCTCCGAGCACGCCGTTCCTGTTCGACGCCAAGCGAGGCGACATGGGCAACACGATGCGCGCGTACGCCCTCGCCGCGTTCGCGACCCTCGCCATGGACGCTGCGACCGTCAATCCGTACATGGGCGCGGACTCGATTGAGGAGTTCACCCGCTACAAGGACCGAGGCGTTTATGTCGTATGCCGTTCGTCGAATCCAGGCGCCGCAAACCTGCAGCACCTGGAAGCGGCGGGCAAGGCCCTTTATCAGCACGTCGCGGCGCTGGCAGAGGGCCTCAATGTGAACGGCAACGTGGGCCTTGTTGTCGGCGCGACGGCGCCCGACCAGATCGCCGAGCTGCGCCGCGCTACCGATCTCCCCTTCCTCATCCCCGGGGTGGGAGCGCAGGGCGGTGACCTCGAAGGCTCGGCACGGGCGGCGTGGAACGGCGACCCGGCCTCCTGCCTGATCTCGTCGAGCCGCAGCGTTCTCTACGCCGACAGTCCGGCGCGAGCCGCCGCGGCGCTCAAGGCGGACATCAACGCTGTCGTAGGAGCGCGCGCGTGACCGAGGGCCGGCACACTGCTCGACTCGTGCTCACCGGCCACATCATCGATTCGATGATGCTGCCCCAGGTCATGGACCTGGTCATGGACCTGGGCGGAAACTTCACCATCGAGGAGCTCAAGGTTGGGCAGCACAAGACCGACACGTCCATTTGCCGCATGGAAATCGTGGCCGGCTCGGCGGAGCAGCTGGATTCAATCGTGCGTCGTGCGCGTTCCCTTGGCGCGACCGCCGAATCGGAGGAGCCCGCACAGGTCGAGAAGGTGGCCACGGTGGGCGTCTTTCCCGAGGGCTTCTACTCGACCAGCAACCTGCCCACCGAGGTGCTGATCGACGGTCGCTGGGTCGCAGTCGAGAACATCGAGATGGATTGCGCGATCGCGGTTGATGCGAATGCTGGGCGCGCGTGGACCATCGTGTTCCAGGGCGCCAAGCCCGGGATGGAGGTCGTGGTCGGCTACAAGGGCGTGCGTGTCACTCCGCTCGAACGTTCTCGACAGACCGAGATCTTCAGCTTCATGGGCAGCGAGGTCTCGGCGGAAAAACCGAAGAAGGTGCTCATTGGCGGAATCGCCCATGAGATGCATCTAATCCGGGAGTCCGGGGGCCGTATCGCCGTCGTCGCCGGGCCCGCAGTCGTCCACACCGGGGCGGGCCGCTATCTGTCGAGGCTGATCGAGCTCGGGTTCGTGCAGGTGCTGTTTGCCGGCAATGCCCTGGCGGTCCACGACGTCGAGTCGGCACTGTTCGGGACCGCGCTCGGCATCAACATCGAGAGTGGCGTGGCGATGGAGCATGGGCACGAGCACCACATGCGCGCCATCAACCGTGTGCGGGCGGCGGGGGGACTTCGTCAGATGGTCCAGAGCGGACAGCTCACCTCTGGGGTGATGAAGTCCGCCATCGACCATGGCGTGGACATCGTGCTTGCGGGATCCGTACGCGACGACGGCCCGCTGCCCGACGTCATCACCGATATGGTCGAGGCCCAGCAGCGAATGCGCGCGGCGCTCGCCGGGGTCCGAATGACGCTGATGCTCTCCACGATGCTCCACTCGATCGCCACCGGCAACATGCTGCCCGCGGGCGTGCGCACGGTCTGTGTCGACATCAATCCCGCGGTGGTCACCAAGCTTGCCGACCGGGGGAGCTGGCAGTCGATCGGCCTTGTTACCGATGTGGAGTCCTTCTTGCGCGAACTGGCCCTTGTCATAGAAACTGGAGCACATGGGTAAAGGACGCGACAAGCAGGGGCGCGAGCCCAAGAAGAAGAAGAAGGTCAAGCTGCCCGGAGGATCGCCCGCCGCGGACGTCCAGTTCCGGCACCACGCGGTGACCACGCCACAACCCGAGGAGCCGCCCAAGTCGCCCGAGTAAGGCGGGAGGCCTCAGTCCTCTCGACGCTGCGGTTAGGCTCGGCGGCGGGCGCGAGCGCCCGCGCCCGCAGGCCAGGTCCGGGCGGCGGCCAACAGTAGGAACGCCCCGAAAAGTCCCACAAGCACACGCTGTGGCACCCACAGGGCGAGCAGGGCGCCGGCGACCGCGGCAGGCACCCCCGCGGCGGCGATGACCCCCGCGGCGCGCCAGTCAACCTCGCCGTTCTTATGGTGGATGGCGGCGCCGATGGCGGCAGTGGGGAGGATTGCGACCAGTGAAGTGCCCTGGGCGATCCGCTGGGAGATTCCGAAGCCGATGACCAGGGTAGGCACCATGAAGATTCCCCCACCCAGGCCTGCAAGGCCGCTCAGGATGCCGATGGCAAGCCCGCAGACGGCAATGAGGACGTACTGCTCGACCCCCACCCCTGCTGCTGCAGCTGCGTGAAGGGCTCGGCCCGCGACCACTGCGTCATACAGCTCCTTCAGGCCGACCGCGGCGAGAAGGATCGCAACGAAGGCGCGGAGTGCCCGCTCCGGGATCCTCGCGGAGGCGATCGACCCTGCTGTCGCGCCCACCGCACCTCCGGCGGCCAGCGCGGCCCCGACCGGCAAATTCACCTGCGGTGTGCCCGACGCCAGGTAGTAGGCGCCAACGGCCACGATCGCGATCGGCACTATCGCCGCCAGGGAAGTCCCTGTCGCACGGTGCTGGTCGGTGCGCGCCCACATAGTCTGCAGGGGGACCATGAGGAATCCGCCGCCGACCCCGAGCAGGCCGCTGGCCAGCCCGGCCAGCACGCCGATGGCTGCGTCGATACGGCGAGCCGAGGACCTGTGCACGCCGATCAGTGACTCACGAGAGCCGGCCGACGTAGAGATTCACCACCTCCTCATCATCGAGCAGGTCCTTTCCAGTGCCTTCGAGACGGTTCTGGCCGAGCACGAGAACATATGCCCACTGCGCGTGTCGGAGCGTCTCGCGTGTGTTCTGCTCGATTACGAGCACAGCGACGCCGGTCGATCGGATCTGCTCTATGCGCTCCCAGATCAGTGCCTGGAACTTCGGCGCCAGCCCGGCGCTCGGCTCGTCCAGGATGAGCACTGCAGGGTCGACCATCAATCCCCGGGCCAACGCGAGCATGGTCCGCTGGCCTCCACTCAATGTGCTGGCCTTCCGGTGCGATGACGCCGCCAGGTCCGGAAAGAGCTTGAAAAGCTGCTCGATCCTCTCGTGCACGCCGCCCTTGCGGCTGTAGCCGCCCATGTCCAGGTTCTCGCGGATCGTGAGCTCGGGGAAGACGTTGGCCACCTGCGGCACGTATGCAAGCCCATTGCTGACGAATTTTTCGGCCGGCTGTCCGGTCACAGCCACGCCCTTGACCTTCACAGTGCCGGCGGTGGGGCGGATGAGCCCGGCAATCGCTTTCAGGAGGGTTGACTTTCCGGCTCCGTTGGGGCCCACGATGGCAGTGATGGCGCCGCGTTTGGCCGCGATCGTGACGGAGTCGATAACTGGAGGACCGCCGTAACCAGCGGTCAGTCGATCGACCTCGAGCACCGGCGCCCCGGCCGCAGGCGAGCCAGTCACTGCCGGACTTGCTCGCCGAGGTAGGCGTCGACGACGTCTTGGTTCGACCGCAATGACTCGAAGGGTCCCTCCGCGATCACCGCGCCCTGTGCCATCACGATCACGTGCTGGGTCACGCGCTCGATGAAAGGCAGATTGTGTTCGACGACGATGACTGAAGTTCCCGTCGCGACGAATGCTTCGATGGCCAGGGCCATGCGCTCTCCCAATACAGGGTTCACGCCACCCATTGGCTCATCGAGGATGACCAGTTGAGGCTCGGCCATCCGCATGCGGGCGAACTCCACCAGCCGTTTCTGGCCCCCACTCAAATTGCCGGCGCGTTCGTTGCGGAGGGCGCCCAGGCCGAACTCGGAAAGGATCTCGCGAGCTCTCACCAGCTCATCCTCAGTCCTCGCACGCTGCGCGTGTCCCATCCGGACAAGGCCACCGAAGAAGCCTTCGCGGCCTGCGTCCCAGCGCGCCATGACGACGTTTTCGAGCACGGTCAGCCCTGGCCATTCGCGTGGAGTTTGGAATGTGCGGATCAGTCCCAGGCGCGAGATGACGTGGGGGGGAAGACCCTCGAGCGCCCTGCCCTTGAAGAGCACGGTCCCGCTGTCGGGCAGCTTGAAGCCCGAGATGAGGTCGATCGCCGTGCTCTTGCCGGCACCGTTCGGCCCGATGAGCCCCGTCACCTGACCCAGGGGAGCTTCGAACGAGCAGCCATCGACTGCGACGACACCTCCGAAGCGCTTGGTCAGCCCTCGGACCTCGAGCGCCGGGGCGGTGGCCGGCGCGCTCACGAGGTTTGCGGCGCTACGTCGATGACCGGTTGGCTGTCGACGTATCGACGCTCCGGAAGCAATCCCTGCGGTCTGAAGCGGAGGAAGAGCACAAGGACCAGGCCGATGATCGCGCCGCGCGCCGCCAGCAAAATCTGGGGATGCTGGTCGAGGAACTGCATCCCATAGAGTCCGGGCACCTGGGGCAGGAAACGAGTGGATTCCTGCACGATGACGCCCATGATCAGCACGCCGAGAGCCACGCCCATGATGTTTCCGCGGCCGCCCACGAGCACCGCGGCGTACAGGACGATCACCTCGACCGGTGCCCAGGCCGAAGTATTGAACGCGCCTAGGTAGGCTGCGAAGAGCGCTCCCGCAAATCCGCCCACGCCTGCGCCCAGAACGTAGCCTTTCAGCTTCAGCCGGTAGATGTCCCGGCCGAAGGCGGCCGCCGCACGTTCGTCCTCGCGCAGCGTCCGTAGCGCCATGCCAAAGCGACTGCCGGATACGCGTGCCATGAACAGATAGACAAGGGCGAACATGACCAGGCTGAGACCCAGGAAGAAGTACTGGTACGACTTGAAGTCGAGACCGAACCAGTCACCCATCGGGTCGTAGAGCCCCGACAGGCCGTTGAACCCGTCGAATAGGGGGGTGTACTGGCCGGCGAAGACGTACATGACGTAAACAGCTCCCAACGTCACGATCGAGAAATAGATGCCGCGGAGGTGGCGGAGGGCGATTGATCCGACGATCAGGCCGACAGCCATCGCGGTGACGACTGCTATGACGACGGCGAGGGGATATGGGAGGTGCTGCCCCAGTATGTAATGGGCGTCCCCTTGGGCGGGTCCGATGGTGAGGACGAGGGTCATGTACGCACCGACCGCGATGTAGCCGTAGTAGGCCAGGTCGAAATCGCCTGACCAGCCCCAGATGACGTTCAGCCCCAAAGCCATGATTCCGAAGACGGCCCCTTCGGAAAGGACGGAGACGAGATACAGGGTCATTCGAAGACCGTCCTTCGGGCGTTGGTGAAGAGGCCACGCGGCCGGACCAGGATGACCACCGCCAGGATCGCGAATGCGAATGCGAGGTTGTAGCTCGCGCTGATGTAGCCGCTCGCAAACTCCAGGATGAGGCCCACCATGATCGCACCCACCATGGTGCCGAAAGCCCTGCCGAGGCCTCCCGCCACCGCGGCGGTCAGGGTGATTAGGAAAAAGGTAAACCCGAAGTAGGGGTCGAAAGTACCGACTGTCTCAGCGAGCACGAACCCTGCATAGCCGGCGATGAGGCCGGCGAGGAAGAATGTCGCTGCAGCCACTCGGGTGGCGTTGATGCCTGTGACCCGCGCGAGCTCCCGGTTCTGTGACACCGCGCGCAGTGCCTTGCCGAACTTGGTGCGCGAGATGATGAGGTAGAGCACAAAGGTGATCGCGATCGCCGAGAGCACGATCCCCTCGTCGAGCGGCGTAAACAAGAAGGGACCGACATGCTGAGGCGCCCCCGGGTCGAGCGTGTAGGCGACATTCGCCGCGCCAAAGACGATGACCAGCACGTTCTGGATTACGAAAGACATGCCGAGCGTGGCGATGAATACGACAGTCGGAGTGGCCCCAAAACGGATGAAAGGGCCGATCACGCTCGAGTACATGGCCACCGCAACCAACCCGCCCGCCAACGCGGCGGCGATCGCGGCGGCGATCGCGTTTCCTGTCCTTTGGTGCACCAGATAGGCGGCGTATGCCCCGACGGTCAGGATCTCGCCATGCGACACGTTGGCGACGTTTGTCACCGCGTATTCGAGCGTGAAGGCGACGGCGGACAGCGCGAGGATGGACGCCGTGACGATCCCGAACCCAAGCGTCAGCAGCGCCTCGTTCACGGCCTAACGTCCATTTTGGCGCGCCGCCAGCGTCTCAGCGAGGTGCGGCCGGACCGTACAGACCCTTCCCCGCCCTCCGGGGAGGGTGGCCACGCCTCAGCGTGGCCCGGAGGGCCCGTTCGATCAGTCGACTCTCCCTGGCGGCCTGCGCGCTGACGCGGCGACCAGGATGGGGCTAACTGAATTCATGGCGTCGCCGCGCCTAGCGCCGCCGCATCCATCACCGGGGGCACCAACACTTGCTTGCCCGCCAGGCTCTCCTGCCACGCGGCATACGGTCCGAACACGTTGTGGTACTGGTTGTAGTCGAGCGGACCGCTGGCGCCGTCGAAGTTGATCTTCGTGCCGGCCTTGATGAGAGCCAGGCACGAGGGGTACGTGTAGCACTGCGTGCCGGGCGGGTTGGTCACGCTCAACATGGCCGCGTTGATATCCGGTCCCGCGATGCTCTTGGCCTGGTCGATCGCCAACGCCTGGCTGATAACGGCGTCATACGCATAATTGGCGTTTCCCAGTGGCTGCTGATTGGCTCCGGGAACCACAAGCGCAAACAACCTGTTGAACTCGTCAGTCGCCGCGCCCGACACTGACGTGCCGTAAATGGAGACGAGGTGATCGTGCGCCACAGGCCAAGTGATTGCTTTCAGGTAGTCATCTCCGCTGGTGACGTCGGTGCCGACGAATGGGATCGCAAGGTTGTCCTGTGATTGGAAGTTCCGGAAGAGAACAGCTGCCGTCGGGGCGTCAGTCTGCGTGAAGATCACGTCTGGGGCGTCAGCGATCACCTTCTGGACCGTCGTTTGGTACGAGGTCAGCTTAGGGGCAATGGTGTAGCTGTTGATTACGGTTCCGCCGAGCTTCTTGAACGTGTTTGTGATCGGCGGGGGAAACGTCTGCGCGGCGACGTCGGAGTAGAAGATAAGGTCCGCCTTTTTGTAACCCTTGTTGAAGGCGTACAGCGCCATTGCAACGCCTAGCTGTGAGTCCGAGGGGCTGTCCCTCCATAGATAGGCGTTGGTGTTCTTGTCAAACAAGGTGCTGCCGCCCTGGAACTGAGTCGGGACCTTGGCCGACGACACGATGGGGGCGACTGCGTTGATCTCCTGGGTCTCGGGGCCGATGATCCCTACGATGTTGCTGGCGGCGAGCAGCTGCCCGACGGCCGGCTTCGCGTCGGCCTCGTCGCACTGCGTGTCGGCGTGGTTGATGACAAGCTGCTGGCCCAGGATCCCGCCGGCATCGTTTATCGCCTTCTTCGCGACCTGGGAGCCCTGGAGCATGGCGTCACCGAGGCTCGAGAGGCTGCCTGTGAAGCAGGAAAGTACGCCCATGGTCACAGGGCCGGTGGGGAGGTGGGAGGCGGGGGTGGCGGTGGTACCGCAGGCGGCGAGGGTGAACGCTGTGGCGACGACGCTTGCGAGAGTCCTTCCGTGGGTGACCTTCATCAGCCGTCCTCCAGCCGTCCCAAAAGCGAACCGGTTCGGGCCGAGATTAGTCCAGCCTTGATGCCTTGTCAATGGTTGGACCACTGAACCTGTGCGCCTGCTAGACTCGGCCCGATGGGCGCGCCACCCACCGCAGCGCTTCGTCCGCTCGAGCGAAGCCGCCTATACGAGGACGTCGGCGAACGGCTGGCCGAGTTCGTCACCGAGTCCGGTATGGTGCCCGGCGACCAGTTCCCGGCGGAGCGCGAGCTGGCGCACCGCCTGCATGTAAGCCGCACGTCCGTGCGCCAGTCGTTTGTCGTGCTTCAGGCGCTGGGCTTTGTCGACATCCGTCACGGCGAAGGCGCCTTTCTCCGCCGTACACGAGGCTTCGGGGATTCGCTGACGAAGCTGCTCGAGCGGCGTCGCCGTCTGCCGGACGTGCTCGAGGCACGTGAGGCACTCGAGGTCAAGCTCGCGGAGCTGGCGGCGGCTCATCGAAGTGAAGACGACCTGACCGCAATGAAAGCTGCCGTGACGCAGATGGGTGCGGAGATCGATGGCGGCGGCCTGGGCACCGAAGGCGATGCAGCGTTTCATCACGCAATTGCGCTGGCGGCTCGCAACCAGATACTTCTGCATCTCATCGAAGCCATGGCAGAGGTCATTCAAGAAAGCCGCGTCGAATCGCTCAGCGAGCCCGGGCGACCGCCGCGTTCGCTCGAAGCCCATCGACGCATCCTCGCCGCCATCGCGTCCCGAAGCGCAGAGCTTGCGGCCGAAGCGATGCGTTCGCACCTACGAGTCGTGGCAGACGTCTCGCTGCTCAGGTGGCAGCCGGAACCCGCCGACGATGTCGACGCCCGCGCCTAACCTCCCGGAGGGTCCGGCGCGGAGCAAGGGCGACGCGTGCGCCGTATGCGCGGCGCCGCTGAATCCGCTCCGGGTCTGCACTTCCTGCGGCCACCATGCACCGCTGACCGCGGCGCAGAGGATCGATCAGCTCGCGGATCGCGGTACGTTTCGCGAGTTCGACCGCCATATGTGGTCGGGTAATCCGATCCATTTCTCTGGCGGCGTGACGAGCTACGAGAAGCAGCTTGCTCAAGCGCAAGCAACAACTGGACTTCTTGATGCCGTGGTGACCGGGCGGGCACAGGTGATGGGCATAGGCGTAGTCCTGGTGGTGTTTGACTTCAGATTTCTAGGCGGCAGCATGGGCAGCCTCGTCGGGGAGAAGATCGCCCGTGCTTTCGACGCGGGCCGGCGCGAGCGCCTGCCTGTCATCGTCTTGTGCGCGTCGGGCGGGGCCCGCATACAGGAAGGGATGGTGGCCTTGTTCCAGATGGCAAAGACCGCACTTTGCGCCGCCCGATTGCGCGAACAAGGAGTGCCGCTACTGACCCTGCTCGCAGATCCGACTATGGGTGGAGTGCTCGCGTCCTTCGCCAGCATGGGTGATGTGATCCTGGCCGAGCCCAATGCCCGAGTCTCATTCGTGGGGCCGCGCGTGCACGAGAAAGCAATCGGAGACGCGGTTCCGCCGGGGCGTGCGGAGTTCGCGCTGCAGCACGGCACCATCGATGCGGTCGTGGAGCGCCAGCACTTACGCCCGATCCTCGGCCATCTTGCGGCAGTGCTTCGTCCGCAGCAGGCGGCCCGCAAGAAGGGAGCGGCGGTGCCAAGGCCGTTACCGTTCATCGGCGCCGGTCGACCGGTTTGGGAGACGGTGGAGCTCGCCAGGCACCCAGACCGCCCGACCGGTCGCGACCTCGCCGAGCGCGTGTTCAATGACGTTTTCGAGCTGCATGGCGATCGGAGCGGGGAAGACGACGACTCCATCATGGCCGGCATCGGAACGCTCCGCGGCCGAGCCGTCGTCATCGTTGCGCAGGATCGCCGCTCGGCGAACGGCGGCCGCACGAGACCGAGCGGCTACCGCAAAGCGCAGCGTGCCTTCACGCTTGCCGAGCGCTTCTCGCTGCCGCTCATCACGTTGGTCGACACGCCCGGCGCCGCCACCGATGCCGAGTCAGAGGGAGCAGGCATAACAGCAGCGGTTGCGG
>JALYYG010000158.1 GCA_030946685.1 Candidatus Dormiibacterota bacterium | reverse complement strand
GCGATCATCGGCGAGATCACAATCCAGGGCGGCCTCATCCTTTACGGCGCGCGGATTCACGCGCCGGTCTCATTTTTCGTCTGGGCTTACACCGCGTCTTTTCTGTTCACGTCCATCTACTCCCTGGTCGTAATTCACCTTTTTCACCTGGGTCGGGTCCGTCTTGGTTTTGATGCCGGCCTCATCAAGCGCTGGCTGCCGCTGGCGCTGCCGTTCGCGTTCACGTTCTTTCTCACGAACCTCTACTTCCGGGCCGACGTCCCAATCCTTCAGCACTACCGTTCGTTCGCCGAGGTTGGCTGGTACCAGCTCGCGTACAAGCCTTTCGAGGCGCTCCAGTTCGTTCCTCTCGCCATCCAGGCGGTGGTCTACCCGGTGCTCGGCGTCTACTTCGTCAGCGACCCTGCGCGTCTGCGGCTGGCGTACCAGCGGTTCTTCAAGGTGCTCGTGTTGCTTGGCTGGCCCCTGACGGTCGGTACTTTCGTACTCGTACACCAGATCGCCGGCCGACTCCACCTCTTCGACCAGTCAGAGCCTTCCCTCCGAATCCTCGCGTTCGCGATCGTTTTCCTGTTCGCGAACTCCGCCTTCTACGCGATGCTGAATGCCATCAACCGGCAGGGCCTGAACGCGTGGGCGACCGGGCTGGCTGCAGCCATCAACATCGCGCTGAATCTCGTGCTTATACCGTTCTACGGCTACCTCGCCGCGAGCGCCGTGACCGTGATCACCGAAGCCGCGCTCTGCGCATTCGGCTGGTGGTTCGTGCAGCGGAACAGGCCCGAGCTGCGTCTTCCGGTTGCAGGCCTGAGCTGGCGGATCCTTCTGGCCGGCGCTGCCATGGGCGTTGTCCTGTATCTGCTTGGGAGGTTACCCATCTACCTCACGGTTCCTGTGGGCGGGATCGTCTACCTCGCGGCGATCTACCTACTGAGAGCCGTCGAACCTGAAGAGTGGGCGCTCGCGCGCCGCGGCGTGCTCGCTCGGATGAAGCGGAATCGAGCTCCCAGTGGGGTTGATCGATAGTGTTCTGGGCCCTTTGCCCGATTCGGGCCGGCGTAACCGTAGGCGGCCCCCCGCCGTTGGGTGAAGAGGGAAACCGTAGAATCTACGTGCCCCTCAATCATGTCTAGAGACATTCCCGAGAAGATCAAAACCAAGGGCGGCCACCGCCCCCGCGCTCGGATCCACGCCGACTGGTCCCCGATCGGCCAGCGCCTCCGACGCAACGCGTTGCTACGCGGGCTCGGCGTCGTCCTCGGCGTGCTGCTGGTGGTCGGCCTGGGCGCCGACGCTTACGCTCAATCCTTCTTTGACAGCCTGCCTTCGATCCAGGGCCTCGACAGCGCAGTCTTCGCAGGCGACACGATAATCACCGACCGAAAGGGCGTGATCCTCGCCGATGTGGGCAACCACGGCGACCATCGACTGGCCGTCAGGCTCAACGCCATCGCGCCGATCGCCATTCAGGCCACCGTCGCAATCGAGGACAGGGGCTTTTACTCCAACCCCGGCTTCGACATCTCGGCCATAATCCGAGCCTCATACGACAACCTGCGCGCCGGCCACATCGTAAGTGGCGCCAGCACTATCACGCAGCAGCTGGCCAAGCAGCAGTTCTTGACCCCCGACCAGTCGGTCAGCCGAAAGCTCAAAGAGCTTGCGCTTGCATACGAGTTGAGCCAGGCCTACTCGAAGGACCAGATCATGGAGCTCTACCTCAACAAGAGCTTCTACGGCTCGCAGTCCTACGGGATCGAAGCCGCCGCCGAAAGCTACTTCCACATCCACGCCGCCCAGCTCGACCTTGCCCAGGCCGCGGTCCTGGCCGGCCTGCCCCAGGCACCCACCGAGTGGAACCCTGTGCTTCATCCTGACGCCGCCAAGCTGCGGCAGACGGAGGTCCTGCAAGCGATGGTGCGTTCCAACTTCATCTCTCCGGCGGACATGGACAAAGCACTCGCCGAGAAGCTCGTTTACCAGCCCCCAGTCAACTACTTCCTCGCACCGCACTTCGTCGACTACGTGCTGAGCGAGCTGCGGCAGCTCGGTTTCCAACCCGGCCTCCAGCAGCTGAACGTGAAGACCACCCTCGACTACCACAAGCAGCAGATCGGCGAGAAGGCTGTGCGTGACAACCTGGCCTACGATCTGGGCAGAGCCCCTGCGGCTGCCAACTCAGCTGCTTACTCCAGATACCCTCCCGGCGGCAACGTCGACCCCACCGGCCGCCTTTCGTCTGGACTCGTGGCTGAAGACCCGAAGACCGGGGAGATCCTGGTCATGGTCGGCTCGCCGGACTACAACGCCCCCGGGGGCCAGTACAACTGGACCACCACGCCGCGCAATATGGGCTCCTCGATGAAGCCGTACAACTATGCGGCGGTCATCAACGCCCGCGCGGCGACAGTCGACACGCCCGTCTATGACGGTCCAAGCCCACTGATCTACAAGGACGCGTACAGCACGACCAAGTTCTACAACTACGACGGCCATACGCACGGGGTCCTTCCTTTGAAGAGGGCTCTGGGCAACTCGCTCAACATCGCCGCCGTCAAAGTCGAGCTGTCGATCGGAGTTCCGGCAGTGCTGACGTACATGAGAAGCGTGGGCGTGATGCCGCGCTACTCGGGGCCAAACAGCACGAGCGCATACGACAAAAATGCTCCGACCAACGTGTACGGCCCGAGCCTAACGCTGGGTGGATACCCGATCACGCTGTTGGAGCATGTGGGCGGCATGGCGACCTTCGCCGACATGGGCGTCTACCACTCACCCGAGGCGATCCTGCAGGTGAGCGATGCGCACACCAACGTCCTCTACGTGACCCACGCAAACCAGCGCGCCCGCCAGGCGCTCGACCCGGGAGTCACTTTCATCATGGCCCAGATCATGTCTGACAACAACAACCGCTCCATGGTCTTCGGCACAAGCAATCCGCTCCATTTCAGCGACCACCAGGTCGCCGCCAAGACTGGGACCTCAGACAGCTTCAAGGACGGGACGACGGTCGGCTTCACGCCGGATCTAGCGGTCGCGATGTGGGTGGGAGACATCCTCGGCAACAACCACGCGATGAGGTTCGGCCTGGACGGCGTCTACGTCGTCACTCCCGGCTGGCATTCCTTCATCGAAGGCGCGCTGGCAGGCGTCCCTGGCAATCACTGGTACAGCGCGCCTCTCGACGTCGTCGCGGGCCCCAACAACAGCTGGTTCCTGAGCGACACGCGCAGCATCGCCCGGCTGCCGGGGGACAACCCGCCGAGCCCCACGCCGCACACGCCCTCGTACGTCGTGCCGCCCGACCCGGGCACCGGCCCTGTGCTCGCAAGCCCGCCACCGTCTCCGACCCCTTCCCCGTGCATACCGCCTAATCCGCCTTTCTGCTAACTCTGTCGAGCCGCGACGGTCTGGCCTGAACCGTCAGACGCGCTTCGGCCGCCCGTAGAATCGGCCGGATGCCCTCGCCCCTCTCAGTGGTCACCGAGCAGCTGCCCAAGAGCCAGGTCGGCATGACCATCGAGGTTCCAGCCGAGACCGTCGACGCCACTTATGACAGGGTCCTGAACCGCCTGACTTCGAGGGCGAAGATCGAGGGGTTCCGTCCCGGCCGCGCGCCGCGGGCATTGGTTGAGGCCCGGCTCGGGCCTGCCGTCCTGCGCGAGGAGGTGGTCGAGGCCATGGTCCCCGAGGTCGTCCGCCAGGCGCTCGAGGAGAAGTCGATCGACCCGATCGAAAACCCCGACGTCGAGGTGCTCGAGCTCGAGCGCGGCCGCCCCGCGCGTTTGAAGGCCACGGTGAGCGTGATGCCTGAGGTGAATCTCGGCGACGCCGCTGCGCTCGACGTGCCGTCGCAACCGATCGAAATCACAGATGACATGGTGGAACGTCGATTGGAGGACCTGCGCCAGCCGCTGGCCGAGGTTACCCCTGTGGAACGCGAAGCGCGCGCAGGCGACCTCGTCGTCATCGACGTGGAGGTCGAGGTGGACGGCGCCGTGGTCGAGTCGGAAACGCAAAAGGCAATGGAGGCGGAGCTGAAGGAGGGGGTGCTGTTGCCGGAGCTGCTCGCAGTGCTGCCCGGCGCGAGCGTTGGCGAGACTCGCTCGGCCTCGGTGAAATTTCCAGATACGTACAGCGATCCGCAGTTGGCTGGTAAGGAGGCCAGCATCAGAGTCACCCTCCAGGGCGTCAAGGAGAAGGTGCTGCCGCAGCTCGACGATGCCATGGCCAAGCAGCTGAGCAACGGCGAGCACGAGACTGTGGACGCTTTTCGGAACGCGACACGGCAGGCGCTCGAAGACTCCGCCGGTGAGATGGCGAAGCTCGAGCGCGAGCAGGCGCTCGTCAAAGCGCTGGTTGACGCATCGAGCGTCGAGGTGCCGGTGGCCCTGGTCGATCGCGAGCTGACGAGCCAGCTCGAATCGATGGAGCGGACCTTGAACCGGCAGGGCCTGAAGCTGGACCGGTACCTCGAGTACCTGGGCAAGACCATCGACCAGTGGGTGGCGGAAGAGAGACCGGAGGCCGAGGCGCGGCTGAAGGTCGACCTGGTGCTTGGTGAATACGCGAAGCGACAGGAGCTCGAGCCTTCGGACGAGGACGTGATGCGGTTCCTCGAGGAGCAGGCGGGCCAGGACGATGAGCTGAAGGGCCAGGTCGGCGAGCTAAAAAAGAGCCAAAGCGCCCGGCGGTACTTCGCTTCACGGCTGCGGCGGCGCCGCGTTCTGGATCGTTTGACGGCAGGAGCCGCGGCCTCGACCTAGGGCTGCCGCCGGGGTGCGCCGGGATCCGGGCTCCGCCGGGGCTGCCGCATCAATGCGGGGAGTCCCCCCTTAACAGGGGGGGTGCGCCGAGATCCGGCTCCGCCGGGGCTGCCGCATCAATGCGGGGAGTCCCCCCTTTACAGGGGGGGTGCGCCGGGATCCGGCTCCGCCGGACCCGCCGCATCAAGGGGGGGAGTCCCCCCTTTAATTTGACGGAAGGCGGGGGAGGCGTGTCTAGAATGAATGACGTTGTGCATGATATGAACCGCATCCAGCGCCCCGCGAACTACCTGGTGCCGATGGTGGTCGAGAACACAGGGCGCGGCGAGCGCGCCTTTGACATCTACTCGCGACTGCTCAAGGACCGCATCGTCTTCATCGGGACCCCCATCGACGACCAGGTCGCGAACCTGGTGGTGGCCCAGCTCCTGTTCCTGCAGTCGGAGGACCCGGAGAAAGAGATCGCGCTTTACATCAATAGCCCGGGCGGCCAGGTCACGGCCGGCCTGGCCATCTACGACACCATGCAGTACATCCGGCCGCCGGTTTCGACCATCTGCATCGGCATGGCCTACTCGATGGCCGCGGTCCTGCTGGCAGGCGGCGCGCACGGCATGCGGTACGCGCTCCCGCACGCAAATATCCTGATCCACCAGCCTTGGGGCGGGATGCAGGGGCAGGCCACCGACATCCAGATCCACGCCAAGGAGATCCTGCGCACTCGCGAGCAGCTGAACCAGATCCTGGCCCGGCACACGGGTCAGAAGATCGAGAAGGTCACGCAGGACACCGAGCGGGACTACTTCCTGACCTCCGAAGCGGCGAAGGAGTACGGGCTGATCGACGACATCATCCTCACTCCGATCAAGCCGTTGGACGGCGCGAAAGAAAAAGAGAAAGAGAAAGAGAAGGAGAAGGTGGTGGCCGCGGGCTGATGGCACCCACATGATCTTCCGACGCAAGGCAAAGGGCGGCGAGGTCAGGAGGCACAAGCCGAAGTGCTCGTTCTGCGGAAAGATGCAGGGTGAGCTGGGCGTGCGGCTCGTCGCAGGGTCGGGGGTGTTCATCTGCAGCGAATGCATCAGCGTTGCCAACGAGATGCTGTGGGGCCATAATCCCCCCGCACCGGCCTCATCTTGATGAGCACAGGCCGAGCAAAGACGTACTGAGGAATCAATGAACGAAAGAGAGGATCGCCGCCGCTACACGCGCTGCTCGTTCTGCGGCAAGGGCCAGGACCAGGTCCGCAAGCTGGTGGCCGGCCCAGGCGTCTTCATCTGCGACCAGTGCATCGACCTCTGCCAGGAGGTCCTCGAGGACGACAACCGCTCAGCAGGCACGAAGAAGCAGAAGACCGGCTTCATCCCCAACCCCAAGACCATCTGTGCCGCGCTCGACCAGTATGTGATCGGGCAGGATCGCGCCAAGAAGGTCCTTTCGGTCCAGGTCTACAACCACTACAAGCGCATCTCGGCGTCCAAGTCGGTGGGGGATGTCGAGCTGACAAAGTCCAACGTGCTCTTGGTGGGTCCCACCGGCTGCGGCAAGACCTATCTCGCGCAGACGCTCGCGAAGATTCTGGACGTGCCGTTCGCCATCGCCGACGCGACCAGCCTCACGGAGGCCGGCTACGTGGGCGAGGACGTCGAGAACATCCTGCTCCGGCTCATCCAGGCGGCCGACTTCGACATCAGCCGTGCCGAGCGCGGGATCATCTACATCGACGAGATCGACAAGATCGCACGCAAGTCGGACAACCCGTCGATCACCCGTGATGTCAGCGGAGAGGGCGTCCAGCAGGCGCTGCTGAAGATCCTCGAAGGCACTGTCGCCAACGTTCCGCCGCAGGGCGGGCGGAAGCACCCCCACCAGGATTTCATCCAGATCAACACGACCAACATTCTGTTCATCTGCGGGGGCGCCTTTGATGGCCTGGAGAAGGTGGTCGAGCAGCGCATCGGCCGGCGAGCCATCGGCTTCGGGGCTCCTCACACGAAGGTCGAGCGCAAGGCGGTGTCCGAGACGCTGAAGCTCATGCAGCCGCAGGACCTCTTGAAGTACGGGTTCATCCCCGAGTTCATCGGCCGGCTGCCGATCATCGTCACGCTGCACCACCTGGACCAGCAGGACATCGTGCGCATCCTCACCGAGCCGAAGAATGCGCTCGTGAAGCAGTACCAGAAGTTCTTCTCATTGGACAATGTCGAGCTGGTCTTCCAGAAGGGCAGCCTCGATGCGATTGCGGAGCTTGCCCTACATCGAGGCACTGGTGCGCGCGCGCTGAAGTCGATCATCGAGGAGGCGCTGCTCAACTCGATGTTCGAGATCCCTTCCCGCCCCGAGATCAAGCGCTGCCTGATCTCCGAGCGCTCGATCCGCGAGGCTCTGGAGCCGGAGTTCGAGCTGGGCGAAGAAGGCGAGGGCCCGGCGCGACTGGTCGGAGAGTCGGCCTAAAGCGCGGGTGAGGACGTAAGTCCTCCCCCACGGAACCCCCACCTGTTAGCCGCCACGCCTGCAGGTGTTGGGAAATGGATGGCTGGGTGGACGGCCGGAGTGAATCCGGCCTGAAGCTCCATTTAGTTCTGACTAAAAAGGCGCGGGTGAGGACTCTGTCCTCCCCGCGGTACCCCCCCTCCTGTTAGCCGCCACGCCTGGAGAAGGCGCGGGTGAGGACGTAAGTCCTCCCCCACGGAACCCCCACCTGCTAGCCGCAACGCCTGCAGGTGTTGGGAAATGGATGGCTGGGTGACGGCCGGAGTGAATCCGGCCTGACGCTCCATTTAGTTCTGACTAGAAAGGCGCGGGTGAGGACGCTGTCCTCCCCCGCGGTACCCCCTCCTGTTAGCCGCCACGCCTGGAGTGGCTTGGAAATGGAGGGCTGGTGACGGCCGGAATGTTTGAACGTGCGCCCTGCGCGCGCCCGGCGGCGGCCGAGAGCTCCCCCGAAGTCTCCCGATCTATAGTTAGGCGGTGCAGGACATCCGTGGCAAGACTGTCTTGCTCACCGGCGCATCGACGGGACTTGGGCCGCACATCGCGAGACGCTTGAATCAGGCCGGAGCCCGTTTCGTACTGTCGGCGCGCAACGAGGAG
>JALYYG010000282.1 GCA_030946685.1 Candidatus Dormiibacterota bacterium | reverse complement strand
TCTTTCGCGACCTGACTCTCGACGCCAGCTGCGACTATCAGCGCCTCTGATCCTCGACACTCGTCCACGATGTCTTGAGACAGGTGGCCTCGATGTCCTGAGACATGACAAATGGCTCCGGAGCAGGTGTGAGAGTTCAGTAGTTACCGGACCGGCCGGGCATAGCATGTCTCAGGTGATACCGGACCGCCACTGGAGGTGGCGGCATGCAGCTGGCGAGGTTCCTGGTCGAGGCGGTCGTCCTAGGTAAGCAGAGCCCGAATCAACTCGTCCGTGAACACCCGATCTCGCGCAGCTGGTTCTACGAACTCCTGGCTCGCTACCGCCGCGACGGGCCCGCTGCCCTAGAGTCCAGATCTCACCGTCCAGGCTCCTGCCCGCACCAGGTCGAGCAGCCCGTGGTCGACGTCATCCTAGAGCTGCGCGGTGAGCTCGCCGCGGCCGGACTCGATGCCGGTCCGCAGACCATCCTCCATCACCTCGCCGGTCGCTTCGCCAACCCACCTTCGCGGGTCACTGTCTGGCGCATCCTCAAGCGCCACGGCCTGATCACCCCCGAGCCTCACAAACGGCCCAAGGCTTCGTTCATTCGCTTTGAGGCTCAGCTGCCCAACGAGCTCTGGCAGATCGACGCCACCGAGTGGCACCTGGCCGACTCCAGCAAGGTCGAGATCCTCAACCTGATCGACGACCACTCCCGTCTCTGCTTGGCCTCGGTCGCCAGCCGAACCGTGAAAGCCGCAGATGCCCTCCAGACCTTCTATTCAGCAGTTGAGGAGTACGGACTTCCGGCTCGCTTCCTCAGCGACAACGCCGCCGTCTTCAGCGGCAAGTCGCGACGAGGTCGGGTTGCCCTCGAGTCCGAGCTCGACCGCCTCGGCATTCAATGCGTCCACTCAACGCCCTACCACCCGCAGACCTGCGGCAAGGTCGAACGCTTCCACCAGACCTTGAAGCTCTTCCTCGCTCGCCAGGCTCCAGCTGAATCGATTGCTCACCTGCAGCTCCAGCTCGATGCCTTCCGCAACATCTACAACCAACAGCGACCGCATCGCGCACTAGACGGCCGCACACCGCTCCAGGTTTTCACCACTCGACTCAAGGCCTCACCTTCGATGACTCAGCCCCAAGTCGATTACCGGATTCGCCGCGACCGTCTCGACGCCGAAGGCCGCGTCACTCTCCGCTACCTCAGCCGTCTCCGTCATTTCCACGTCAGCTACAAGCGCAGGCGCCAGGAGGTCATCCTTCTGGTTGCCGGCGCCCACGTGCGCGTCGTCGCCGAGGATGGCCAACTGCTCCGCGAACTAACCCTCGATCCCGCTCGCGATTACCAGCCTTCGACCAGCCCTACACTGGTCCCGCATCAGGTGAGACAGCGGTCCGCTTCTACCTGAGACATGACATGGCTCCGGAGCAGGGATTCGAACCCTGAACCTTGCGGTTAACAGATCGCTGTGCCCCGTTCAGAAATATCGGCTCGAGTTCGTCCAGTGCCGCTGAATGGCACCAACCAGCACGGTTTACCATCGGCGTTGCTGTACGCAGGCGCCTCTAGGCAATTCGTTCGCAAACGGCTTCGAGCTACAGGTTATGTTTGTTGACACTGCGTGACTAGATGATCGTTCGGCTCGCTGGCGCTCTGGCTCTTGCGGCCATCCTCGTGCTGCTCTGGGTGATGCCGGGCGCTCTGTTCCCTCGGCCCGGGATCAACGAAGCGCTTGAACTCGCCACGCTCGGCCCATTGCTGTACCTGGTCGTCCTTGGCGCTGGCCTGGCGTCCTTGGTGGGGGTTGCAGTATTCGGTTGGAAGGTGGAAGGGCCGGTTGGACTCGGAGTGTTCCTGCTCGGGCTCGCCGCCGCATTCGTGCTTGCGATAGCCAGCTTTGGCAACTTCTCCGACGACCGCTTCTTGCCTCTTTTCTTCACCCCGGTGTTGGCGGTGCCGGTCGGCGTGGTGATCGTAGTGGCGGGCCTCGCGATGCGATCACAACGGCGTGGGAGGCTGCTGTTAGGCGCGGTGCGCGGTGCGGTGGCGGCCGGCGTGGCGGCCGTGTGGCTTCTGGCCCGGGGAGCGGCCGATTGGCTTCATGCCCCCTACGGCTTCGATGTCTACGGACTCATCGCAGTCGGCGCGGTCACTGTGCTACTCCTCGGCGCCGAGGTCCGCTTTCAGCATTCGCGGGCATCGCTCTAGCCATCATGATGAGCCAGGTTCACGTTGGCAACCTGATATTGATCCAGGAGCGTCAGCTAGCCGGATACATCGACGCGGACCGTGTGATAACCGGAGGCGCCGCTCGGATAGCTTGCAGACGCAGTTGGCCGCTGGGGCGCCCCGGTTCCGTCCACCGCCCTGACCTGCAGCACATACGCCCCCGCTTGCCGAGGGATCCAGTTTGCGTCCCACAGCACCCAGGTCAGGGTTGAGAGCGGCGCTCCGAGGTCGGCCGCCGACCAGTTCTTGCCGTCGTCGGTGCTGTACTCGACCTTGCGGATCCCCCGCGTACCCGCGAACGCCACCCCCAAAAGGCGGACCGCTTTCCCGGCCTTCGCGATTTCGCCGTCCTTCGGTACGTCAAATCGCGCTGTAGTTTTGACCAGCGCGATCCTGTCCCAACCCTCAGACTCCCAGTAGCCCCCATCGTCCTGGCTCGCCAGCTCGATCGAGTCAAGCCACTTCGGGCCTTTCATCCCGTAATGCCCGGGCACCAGGATGCGGGCCGGGAATCCATGACCGGTCGGCAGCGGTGCGCCGTCCAACGCATAAGCGACCAGGATCTCCGGCTGGCTCGATATCAGGCTCAAGGGCAAGCTCTCCGTGTAGCCATCTCGCGCCTTGAAACGGGCGTGCGTCGCGTTTGACTGCGGCACCGCCATGCTGACGAGATCGTGAAGCCGGACGCCTGTGAACTGGCCGGTGCTCATCAACGATCCTCCGACGTTGTTGCTGATGCATTCGAGGGTTACGTACTCGGTGACGCTCGGCAGAGTGCGCAGGTCCGCAATGGAGAGGTGCAGCGGGTGGTCGACGAGCCCGCCGACTTTCAAGCTCCACCCTTGCTCCGAGACGACCGGGTCGCTGAAGTTCTTCGATACAACGTAGAAGTTCTCGACCGGCGTTATCTCCGGCGATGCTCCCGACAACCCTGCCTCAGGTGCGTTGAAGACCGCCTGGTACCAGCGCGGGAGCAGTAGCGAGACGAGCCCACCGGCGCTCAACGCCCCGATTCCGATCGGCATCAGCCGCAACATGCGGCGCCGCCCTGGGTCTGCCCGGACCGGCGTCACAGTCGCGGGATCGCCGCCCACCTGGAGCACCACGCCGTACGTGACGAACAGCAGGCCCCAGACCAGGGGTGCGGTCGGCCCCTCATTGAGTCCGAGGAAGCCGTCCCCTGATATCGGAAGCAGCACCAAGGCGATAATCGCCCAGCCTCCGGCAGCGAACAAGAGAGCATGCGGTGGCCGAGCCCAGACCTTTCTCGCCCAGGCCCACGCTGCACCGAGAAACCCAAGTCCAACGATCATGCCGGCGATCAGGCCCGCCTCCTCAACGACCTTGCCCGCGTGCTGGAGCGTGTCGATCAGGAACCCGAAGACGAAGCCCGGCATCACCGCGAGGATGGGTTGCTGCAGCAGTTGTGGCAGCGGGGTGGTGCCGATGACGAGTTTGGCCAGATACATCAGCGCCATCAGAAGAAGTCCGGCGACCACGCCGGAGCCGAAACCGCGAATCAAAACTCGTCGCGTGCTCATGGGTCTAACGACGGTGGTTCGCCTGGCCCGCCTATCCCGCTACAGTCAGGCTTGGCGTCGCAACCTTCCACACGCCGCTGAATGCCTGCAGTCCCTCGCCTTTGGCGTCACCCTTGGCCTTGTCGCCCGCGAACCTGTACAGGAGATGACCGTTGTAGGCGACCTGGTCGCCGTTGGCGTTCATCACCAGGGTCAGTGTTCCGGAGAGCGGCACCATGCTGCTGGGATTCCCGTTGGAAAGCAGCGGGGGCCAATTGGTGAGACACGCTCCAGTGCATTTGGGGGCTGTCGTGGTGTCGACCGTCAGGTAGTACAACGTGAAGCCATCAGGCGAGGTCAGAACTGTTTCGTTGGCACCCATCACCTTTGCCGTTCCTTGCTCCAGGTCTACCCCGCTGGCTGCAGACGGGGCCGGTGATGCAGTGGTTGCAGCTGAGCTTGGGCTATTCGAGCCACACGCGGCAGCGAGGGCAATCACACCCAGGGCGACAACACCTCCGAAGAGGTAAGGGCGGTCTGGAAGCAACTTCATTTATTCAACCTCAGCGCTTTTCCGATGGACGGCCATTGACTAACGCCGAGTATCAAGACCCCCTGTTACACGCCGGTTACACGCGACAAGAGCTGCTGGAAGACCCGTACCATCGAAGGAGGCCATGGAGACAGGATCGGTATTGGTTGTCGATGACGATCCGAAAATCCTTGAATTAGTGCGGGCCTACCTACAGCGGGCCGGCTATGCGGTGGTCACAGCGGTGGATGGAGAGGACGCGCTGCGAAAGATCGAGGCGCACCGTCCGAACCTGGTGGTGCTGGATGTAATGCTGCCGCACATGGACGGTTTGGTTCTGGCCCGCCACCTCAGGGACGAGCGCAACAATTTGCCCGTTCTCATGATGTCCGCGCGGGGAACGGTCATCGACCGCATCACTGGGTTGGTCGAAGGCGCCGATGACTATTTGGCCAAGCCCTTCAGCCCCGCCGAGCTGGTGGCCAGAGTCAACGCCCTCATGCGTCGAAGCTCGCCGGGGGACCTGCCCACCGAGGTATTGCATCACGGCGACCTGCAGATCGACCTCGAGAGACGAGAAGTCCTATGCGCTGGACATGTCGTCGCATTGAGCGACCTCGAGTTCCGTCTGATTGTGACCCTGATCCGGGCCAATGGCAGGGTGCTATCGCGCGAGCATCTTGTGGGGTCTGTCTACGGGCTGGGCGGGGAGGTCACGGGCCGGGCGATTGATGTCGCTGTCAAACGGATCAGGGCCAAGCTGGGCGACGATGTCGAGGCGCCGCGTTACATCAGCACGGTACGTGGAGTCGGTTATCGAGCCGCAGCGCTCCCCAAACCCCAGACACGATGAAGCCGATCGCTGGCCGACCCGGCGCTGACCTACTCAGCTCAGGTTGGTAGGCTGAACCAGAACCTGGTCACACCATTGTCCGACTCGACGCCGACCCGACCGCCCGTCGCCTCGACAAGCTGCTTGACCAGCGCCAGGCCGATCCCCGCCCCGCCTCGAGACCGGTCGCGCGATTTCTCGACACGGTAGAAGCGCTCGAAAACGTGGGGCAGGTCGATCGCCGGGATGCCCCCACCGCTGTTGGTGACGCTGACCACGACTGACCCGTCGTCGGCTTCGGCGCGAATCGACACTGAGCCACGTTCAGGTGTGTAACGGGCGGCGTTCTGGAACAAATTGAGTAGTACCTGGGCGATATGGTCCGGGTTGGCCAAAACACGCAGCTCGGGGGGCAAAGTCAGCTCGACTTTGATGCTGCGACGGTCGAAGCTCGGATGCGAGAGTTTTAACGCGGCTTCGACGACCTGTCCGAGGTCGATGGTGCCGAGTCCGGAGGGCGCCGAGGGTGACCCGCCGGTCCCGAGCTCGTCCAGTGAGAGCGAAAGCCTGTATAGGCGATCCACCTCCTGGTCGAGTGAGGCGAAGACCTCCGTGCTGGTCGGCATAACCCCGTCTCGAAGCGCCTGGAGGTATCCCTTCAGATTTGTCAGCGGAGTCCGCAGCTCGTGCGCGAAGTTGCTGATGAGGTCGCGCCGCAGCCGCTCCTGATCCTCCAGTCCCGCCGCCATCTGGTTGAACGAGTCTGCGAGGGACGCCAACTCCGGGGCGGCGGGTCGCTCCACCCTGACGCCATAGTTCCCCTCGGCGAGGCGGCGCGCGGCGCGGGCGACCCCGTCCAGGGGCCGCGTCACAGCCTGGGCCAGCACGATCGCCAAACCCAGGGACGCCAGAAAGGCAAGCAGGGTCGTGACGATCACGACTCTTGTCACCGATTCGTCGAACATTGTGTGAGCCAGCTCGGCACTGGCGCCATGCTCGACCATCAGGCGTTGAAACGTAGCGGCGCCCACGCCCTGGACGCCGACCGCCTCGACACCGAGCGCGAGCCCGGACGCCGCCAGCGAGGCGAGCGCTATCCGCCCTCTGACGCTACGCAGCAACCGCGAGACTCGCACCGAGTCAAGCTCCTGGCGCGATCACGCGGACCTCAAGGCGAGCGGCCATCCAGGCGAGGCACGGCGATTCGATAAGAGGATTGTGCCTCGTCAAGAAGAAACGTGGCGAAGGCAGTGGCCTCCGCCCAAACGACATTTGCTGAACCAGGAGAAAGGCGCACTCGGGCCGGTTCAAACTCCGGCGCCGATCGTTGCGGCTGGGACTTCCATACTCAACTTTCTCAGACTATTAGCGCAGGACCGCGAAGTCGATCACCGGGCAGCGCACAAGCGTCGACGTTACCTCGAGCGTCCCCTGCCCCGCCGCGACGGCAGCGAAGTTATCGTCGTCCTTAGTCAGAAGCCTGAGTTTGCGGCAACGCTGGTTGTGCGAACGCCAATAGACCCACGACGGTCGCCAGTATGGTCGCGAGGCGGACGAGCTTCATAGTCGTTACTCCTCTCTGTTTCTTGATTACCGCGAGGTATCGCGGCACCGCTCACGTTCCCAGGCATGTGTTACGGCCTGATGTCAGCGGCTCCGCAGCAGCGGCACAGATCGGGGTCAGGATGTCGAAGAGGGCCATTCCACACCGTTTTCACGGTTCGGAGTGCTCTGGTTGGCTAGCGATACGGAGTAATTATCGGCAGCACTCGCTGCGTAGCGCGCCGACTCATGCGCGGGAGCGTGACAAATCAGCCGAAGTAGCTGTGACGCATCAACCGAAAGTGTGCGACACATCAGCCGCAGGCCTTTTGGGACCTGTCAGCCGAACTTGCACACAGAGTTTGGCTCCGGAGCAGGGATTCGAACCCTGAACCTTGCGGTTAACAGCCGCCTGCTCTACCGTTGAGCTACTCCGGAAAAGGCGTTCTGAATTGTAGGTGCTGAGATCGGAATGCCGCCCATTGCCGCCTTTTACCGGGGTGTTACACCGTAACTGCATTACGACTGCCGTACGAATTGCAGTGCGCCCCGATGCCACTCAAGCAAGAAATCGGAAGGGAGGCAACTCGGCGGCGGGGGCAGACGACGGGCCCGTCTACGCATGGATGTTACTTGCGGCCGGGCGGCCTTGTATGGCGATATCGGGGTGGTCTTATCGGCAGTGTCCCGGTCTATGGCCACCAGCACACATTAGAGGACGCGCCGCCCTGCCCCATCGCGAGGTGATGGCACGACCGTGTGCAAACGGCGCCATCAGGGTACGTTCTGCTAACTCGCGCTCCTGCTTTCCACCATCGGTTAGCCCACGGCTGGTCGAGCCGCGAACGATGCTGTTCCGACTTCCGTCGCCTGTGCGAACTGGGCTTTGTCGTTGCGACGCATGTAGAGCTTCGCTCGACCAGTATTCACTTCTTCCCGCGGACCTCCGGTGCCTTTAGATCCAGCCATCAGGCTGACCTCCTCTTGGTTGAAAGCCCCATAGGACGACGTGTACTGGGCCGATGATCACCCTTGCGCCGGTGGAGGATTTCCGCCGAACTTAGCCGCGAGTGCTTCTGGATCGAGACCAAGCTCTCGCAATTGGACGGCAAGATCGTCCAAATGGACCTGGTCGGGGAGTTTGGTCTCGGCTTGGGCGACAAGGTCCTTTTCCCCACGGTTCTCAAGTTCGCTGATGATCATCTGCTTATCTACCAACATTCTTCTGACCTCCTAATTTGAGGGCGCTCCACCAGCGGAGAGCCGGAGCCGCTACCTCGTTGGAGCTCGTACTTAGGACGCCGTTTGGCGCTTGGCGGGTTCCGAGTCAGTTGTTTGGGCGGCCTTTTTCTCGAGCGTGGCCGCCGCGCGCAGCCCGGTTGCTGCCCACTGCTCCCACACCTGGGAGGCAACCTCGCGTCCGCCGAGTCCGAAAGCGAGGCCTACCGCGAGTGCGACTGCGCCAACCAGCCCGATGAACAGAGTGTTAACAAGAGTGGCCGCAATACCGATCTGGTTCAAAGCGACGAGGACCGCGAACCCGATGATGGCGTATCGGGCAACAGATGCGAGAAGGTTCGGGCTCTTGAATCCCGCCTCGGCGGCGCCGCCGCGGACCAAGCCGGCGATCAGGTTGGCGACGAGAACTCCAATCATCACGACAACGAGCGCGACGATCAGGTTGGGGATGAACAGAATTATCGAATTCACCAGGGTAGTGATCGCGGAGAGGTGCAGCGCCTCAGCTGCAAGCTCAATAAAGATCAGGCGGATGAACCATTTCACGAGTTCTCCCAGAATCCGAGAGGCCGTCATCCCCTTCCCCGCACCGGTCATTCCAACGAAGCGCGAGACGCCTGTCGTATTGGCGGCCTTCTCAAAGCCGATCTTCTGCAAGAGGGTGGTGACCACGCGCCCGATCACGCCAGATAGGAACCACCCGATGACCAGGATGATTAACGCCCCGATCAAAGCTGGAATAAAGGTCAAAACCGCGGTGAAGGCAGCGGTCAACGAAACGAGAAGCGATTGGGCCATATCAACTCCTTTCTTTCAGGCCAGATGAGCACTGGCCTCTGATGCCATTCACGACTGCGATGGCACCTATCACTTCAACGCCCCGGCTCCCCCTAGCTACTCGTCTCGGTTTGGCAGACCATCGAGCATGGCCATGAGAAAGAAGCGATCAATTCGACAGCATCCCTTCCGCCTGATAAGCCGAACGCGCTTTTCCTTTCTAATTGCGCGTGTCACGTGGCGTCCGCTTGAAGTAACCCCTCCCCGGTGCATCACAGAATGAGGATCCGTCGTAACAAAATCAGCACGCTTAAGGGCCGTCAACCTTCCTTATCGCCGGGGAGCCTCGACTACGCTGCAGCGGTCAAGCAATCGAACGGCCAGGACGTCTGGAGTTGCGAGCACATTACGCACCACGGACGATGTCTCAGCGATGGTGCG
>JALYYG010000108.1 GCA_030946685.1 Candidatus Dormiibacterota bacterium | reverse complement strand
CGACGCAGGTTCTGGAGAGGCCGATGGATCAATCCGGATGAGCCGCAGCCCGCCCACAAGGTCAAGCGCCTTACATCGGACGAGCGCCGCGCCCTTCGACGAGCCGGCCTGAGCGAGGATCAAATCGCGGCCGTCTCACTGGTCGGCATGGGAGCAGATGAAGTTCACGAGCTGATGGTGCGAGGGCTCGAGCCGCGAGCCAAGACCCGCAAGTAGCTACCGCAGGTTTTATGCCCGCCTAATGGCTACCTGGGCTCTGCGTCTCGGCAAGACTTTCCGCAGCGTCCGCAGGCCGGTAGGTAGGCGGCAAAAGAACACCGCCGCTAGCCTCTGGCCGCCAAATCTTCGTGAGCTGTCTGAACGCCGGTAAGTCCATTCCTTCGCTGATCGCGAAGTCAGTCGGCCCGCTCACGTGGCCGAGCAGCCTCAACTCGAGCTGCCCGACAATCATCGTCACCTCGTAGCCCAGATAGCTCACATGACGCGGTACCAACGGCGACGGGTCGACCAACCGTACGGCGAGGCCGCGGATGCCGAACAGGGCGCCTCGCAATGCAGACGGCTCAATACCAATGAAGACTTCGACCCGATCGGGCGGGGAGATCTTGCGTGCATAGAGCTCGGTGTACTGGGCAGACGGGATAATAGTGCCGCCCTGGCGAATCGGCGTGTACTGCAGCATCATCGCGGTCTTGACGGCCCACGCGGCCACGTGCTGTTGCTGCACGTAGATCAGGCGTGCAGCCTGTCCCTTGATCCACGGCCGCAGAATCGGCATCACGAGCGTTTCGAGGTCAGCCATCCAGCCGGTGTTGCAGGACCTGCAAGCCCGCTTCACCGTCACGTCCCGACTATCAGTGTCCGGGCCAGTTAGCGCGTCGGCCTTGCCCCAACGACGCATGGGCCGTAAGCCCGGCTTCAGCAGCTCGTTGATCAACCAGCGCGGCCAGGCGTGCTCGTTCGTCAGCTTGCCGGTCGCACCGCAGAAGACGCACGAGCGTGCAACCGCTGTTATCGGCATGCCCCGTATGATCGCAGGGGGCACGGGACGCTGAAAATGATGCGGCGGGTATGGCAGGCATGAAGAGGCGTCTGGCGCACTCCAAGGAGAAGCCCCTAACGGAGAAACCCAGGCCTACACGAAGACGGCTCCAATCACACGCGCGAGGCCCGGAACCTTTTCGCGCGGTAGATCGTCTATATAAGGGATGACAACGTACCCTTGGGGCCGGTGAAGAGTCGCGTGATCGTATTGATTGCTGTCCTGGGCATGGCGTTCGTCGTTTTGGGAGTCGCCGGCTTTGGTCCTCTTGGCGCGTTCATTTATCCGCCAGTACCGATCGCTGCGAACGGTGGGGTTACGGAGATAGACCTTATTCCAGCGCCCGAGGGCCCAATGCTGGCCTTCAAACGCGTTGCGACGACGGCCGGCGGTGTCCGCCCCCTTACCCCAGCGGACCGGTTCATCCCGGATCCCCTGCCGGCGCCCCTGTTTCAGTGGCTGTGTAACCGAGGAGGCAACATGGTAATCATCCTCGGCAACGGTAAGCAGATGACATACGGACCTTGCTATCGGCCAGCTTCCATTGACCGCCTTTGGGCAGAACTGGCTCCGCCGGGTCCAGCGGGATAGGCTCGTGTCCAAGGTGCACGGCATGCGACGGGAGGCACCCCATCAGGGTGGCTATCGTCCTGCTTGGGTTCGTGTTCGCGGCTTGCACGGGACAGACACCGCCAACCGCGCGATCCTCGGCAAGTGCGTCACCACCTCCAACTGCCGCGGCGTCACTGCCGGCTCCGCTGCCGACTCCGACCGACTACCGTAGCATTTGCGCCCTCGAGGCATCCGTGTGCACTTGTCGAACAGGGGCTGAAGATCCCCATTGTGCTGAGAAGCTGCCGACGACGCTGCTCCGTCCGCTGAACCTTCCACGGATCGGAGCAGGAACGGCATGTCCGACCACGCCAGGGCACGAGGTCAACACCGTGGGGTTTGGGACGTTTGCCCTCGGCCCCGGGCCGGTGTATCCAGGGATTGGCGGCCAACTCACCGCGTGGGGCGATGGCTGGTTCGGATTCAAGTCGCTCTGGTTCGTCGCGCCCAGCTATGACGGGCCGGTGCTGATCCGCGGAGCGCGGATTGACGGTAGCGGACTCGTCGGATTCGGTGAGAACCCGCTCATCGGCCACCTCGTAATTCCACCAGGCCGGACGGTGAATGAGGCGGATGACGGCTACCGCACCGCCCCCGGCGGGACATACGTCCCGGGGCCTGGTTGCTATGCCTGGCAGGTTGACGGCCTCACGTTTTCCTACGTCATCGTCTTTGGCGTCGACATGCGTGTCACAAACGGGTCGGGCTGACCTGCGGAAACGAACTCTCCTCACCGTTGCCCCCCACCGTGCCGAGCCGAGTTCGATTATTCGATTAGTGTCCGCCACGGGCTATGACCTTCATCGCGAGTTGCCGCGCCTAGTTGTTGGGTTGAAGGACCTCTCCAACGAGAAACTGCTGCGCAATCGCCGGGCACCCAAGGGGCGGCTTCGAACCTTCAGGGGCAAGCCCACCACGTAAGGCGACGTACTGTCCGACCGTTGCGAGGACGCGTCCCCTAGCGTCGGAGATAGCTAGGGGATTTCCGTGGGCCGAGTACCCCTCTGGCCAGACCAGCGCAGCCTGATCCTGACCGCTGCCGACCCAGAAGCAGGCGGTTCCATCCCGGTTAGTTTGGCCGCCGAGAATGCCGGAGCTCCCACCGTCGAAGCCGATTCCCGGGGTCGATGAATATGCCGTTGCAACTCTGTACGAGTGATCTAAGCCTGAATTGAGCGCGAGCCCTACCCCGACGGCCGCGCCAACCAGCGCGATTCCAATCGCAAGGTCTCTGGTGGGTATCTTCCACCAGCCAAGAGCCCAAGAGCGCCTCATGACTGTATGACGCAAAAAGGTCACCGCTTCTTCGGTCATCGAAGCGGAGCGAGCCAGCTGGCTAGCCCGAGAAAGGCGGTCGACTAAGTCCCTTCGAGCCTGGAGGTACGCCGACCTCACTCGACGGGCTCACGCACGGTAAGTCGAATGCCCAACAGGATGACGTACGAAATGGGTGTAACGCGCAGCCCGCAGTGTGCACTCCGCGAGCGAAGGTGGACGCGGGACCGGGGAGGTACGCTTAGGGTCGGCGATGAAGTCCGTCCGGCCAGTTCTAATCGCTCTGTCGCTCGCGGTCGCGATGGTGCTGATGGCGTCTGTGACGGGTGACGCGGCCATGACTAGCTCGCTCTCGTCCGATCATGCTCGACCTGGCGATTGGATTCTGCTTCTCAGCGATGACCACAATGGCACCTGGGACTATCACAGCCTTTCTGCTGCGGGTAGACAAGCGATCTACTTAGCGCCCGTCGGTGGCGACGATGGTGCCGCCTGCACCGGCCAGTCGGTGGGAAGGCTGGAGTGGAGGGGAAACCGAGGAGGAGTCGCATTCAGGGTTCCCAATCTG
>JALYYG010000089.1 GCA_030946685.1 Candidatus Dormiibacterota bacterium | reverse complement strand
ACGCCGACCTCAAGCTTCTCCACGGTGGCCGTGCGCTTCGGCCGGTCGGTTCGACCGCGGTGCGCGAGGCGATTGAGAAGCACCAGCCCCTCCTGTCCCTGCACGGACACATCCACGAGAGCAAGGGCGCGGTGAAGCTCGGCAAAACGCTCTCCATCAATCCCGGCAGCTCGTACGAGGAGGGAATGCTCATGGGAGCGATCATCCAGCTCGATCCCAAGAAAGGCATCAAGAGCTATCAGCTGGTCAACGGATGAAGAGGTGAGGAGGAAGCAACATGGCTGACACGACGATGGGGACAGCGAGGCCCGCGCTGTTCCTCCGCAATGCTACCGGGCTGGTCAAAGCCTGGTCAACGTTCGACGCTTTCATCTACTCGTTCTGGTCGATAAACCTGATCACGCTCGGCCTTTACGGGATGTCGTTCGTGTACACAGTCCCAGACGGCCAGCTGGTCGCCGGGATCCTGCTCTTTGGCGTGCTCGTCACCTTCCTCGTCATCACCTACGCGATGTTGGTGAGCGTGATGCCGCGCACGGGCGGTGATTACGCATGGCAGAGCCGTGTCCTGGGCGGAGGACTCGGTTTCGTTCTGTCGATCACCGGCTGGTGGTTCACGCTGTTCCTCTGGACACCGATCTATGCCAACATTCTCGTCGTCCAGTTCTTTTCGCCACTCGCTTACACGCTGGGCTGGACCAGCGTCGCCACCTTCTTCACCAGTCAGACCGGCATCTTCGTCTCCTGCCTGATCGTGCTCGCGTTCGTGAGCATCGTCGTCACGATGGGCATGGAGACCTACGCGCGAATCCAGAAGGTGTGCTTCTGGATCGGCCTCGCGGGACTTGCCGTCGTCTGTGGCCTGCTTCTCGTCTACAGCCAGAGCGACTTCCAGAACGCCTTCAACCGCGAGGCGACGAGCCTCTTCAACGTGGCGCCCAACAGCGCATACCAGGGCACCATCGACGCCGCCGGCAAGACGTTTGGAGGCTCGAACTTCGGCGCGCTCTCATTCGGTCCGCTGCTGCTTCTGCTTCCCTGGCTGGCCTTCTACCTGCTGTGGCCAAACTGGGGCGCGACGCTTTACGGCGAGGTACGCGGAGCCAAGGACTTCCGCAAGCCGTTCTGGAGCATGTTCTCGGGACTGTGGGTCACCGTGGCACTGGTTGCGCTGGTCGTGATCCTTATCAACAAGACCATCGGCTGGAACTTCTACCAGTCGGCCAACGCCGCCTACTGGAACAGCCTTTTTGGAGTCTCGGGCGCCGTCGCCCCGCCAGTTCCGATCTGGCCCTACCCCGTGATGTTCGCGGGCTTCCTCGTCAACAACCACCTGTTCCAGGCGTTGCTGATCATCGTCATGGGCCTGTGGTTCTTCGGCTGGGCCGGGACGCTGTTCCTGTCGTCCACCCGGGTTATTTTCGCGGCGGCCTTCGATCGCGTGCTGCCGGCATGGGCGGCCAACATCTCGGCCAAGCGGCGCGTGCCTTACGGCTCGCTGATCCTGATGATCGTGCCGTCGCTGGTGATCAGCGCCATCTACGCTTACAAGCCCTCGTTCACCAGCGTCTTCCTCGACGCTACAGCGGTCCTCGCATTGACGTTCTTCGCGACTACCGTCGCGGCGGTCATCCTGCCGTGGCGGCGCAAAGACCTTTACAACGCCTCGCCGATCGCCAGCTGGAAATTCGCCGGGATACCGGCCATCACCATCGTCGGGGTGATCACCGGCGCGTTCCTCCTTTTCATGCTCTGGGAGTGGTCATTCAACAAAGACGACCTGTACGGGACCACGTTCTCGTCAACCCCCAACTCCGTCTACTACTTCCTCGCGACATACATCGTCGCGATCGTCATCTACGTCGTCGCACGTTACGTACGGAAGAGCCAGGGAATCGACCTGGACCGCATCCACCACGAGATTCCGGTTGAATAGAAGCGCAACGGCCGCCGGGCTTCGGTCCGGCGGCCGCACCTTGTAACCAAATGTTGGAGCACACACTTCGCACGTATCAGAGTCCAACGCGCCTCGTGCAGCGCCTTGGCGCCATCCGCGAGCTCGGCAACGAGGCTGGCCTGCTCGGCATGCGCAGGCCTCTCCTGGTCACCGATCCAGGTGTCAAAGCAGCCGGTCTGCTGGACACCGCTCTCGAGGCTCTGCGCGGGTCCGACTGCGAGCCTGTCGTCTTCGACCGCGTGAAGGCAAATCCTGGTGTCGAGCTGGTCGATGCAGGCGCGGCGGAGTACCGTACGCAGGGCTGCGACGGCCTGGTCGCCATCGGCGGGGGAAGCTCGATGGACACCGCAAAGGGCATCGGGGTAGTCGCCGCGCACGACGGCAGCATCCTCGACTACGAATGGGGTCACACTCCGCTCACCTCTCGAATCCCACCGATGATCGCGATCCCGACGACGGCCGGAACGGGCAGCGAGGTCACCCTTTGGGCCGTCATCACCGATCCCAAGCGGAAGATCAAGTTCAATGTCGGCGGCACGCCGAACATCGCCGCCTGGGTTGCGCTCATCGACCCCGAGCTCAGCGTGCGACTGCCTCCACCGGTCACTGCCGGGACCGGGATGGACGCGCTCGCGCACGCCATCGAGTGCTTCACCATGGTGTATCACCAGCCGTTCACCGATGCGACAGCGCTGCTGGCCATGGAGTACGTGGCGCGTTATCTGCGGGTCGCGTTCTCCCAGGGCGAAAACGTCCAGGCCCGTTACTACATGAGCGCGGCGGCGATGCTTGGTGGTCTCTCATACGGCACCGACTCGGCCGGAGCAGCGCACGCGATGAGCCAGAGTGCCGGGGGCGTCCACGACGCCCCACATGGCGCCTTGACAGCGCGCCTCCTCGGACCGGTGATGGAGTACAACCACGCAGGCGAGCCCGAGCGCTTTGCCAGGATGGCTGTTGCTTTCGGGCTCGACACGCGAGGTGTCACTCTGTGGCGTGCGGCGGAGATGGCGGTGGAGTATGTCCACCAGCTGACCATCGACGTGGAGATCCCGAGCATGCAGGAGCTGGGCTTCACCGAGGACGAGATCCCCATGCTCGCCGACAAGGCCTTCGCCGACCCGCAGACGATCGGAAACCCACGGGACGTCGATGCGGCGCAGTACCGACGCATCTACGCGCAGGCCTTTGGGCTGGGCCGCCCCCGCGACAAGCAGGCGACGTCCAAGTAAAAACTGGAGAGGTGACATGACAGTCGACGTGGCCAGCTCCGTGCGAAAGATGTTTGTCGACGGCAGGTGGATCGACTCGGAGAGTGGGCAGACGTTCGATGCGATCAGCCCGGCCACCGGCAAGACCATCGCGCAGGTCCCGAAGGGCACTCGCGCCGACGCTCAAAAGGCCGTCGAAGCCGCGCACCGGGCGAAGCCCGCCATGGCAGGCCTCAAAGGATTCGAGCGGTCGCGCCGGCTGCACAGGATTGCCGAGGCAATCGAGCACCGGCGAGAGGAGCTGGGCCACCTCCTCACCCTCGACCAGGGCAAGCCGATGGTGGCGGAGGCGCTCGGCGAGGTGGACGAGGCCGCCGAGTACTTTCGAATCGCGGCCGAGGACCTCAAGCGCCTGGAAGGTCGGGTGCTCCCATCCGCAAGCTCCAGCAAGCTGGTCCTGACCCGCCATTACCCGCGTGGGGTGTATGGAATCATCACGCCCTGGAACTGGCCGTTGACCATGGCGTCCGAGCTCATCGCGCCGGCCTTGGCCGCCGGCAACACGGTGGTCTGGACGCCCGCTTCCTCCACCAGCGTCATCTCTGTCGCGCTGATGGAGTGCATGGCCGAAGCCGACCTCCCGCCAGGCGCTATCAACCTCGTTACAGGCCCGGGCGCCGAGGTCGGCGACGAGGTCGCAGGTCACCGCCTGGTCGATGGCGTCGGCTTCGTCGGATCGACCGAGACTGGCGCCTCGGTGGCGCGTCGGGCTGCCGGCAAGCACGTGATGCTTGAGCTTGGTGGCAACGGCCCGCAGGTCGTCTTCGCGGATGCGAATGTCGAACGTGCAGTGCAGGGCGCGATAGTCGGCTGCTACCTGTGCGCCGGCCAGAGCTGCACGGCAGGCGAGCGGATCCTGGTCGAAGAACCCATCCATGATGAATTCGTGGAACGTCTCGAGGAGGCGGCTCGTGCACTTCGGCTGGGCGATCCTTTTGAGGCCGAGACGACGTTGGGTCCCCTCAACAACGAGGGCGTGGCAACCAAGATGGACGAGCACGTGGCGGATGCCCTTACGGGCGGGGCAAAGCTGGTTCTTGGCGGCAAGCGCGCGGAAGGTTTTCCGACGCGGCTTTATTACCCGGCCACGATCCTGGACGGTGTCGACGCGTCGATGCGCGTGAGCAAGGAGGAGACGTTCGGCCCGATCGCTCCGATTATCAAGTTCCGTGACGAAAGGCAGGCGCTGGACATGGCGAACGACTCGCCGTACGGATTACTTGGCGCCGTCTACACGCGGGACCTCTCGCGCGCCCTGCGGTTTGCAGACGGCCTGGAGATGGGCTGGGTCAACGTGAACGAGTCGACCAACTACTGGGAAGCGCACCTCCCGTTTGGCGGACGGGCCGGCAAGCACAGCGGCATCGGTCGCGTCGGTGGCCGCTTCGCCCTTGAGCAGATGACCGACATGAAAACTATCGTGATCGAAGTCGATGGGGGCTAACGGCCCGCTCGAGGATCCCATCGCGGAGGCCCAGCGGATAGCGGCCGCCGCGGGCGCTGCAAAGGTGGGGGTCAAGCTCATGGGCGGGGCCGGCATCAACCTTCGTTCGCCAAGCTCGCACCGGCCGCCATTGAAGCGAAAGTACGGCGACCTCGACTACGCGATGCCGAAGCGTGACCGGAAGGCGGTACTGGCCTTCTTTCCATCGCTTGGCTATGAAGCGAACGAGCGATTCAACCTCATGCAGGGTGACCGGCGCCTCTACTTCTTCGACAACGACCACAACCGCCAGGTCGATGTGTTCATCGACACGATCAGGATGTCGCACGTCATCGACCTCCGCGGACGGCTGGACCATGAGGGCCCTTGTGCAACCCCGTCCGACCTGCTGCTGAGCAAGCTCCAGATAGTCGAGGTGAATCGCAAGGACCTGGTCGACCTCACGGCGCTTCTTCTCGACCATCCGGTCGCCGGGAACAGCGCTGACGCGATCGACGCCGCCTACATCGCCGGACTGATGGCAGAGAGCTGGGGCTTTTACCGCACTGTTCAATTGAATATCGAGAAGCTGGGTGCAACGCTGGATGAGCTGGACGTCGATCGAGAGCTGGTCCGATCCAGGCTCGCAGAGATTTGGAAGGCGGTCGAGGCAGAGCCGAAGCCGCTGACCTGGAGGATGCGCGCCCAGGTTGGCGACCGCAAACGGTGGT
Source organism: Candidatus Dormiibacterota bacterium (assembly GCA_030946685.1). Taxonomy (GTDB): domain Bacteria; phylum Chloroflexota; class Dormibacteria; order Dormibacterales; family Dormibacteraceae; genus Palsa-872. The sequence goes on along the minus strand of JALYYG010000089.1, from coordinate 20,316 downwards.
ACGAGCTGCCCGAAGAGGTCCGTTCGCCCTACCAGCCAGATTGAGCCCCATGCCCGGCCACGCCCGCGCGGTTGTTATCGGCTGCGGGATCGTCGGCAACAGCGTGGCCTACCACCTCGCCCGGTTGGGATGGCGCGACATCGTCCTCCTGGACAAGGGCCCGCTGCCCAACCCGGGGGGATCGACAGGTCATGCGTCGAACTTCATCTATCTCGTCGACCACTCCAAGGAAATGACGGCGCTCACAGTCGAAAGCGTCAACCAGTACAAGGAGATGGGCGTCTTCACCCAGTCGGGCGGAATCGAGGTCGCGCGAAACAAGGAGAGAATGCAAGAGCTGACCCGCCGCATGGCTTCGGCCCTGTCGTGGGGCATCGAGCCGGTGTCGTTGGTCACGCCCGCCGAGGTCAAGCGCCTGGTCCCGTACATCGACGAGTCGATCATCCTCGGAGGTTTCTACACGCCAGGGGTGGGTGTTGTCGATTCGCTGCGGGCAGGCACGATCATGCGCGAGCGCGGGCAGTCCGCCGGCGCACTCACGGTTGCCGCCAAAACGGAGGTGCTGGGCATCGACGTCGAGCGCGGACGCGTTCGGCGCGTGCGGACGACCGAAGGGGATATCGAGGCCGAGACTGTCGTCATCACCTGTGGCGTCTGGAGCCCGCGCGTCGGCCGCATGGCGGGGACGCAAATCCCTCTGACGCCCGCGGTTCACCAGATGATCGACGTCGGGCCGGTGCCGCGGTTCGCGGGTGCTAAGAGCGACATCGAGTTCCCGATCGTGCGTGACATGGACACCAACATGTACGAGCGCCAGGCGGGAGGTGACCTCGAGATCGGCTCATACGCGCACCGGCCAATCCTCTACGACCCCGAGGACATACCGTCCCTCGAACAGGCCGCCCTGTCGCCCACCGAGTTCCCGTTCACCCAGCCTGACTTCGAGCTGCAGATGCAGCACGCGCTGGAGCTGATGCCCGAAATCGTCGGCGACGAGAAGGTGGGGGTGAAGTACGCGATCAACGGCATCCTGTCGCTTACGCCCGACGGCATGCCCATCCTGGGCGAGTCACCCGACGTGAAGGGTTTGTGGGCGGCGGCGGCGGTCTGGGTCAAGGAAGGCCCGGGGACGGGCAAGGCGATCGCCGAGTGGATGGTGCACGGGGAGTCGGAGATCGACCTCCACTCATCGGACATCGCCCGCTTCCACGAACATCAAAAGACACGCGCGCACGTGCGCGCGCGCGCGGCCGAGGGATTCAACAAGACATACGGCATCGTCCACCCCAGCGAGCAGTGGGCGTCCAACCGCAACGTCCGCCTCGCACCGTTCCACGGGCGCGAGCGGGATCTGGGCGCGACCTTCTTCGAGGCGGCCGGCTGGGAACGGCCGCAGTGGTACGAGTCCAACGCGCCGCTGCTGGAGGAGTTCGACGAGCGGGTGACGCGCCGCACCGCCGAATGGGAATGCAGGTGGTGGTCTCCGATCATCAATGCCGAGCACCTCGCCATGCGAGAGCGCGCAGGACTCTTCGACCTCTCCGCCTTCACGATCTTCGACATCGTCGGTCCAGGCGCGCTCGATTCGGTGCAATGCGTCGCGCTGCGCCAGATGAACGTGCCTGTCGGGCGGGTCGTGTACACGCCGGTCTTGAGTCCGAACGGCGGGTTCAAATCGGACCTGACGATCATGCGGCTGGGCGACGAGCGCTTCCGGGTGGTCACCGGCGGGGCATCCGGCATGTCCGATCGCAAGTGGTTCCGCGACCACCTGCCTGCCGACGGAACGGCGCAGCTTGCCGACCTGACGTCGTCGCTGACGACCATCGGGCTGTGGGGCCCGCGGGCACGCGAGATCCTCGCAAGGGCGACGCTCGACGACGTTTCGAATGACGGCTTCAAGTTCGGCACCTGCCGAACCATCGAGGTGGGCACGCTACGCGTCCTCGCTTCACGGATCTCTTACGTCGGTGACCTCGGTTGGGAGCTGTACATCCCGATGGATCAAGGGCTGAAGCTCTGGGACACGCTTTGGGAGGCGGGAAGGCCGCACGGCCTGGCACCGTGCGGAATCGGCGTCTATGGCACGACCGGGCGGCTGGAGAAGTCCTACCGCGCGCACGGCAACGAGCTCGAGACCGAGTACAACGTGGTCGAGGCCGGCATGGTAGCGCCTCGGGTGAAGGAGGAGGATTTCGTCGGCAAACAGGCGCACTTGCGGCATCGCGACGAGCAGCCGGCGGCCGTCATGTGCACGTTGACCGTCGACGACCATCGTTCGAAGAGCGGCGAAAAGCGCTACATGCTGGGTCGCGAGCCGATACTCACGCGCGACGGGAAGCGAATCGTCGACCGCCGCAAGCGCGGCTCGTACGTCACGAGCGCCGGCGCAGGTCCGTCGATCGGCAAGCACATCCTGATGGCGTATCTCCCGCCCGAGCACGCGGTCGCGGGCGCCGCGCTTGCAGTCGAATACATGGGTGAGCGCTACCCGGTGTCAGTGGCGGTCGCCGGCCCAACCCCGGTCTTCGACCCTGAGAACCTGCGTATCCGCGTGTGAAAGTTCTTGTCTGCGTCAAACGAGTTCCTCTGACCGGAGGAAGGATGGTGCTCACCGGCGACGGACAGGCTCTGGAGACGCGACACCTTGGCTTCACAATCAGCCCGCACGAGGAGTGCGGCGTCGAGGAGGCGGTCCGGCTGGTCGAGGCGAACGGCGGCGAGTCGGCGGTCCTCACTCTCGGCCCCCCGGAGGCGGTCGAGCAGCTGCGCGACGCAATGGCTCTGGGCATCGACCGCGCCATTCACCTGCAGACAGATGGCGCCGGGCGCGCGCAGGGCGCAACTTCGACTGAAGAGTGGGACCCCGAGGCGACAGCTAGCGCGATCTTTGAAGCGATTCGGGCAGACGAGGCCGCCACCGGGTCTTTCGACCTGGTGTTCTTTGGCAACGAGTCGGCCGACTCGGGTGGGTTCCAGGTCGGCGCCCGCGTGGCGCATGCATTGGGCCGCCCATTGGTGACGGGCCTGAAGCGCGTGGCCCTCGAGGGCCTTTCCGTGCGTTGCGAGCAGGAGGTCGAGGGAGGCCGGGACGTGTACGTGGTGCCGCTGCCGGCGATGGTGACCGTCAAGGAAGGCTTGAACCTTCCACGCTATCCCTCAGTGCCCGGCCGCATGCGTGCCGGCCGCAAGCCGGTCGCCGTCAGCACTCCGTCAAGGCCTGGGTCACATCTCGAGCTGGTGAGGCTGGTGGTGCCTGAAGGCCAGGGCAAGCGCGCCGAGGTCCTCGGCAATGGGCCGGCGGCGGCGCCCGCTGTGGTCGAGGTCCTGCGCAAAGTGGGAGTTCTGTAGTTGGTTCTGGTTCTGGTCGAACAATCGGACGGCAAGGCCTGCGACCCATCGCTCCAGACGCTTACGCTGGCGAGATCCTTTGGGCAGCCGGTGCATGCGCTGCTGGTTGGGTCCGTGGCGGATCTAGGCCAGCACGGCGTGGCCGTGGCCCACGTGGCAGAGAACGAAGCGCTCGGCTCCTTCGCACCCGATGCCTGGGCCGCGATCCTGGGCGAGCTGGCCGAACGTCTTAATGCGAGTGCGGTCTTCGCCGCCGGCACCGAGCGAGGAAACGAGGTCATGGCTCGGCTCGCGGCGCGATCTGGCCAGGCGCTCGCCACGAACTGCATCGCGGTGGCTCCCGGACCGCCCGTCACTCTGACTCGTCTCCGCTGGGGCGGAAGCCTGCTGGAGGAGGCACGCCTCCACAGCCCGCGTCCGCTGATAACCGTCGCGCCTCACGCGGTGGCCATCGAGCCGGTCCCGTCAGAGACGAAAGTTGAGAAGTTCACTCCTGATCTGAGCGACAACGACCTGCTGGTGCGAGTTGCCGAGCATGTGAGCGCGTCCGGCGGGGGCATCTCGCTGACGGAGGCGAAGGTCGTCGTGAGCGGCGGCAGGGGCGTCGGATCTAAGGAAGGCTTCGCCATCATCGAGGAGCTCGCCGGCCTGCTCGGCGCCGCCGTCGGCTGCTCGCGCGCCGTGACCAGCGCAGGGTGGCGGCCGCATACCGACCAGGTGGGTCAGACCGGAACGAAGATCGCACCCGACATTTACATCGCCTGCGGCATCAGTGGCGCGACCCAGCACATGGCGGGTTGCAAGGGCGCCAAGAAGATCCTCGCCATCAACGCGGACGGTGAGGCACCGATCATGCTCAGCGCGGACTACGCGGTGATCGGGGATCTGAAGGAGATAGTGCCTGCGATCTCGGCGGAGATCCGCAAGCAGCGATGACCGCGATCCCCGCGATCGCCCTGGCCGCAGCCCTGGTCGTCTCGGGCGCCCTTTTCGCCCGCCGCGCGGTCCTGCTGTACCGCCTCATCCGGATGGGCCAGCCGGTGGCCCGCTTCGACGATGTTCCGGGCCGCGTGCGCGCGGAAGCGACGGTCGTGGTCGGGCAGAGCAAGCTGCTGCAGGTGCTCGTGCCGGGCCTGATGCACGCAGCGATCTTCTGGGGCTTCATGGTTTTGCTGCCGACGATTCTCATAGCAATGATCGGCGCGATCGATCCACACGCAACGCTCCCATGGTTAGGCGCACAGGGCTGGTACGCGCTGATGGTCGACGTCTTTGCTCTGCTCGTGCTCGCCGGCGTCATCGCCGCGTTCGTCATCCGCAAGGTGCAGCGGCCGGGGCGTTTCGCCGGCAGCCACCTCGGCGAAGCCGACCTGATCCTGGCCCTGATCGCGGCGATCATCTTCACCCTGTCCCTGTGGCATGCGTCCCAGATTGCACTCGGGCTCAACGATTACCCAGCGAGCTGGGCGCCGGTGTCAAGCCTGCTTGCGGGCGCGTTCCACGAGAGCTGGACGCCGGTGCTTGAGCGCACTGCGGTGTGGGCGCATGTACTCATCATCCTGGCGTTCCTCGTCTACCTCCCTTACTCGAAGCATCTGCACATCTTCCTGGCGGCAGTGAATGTGTACTTCGGCCGTACGCGGGCAAGAGGACGTCTCGAGCCGATCCAGTTCGAAAAGCCGGGGATGGCTGAGGAAGACGTCCGATTCGGAGCCGCGACGGTCAAGGACCTGACGTGGAAGCAATTCGTGGACACGATGTCGTGCACGGAATGCGGCCGGTGCCAGGACGTCTGCCCCGCTTATGCGACCGGCAAGGCCCTCTCGCCGAAGCTCCTGATCATGTCGCTGCGAGACCAGGTCCTGTTGGAAGGTCCCAAGGTCCTCGCGGCGCGCGACAAAGGTGAGACCTACAAGCCTCTGCCACTGGTCCCCAACGCGGTGACGGACGACGTGGTGTGGGACTGCGTGACCTGCGGTGCGTGCCAGCGCGAGTGCCCGGTCGGTATCGAGCACATCGACCACATCGTCGACCTGCGTCGCAACCTGGTCATGGTCGAGTCGCGCTTCCCCGCCGAGGCGGCGCCCATGCTGCGCGACATCGACCGGTCCTCCAACCCGTGGGGCAAGCCTCAGGCCGACCGTATCCACTGGGCCGAGGGTCTCGGCGTTCACGTTCTCCAGCCTAGGGAAGAGCCTCCGGACATCCTGTTCTGGGTCGGCTGCGCGCCGGCGTACGACGAGCGAGCGCGCCAGGGTGCGATCTCGACGGCCAAGCTCATGAAGTCCGCCGGAGTCGACTTCGCGATCCTCGGGCCGCGCGAGGCGTGCACCGGCGACCCGGCTCGCCGGATGGGCGACGAGTACACGTTCCAGAGGCTGGCAGGCCAGAACGTCGGCACCCTCAACTCCTCAGGAATCAAGAGAATCGTGACGACCTGCCCGCACTGCTTCAACACGCTGTCCAACGAGTACCCCGACTTTGGCGGCCGCTACGAGGTGGTCCACCACACACAATTCCTGGCCGAGCTGGTGCGGGATGGGCGCTTGTCGCCCCTGGCCGGCGACCAGGCCATCACCTATCACGACTCCTGCTACTTGGCGCGCCACAACGATGTCCTGGCCCAACCGCGGGAGTTGGTCGCTGCGGTGGGACGTCCGGTCGAGATGGCCCGGAGCGGCAAGCGAACTTTCTGTTGTGGCGCCGGCGGCGCGAGGATGTGGATGGAGGAAAGCCGCGGCCGGCCGATCAACCAGGAACGCGTCCGCGAAGCGGCCGCGACGGGCGCACGAACCCTGGCGGTGGCATGCCCCTTCTGCACCGTGATGCTGGACGACGGTGTGCGCGAGACAGGGGCGAAGCTGCAAGTTGTAGACCTGGCAACGCTGCTGTCGCAAGCGGTGGAGCGCCGCAAGGAATGGGACGCCCGAACCAAACCTGACGTCAGCTAAGAGAGACCTACGATCTCCCCGTTGTCGTCGATGTCGATGCGGATCGCATTTGGGCTCGAAGGCAGGCCGGGCATGGTGCGCATCTCGCCACAGATCGGATAGACGAAGCCCGCGCCGACCGAAGCTCGCACCTCGCGCACTGGCAGCTTCCATCCGGTCGGAGCGCCTTTCAACTTCGGATCCGACGATATGGAAAGGTGCGTCTTGGCGATGCAGACGCACAGCTTGCCGAAGCCGTTGCGCTCGAACGAATCGAGCTGCTCCGCCGCGGGAGGGTAGTACTCGACGCCGTCGGCGCCGTAGACCTTGGTCGCGACCGTCTCGATCTTCTCCCTGAGGGTCGCCTCGGCCGGATACAGAAAATGGAACGAGCTCGGCTCGTGCGCGGCCTCCGCGACTGCTTCCGCCAGGTCGGTCGCGCCGCGACCCCCATCGGCAAAGTTGTTGCAAAGTGCCGCCCGCACCCCGAGCTCCTCGGCGATTTCCCGCACCGCAGCCTGCTCAGACGGGTGGTCGGTTGGGAAGGCGTTGATCGCGACCACCGGCGTCACGCCGTGGATGCGTATGTTGTCGACCTGCTTGCGGAGGTTGGCTGCCCCCGCCCATACGTCGTCCGGGTTCTCTTTCACCATGTCGGGCGGCAGAGGCCTGCCCGCCACGACCCGGAAGCGGCCGGAGTGAACCTTCAAGGCGCGGACCGTTGCGACGACGACAGCCGCATCGGGTGCAAGCCCGGACGCTCGGCACTTGATGTTGAAGAAGCGTTCGGCTCCCATGTCGGCGCCGAAGCCGGCCTCAGTGACGAGGAAGTCTCCGCAACGGATCCCAATCAGGTCGGCGATGACTGACGAGTTGCCGGTGGCGATGTTCCCGAAGGGGCCCGCATGGACCAGGACAGGCGTGTTCTCGAGCGTCTGGAGAAGATTGGGCTTGATCGCGTCGCGCAGGATCACGGTCATCGCACCTGCGGCAAAGAGCTCTTCGGCGGTGATCGGCTTGCCGCTCGTGGTGTTGCCGATGACGATGCGGCCAAGTCTCTCGCGCATATCGCGCAGCGACGTGGTGAGCGCCAGCACTGTCATGACCTCCGAAGCGGCGGTGATGTCGAAGCCGGTCTGCCGGATGACACCGTCCTCGCGCGTGCCGAGGCCGACGATCACGTTGCGCAGCACCCTGTCGCTCACATCCAGCACGCGCCGCCACGTGACGCTGTCGCGGTCGACGAGCGCCTCGTGATGGTGGATCTGGTTGTCGATCATCGCCGCGAGGAGGTTGTGTGCCGCGGTGATGGCGTGCATGTCACCAGTCAGGTGAAGGTTCAAGCGCTCCATTGGTACGACCTGGCTGTAGCCGCCACCCGCAGCGCCACCTTTGATCCCGAAGGTCGGTCCCATGGACGGCTGGCGGATGGCCACCGTCGCGCGCTTGCCGATCAGGGACAACGCCTGGCCAAGACCGACGGTGGTCGTTGTCTTGCCCTCGCCAAGGGGCGTCGGGGTGATCGCTGAGACGACCACGTACTTGGCCTTCGGCTGGTCCGCGAGCTCCGCTATCGCTTCCAGCCTGATCTTCGCGGCGTCATAGCCGTACGGCTCAAGGAGATGAGGGCCGATGCCCATCTTGGCGGCGATCTCAGGCATCGGCAGCAGTCGAGCACGGCGCGCGATCTGCAGGTCGGTCGGGAACGTCACCGCCATGGCTGGCCTCCTCTCAGGCTGCGAGCAGCGCCAGGGTCTCCTGGCGCCATCGCTCGGTGGGTTCGATCTCGTTGAACGTGAACAGGTGCAGCCCCGCCACCTTGCGATCGGGCGCGGCGAGGTCAGGAAGCAGCCCTGCCGTGAAGCGCCCGGGATCATATCCGCCGGGCTGCACCATCCGCAGGAACCAGTTCGAGTGGCCCTTCAGAAAACGCGCGGAATCGACGACACCGATTCGGGTCGAGATGCGAAGGAGCTTTGCGGGATCGGCAACGCCGGCGAGGCCGATGTGGATCGGCAGCTGGACGCCGCGGCGGCGCACCCTGGCCACCCACCTCTTCACCACGCGAGGATCGAAGCAGAGGTTGCTGACGATGTAGGTCGCAACGCGCCGCTTGTCCCACATCGCCTGGATTGTGAGGTCGTCGTCGATGAAGCTGTGCCGTTCGGGATAGCCCGTGACTCCGATCTCGCGCATCCCGTGTGGCTCGCTCATGAGCGCCGTGAGGAGGGAAACCGAATCGGGAAACTGGCCGGCCGGCTCCTTGGCGTCACCCGCGATCACGAAGATCTCGTTCCGCCCGAGCGCGGCAACGCGGCCGAGCACCTCGCGCAGATGCGACTCATCTCGAATAAGACGGGCCGAGATGTGGGGTACGACCTGGTAACCGTGCCCCGCCAGCCGCTCGGCGAGCCTGATGGTCGCTTCGATGCCTCTACGGGGTGAGGCTGTGACGGTCATCGTCACCTCTCGCGGGACGGTGGCCAGCACCCGCTCCTCCACGTCATCCGTTGGAAGGACCTCGTACCGGGGCGAGCGCAGGAACGCAGCCAGGGCCCGCCTGCCTGCAGGATCGATCCGGCTCATGCGCCGCGCCTGTGCATCCGCGATGGTCACCACTCCCACCTCATGACCAAGCCTCCTCGCCGTCGCACTATAAGATACTGTCGCGCTCCACGCAACGGAACCGGTCAATCTGACTGCAGGCGCGCGAGCGAGAAAGGGGCGCGGAGCGGCAGGATCACGTTGCGGTCGAGCTGAGTGCCGGCCCGGCCCGAGGCGAAACCGGCCGCCGGCGCGTTGCCGGCCAGCTCGCGGTGCAGGCTGGCAAGCTCCGACCCCTGGTGGTCAACCATCGTGCACGCGATGGCCAGCAAGTCGTCGCCTGCGTCGACGACCTCCACGATGCGGCCCTGGCACGGCCAGTCCACGAGCGACGCGGTGGTAACCTCCCAGAAACCGCCGCCGTGCCCACGTGGATCGGTGCGTGCGTGGATCCGGTTCGCATGTATGTGCCCGTTCAACCAGAGCACGACGTTGCCGAATCTCAACATCGTGTCGAGCAGATCGCCCGCATCGACGTGGCCAGACCCTGATTTCGCCACATGCACCCTCGGATTGGTGAGGGTGTCGAGCCCGTGGTGCGAGAGGATCACGACCAGGCGGTCCTTTTGCGACGTGTGCAGGCTGGTGCCGTCTCGGGACCGGAATGACGAGTGGACCTCCTCCAGGCGCCTCTCGAGCCACTGCAGCTGACCCTTGGTGATGCACCCTTCCGGGCCACCGGCAGGACACGCCGTGTCCAGCGTGATGAACCGCACAGCGGGTGTGTCGTGCACGTAGTAGGCAGTGCCGTCTTGACGGTTCTGTGCCGTGAAACCGTGACCATGCGGCCGCGCCCCGTTTTGAATGTGGACGTCCACGAACTCCGGGAGGCTGAACGGGCGTCTCGCCGGGTCCGCTGTCACATCGACGTAAGGTCCGGCCATGAAAGCCTCCGGCCGTTTGACGAACGTCTCGACCACGGTGTCAAAGTCGAGACCGTCCGGCAGCCGGAACGGCTTGCGGGTGCGAACGGCCGCTGCGGCAATCGCTGGGGTGACTATGCCTACCCCCTGGCATACCTGCTCGTGGTTGCCATGACACGCAAGCCAGGGCAGGCGGAGCCCGCTGGCATGAAACGATTCGAGAGCACGCTCGAGCAGCCCAGGCATGAGCGGAAACCCAAAGGCCTCGCGGTACACGTCCTCCCCCTGTGCGGCGCCTTCAGGCTTCCAGAAGATGTCGTCCGGCCAGCTCGGCGCTTGCACGCCCTCGTACTCGGGCCCGCCCGAGCCGGGCCGGACCAGCCCACCCTCTAGCAGAGCGATGACCGCCCCCAGCTCGTTCCGTTGCGCGTTGTCGACGGCATCGCCAGTCATCGCAACCAGCTCGAGCGGCCTGCCAGTCAATGGGCCGCCAGTGACCTGATTGAGCGACTGGATCATGGCGTCGATTGCGTGTGCGTTCAGTGCTTCCTGAGCCCGTTGCATCGGCAGCAGCTCGCGAAAACGCGGATCGGAATATTCCCGGTTGATGAACTCGAACCGGGCAGGCGATTCCACGTCAGTCATGTGGAGGTCGGTGATGTGGGCCAGGCACGCTATCGCTCTTTGCGTCTTGATGCCTGCTCCAGCTGCCGCCCCGACCAGCTCCGAGCGAACCGTGTGTGGCTCGCCATCGACCTCGGCGACCGAGAGATATGGAGCGAGCGACCCGCGACGCTGAACTTCACCTGCATCCAGGCGGCGGTCGAGGGTAAGCGCCCGGCCGATCACGCGTCGGCCGCGGTTGCCTCGTCCCTCGCGATCAGCACTGGGTCTTTTCGGATGGCGAGCCGAACGCGGGTTCCTGATGGATGAGCAGCCGCCTCGGACGTGGGCAGCTGGGCGAGAACTGTCGCATCGCCGAGATCGATCGTCACCCTGCTGGTGGCGCCCAGGAATGAGACGGCGATGACCGTGCCGATCAGCGGCCCCGGCACGTTGTCGGTATCAGCCGCCAGCGCCACCGCCTCCGGTCGCACCAATGCGATCGCCGGGCCGTTGGCGGCGTCAGGCTGCACGAGGGGTAGTCGGGTGCCACGCACCTCAACCTCGCCGTCGCGCACAACGCCAGCGAGGCGGTTGCTCAAGCCGACGAACTCGGCGACGAAGGGCGTCGCGGGCCTGGAGTAGATGGTGGTCGGCGAGCCCAGCTGCTCGAGCCGACCCGAGTGCATGACGCCGACACGATCCGCGATCGCCAGCGCCTCCTCCTGGTCGTGAGTGACGAAAAGGGTCGTCGTGCCCACCTCGAGCTGCACCCGGCGAATCTCGTCACGAAGTCGAGAGCGCACCTTGGCGTCCAGCGCTGAGAGCGGCTCATCAAGGAGGAGCACTGTGGGCTGGATCGCAAGTGCGCGCGCCAAGGCGACACGCTGCTGCTGACCTCCTGAGAGCTGGTGGGCGTACTTGTGGGCGTGCACAGAGAGCCCGACGAGCTCGAGCATCTCGCCGGCCCGCCGCTTCCGATCGGCTGCGCTCACCTTATGAAGGCTCAAACCGAAGGCGACGTTTTGCTGAGCCGTCATGTGCGGGAACAGGGAATATGCCTGAAACACCATGCCGACGTCGCGCTTGTTGGCGGGCAATCCCGTGACGTCCCTGCCGCCGAACATCACCCGCCCGCTGTTAGCCTCCTCGAGGCCCGCCACCAGTCGCATAGCGGTGGTCTTGCCGCAGCCTGAAGGTCCCAGCAGCGCCACGAGCTCGCCTGGCGCGAGCGTGAGGCTGAGCCCATCAAGGGCCGTCACGCCCGCATAGCTGCGGCGCAGATCCTCGAGCCGGACCTCGACGCCCGCCCGCGCGGCTCGATCACCGTTCAAGTCCGTCACCTCATGTCTCCTCTGCTCGGGCCACACGCTCTCGTGGCCGCCCCACGAACGACAGGATCATCAGCAGCGCAAACGCGAAGAGCAAGGATGCTACGGCGACAGCGATCGATGTGCCTGGACTTACGAAACCAACATACAAGATTGCGACCTGCAAATTCTCGAAGGCCAGCAGGTTGGCAAAGGTGAACTCACCGAGCACGAGTGCGACCGAGAGCAGGCACGCATTCAGTAGCGCGCTCGACATGTTCGGGACGATCACCCGCAGCATCACAGTGGCCCACCCCGCCCCCAGGCTGCGAGCCGCCTCCGTCATGGTCTTGAGGTCGATGGCCGCGAGGCCGGCATCCAGCGTGCGATATGTGTAGGGCAGCACGAGGATGAGATAGGCGAACGAAAGCGTGAGTATCGAGTCGCTCAGATTAGGGCCGATCCACCTGTACAGCGGCACCATGCCGACGACCAGGGCAATGGCCGGGACCGTAAGCGGCAGCAGGCAGATGAATTCGATGACCCGATTCAAGGCCGGCAGTCGCAGCCGCACCCACACCATCGTCGGCAGGAGCAGGACGAGCATCGCAACCGAGGTGATCACAGCCAGCTCCAACGATGCCGAGATCGCGTCAGTGAGAACGGGAACCTTGACGATCGCGGACCATGCGTCCAGCGTGCGCGGAGCGGTCACGCTGTTGCCACGAGTCGAGAACTCGAACATGGCCCCGATCGGCACCAGGAAGAACGCCCCCAAGGCCAGGAAGACCGTGATGCGAAAGATCTGCAGCTTGAGGCGGCGCGAGCGGATCATCGAGTTCCTTGGGCCGCGGCTCGCGGTCGAGACCTCCACCGCCAGCATCTCGGCGCCGCCTGCAAGTGTGGCTGGGGCCTGGGAGCTCATCGAAGCCATCGTGACGTGCGCCGCTGGAGCACTGCGTACAGAACCATGACGATCATGACGATGAGGATCATGGCCAGGGCCAGCGCTTCCGCGAGCCCCGGCTGAGCGCGACCAACTTCGCTGGTCAACAGGTTGCTGATCGCCAGAGGCACGACGACGCTACCTTGTGAGATGAGGGCTTGCACGGTGGCGTAAGCGGAGAACGCGTTTGCGAAAAGCAGCAGCGTGCAGCCCAAGAAGGATGGCGCCAGCAAGGGGCCGGCCACATAGCGCCAGTAGTGCCACGTGCTGCCGCCCAGGCTCTCGGTCGCCTCACGCCATTGCGGCCGGATGCCGTCGAGCGCAGGCAGAAAGACGATGACCATCAGCGGGATCTGGAAATAGGTGTAGACGAGGGCCAGGCCGGGCAGCTCGTACAACCACACGCCTTTGGCGAAGATGTCGATTCCGTGCTGCTGAAGGAACAGGTAGACAATGCCGGTGGTTCCGAGCGTCGCGATGAACGCGAAAGCCAGGGTGACGCCGCCGAACTGAGCCAGCACGCCCGACGCCGAGGTCACGCTGCGCCGAAGGATCCCTCGTGGATTGCCGGTGACGACCGCGTATGCCAGGAGCGCGCCGGCCACCGCTCCGACGACAGCGCTCACCGCGGAGATGGTGATGCTGTTTACGAACGCCGTGACGAGGTACGGCTTATTGATGTCCGCGAAGTTTGAAAGGGTGAAACTACCGCCTTTGGTAGCGAACGATCCCGCCGCGATGACGATGGTTGGTAGGACGAGAAATAACCCTACGTACGCGAAGAACGGCACCACACCGAGCCAAGACAGAGGCAGCCGCCGCCCGCCCCTGACGGGGGGAGCGGCGGCGCTCACGGCAGAGATGCCGGCGGATGTCAACCGATGGCTGCTGACCAGTGGGCGGATACGTAGGTCGCGGCGGAGACTTGTTGAGCCTGACTCGGGTAAAGCGGCGAACCGGTCGCTGCCGGCAAGGCTGCGAGGGCAGCCTGGTCGATCGAACCAGCCGTCTTCATCACGCTCTGGCGGACGGGCCGGCAAGCGCCTTTGAGGTAGATGTTCTGTCCTGCGTCGGAGTAGACGAATTCCTCCCAGAGCCGCGCGGCGGCTGGATGAGGCGCGTTCTTGTTGATCGCCTGCGCGTAGCTCCCGAATATCGTCGCGTCGGGGGGCACGAAGACCTTCCAGGTTGGGACGTCCTTGACGTGGGTCAAGGAGTTGTAGTCCCACTGGAACAGGACGGAGGTCTGCCCGGACTTGACGGTGGCGGCGTTCCCGACCACGGGCACGAAGTTGCCCTTTGACTTCAGCTGGTGGAAGAAGTCGACGCCCTTGCTCACGTCGTCGAGCGAGCCGCCGTTGGCCACGGACGCCAGGATCACGCCATTCAAAGCCTGGTTGGACTGGGTCGGGTCACCGGCAAGAGCGACCTTGCTCCTGAATGCGGAACCGAGCAGGTCCGCAACCGAGGTGATCGTCCCACCGGGGACCTTGCTCGAGTCGTAGCCGATGGCCATGAAGCCTCCGTAGTCCGCGAACCACAGCCCCGTCGACTCCTTGAGGCTGGCCGGGATGTCACTCCATGTCGACACCTGGTACGGAGCGAAAACCCCGGTGTTGCTGACCGCGACCTTCAGGCCCACATCCACGACGTCAGGAGCGCGGTTGGTACCTGCCAGCTGGTTGATCGCGTCGACCTCTTGCTGGCTGCTCCCGTTGGGGTTGTCAGATATGACGCGGATGCCGGGGTACTTGGTCGTGAAGGCGTCGATCATGTTGGTCGTGGCCGGAACTGTCGGGCCGTAGTTGCACCAGTCCGGCGGCAATGCGATGACATTGAGCTTGCCCTCTTTCTTGGCCGCAGTCACCAGGGCGTCCATCCCGCCATTGCTCGCTGCGGAGGTGGCAGTCCCCCAGGTGCTGGCGGTGGTGCCGCCTCCGGTTGATCCGCATGCCGCCGTGACCAACGTGATGATTCCGACGACGAGGCCTAGACGATGGATCCGATGCCAGTTCATTCGTTAGCTCCCCACTTCCGTTTGGCTGGTAACTGGTTTGAGTGCTGCGGCACTCAGGTTTGCAGCCGACATGATGCGCCCTCAAGGACCCTGTTGCAAGGAGCGCACGGGGCGGCGGTGGGGGGAAAACCGTTAAGCGCCGGTTAAGGGCGCTCCGTCAGGCCTTGGGGGCCGGGCTGCGGTAGCCCAAACGGCGCGACAGGTCCGCCGCCGCCTCGCGCGTGAGGTCGACGAGCTCGGGGCGGTGGTCCTCCTGCAGGCGGTGAGCCTGACCGGATACGTCGATGGCGGCCACAACCCCACCGTCCGCCGAATGAACCGGCGCGGCGATCGCGTCCAACCCGACCTCCAGCTCCTGGTGGGTGCGCGCGAAGCCCGTCTCGAGGGCGACCGCCAACTGCCCCTCGAGCTCGGCGCGATCGACAATCGTGTGCGGCGTCCTGCGCTCAAGCGGAAGCGCCAGCAGTCGCTGCCGGACGGCTGTGGGAGAGAAGGCCAGGATCACCTTGCCGCTGGCAGTGCAGTGAATCGGGGTCCTGCGCCCGAGCCAGTTGACGCTCACCACGGAGGTCGATCCCGTCGCTTGCTCGATGGGGACGATTTCATCCGCGTCGAGCACATCGAGCGTCACGGTTTCACCCACCTCCCCGGCGAGGCGCTCGCAGACAGGACGCGCCATGTACCGAAGGTCGAACTCTCCCGTGACCACGCTGGCCAGCTGAGGCAGGCGCCGGCCCAGGCGATACTTGGCCGTGCGAGGGTCGCGCTCCACCAGACCGTGCTTCTCCAGAGTGCCGAGCAACCTGAGCGCCGTGGAACGGTGGACGCCGAGATCGCGGGCCACCTCCGCCCCGGCGCGCCAGCCATCCCGCGCAAGCAGGTCCAGGATGGCGACGGCGCGGTCGACCGAGCGGATCTGCCCGGGGTCTCGACGAGAGCTGTCGTTGCTCACTGCGCAACGATACAGCCTTGCGGGGTTGCCGATAGCGGGTTAGACTTGTTGGCCTCTGAGCATCTGTTGAGCTATGCGCAACAAACCCTTACCGTCTCCTACCGCCAAGGGTGATATAGCGTCAGAGTTTGGAGAACCGGCAAGGCAAGGGATCCGCCTTTCCCCAAACCTCACGAAACCAGGAGGAGCGGCATGAGCCGAGAAGAGGAGATTCGCACCGGACTGTTCGACGACACGCTCAACGGGCGTGCGCCCGAGGTCAAAGCCCTGACGGTCGAGGCGCTGGCGCTCGGGATGGACCCCATGGACATCCTCTTCAAAGCCCTGATCCCCTCTCTCGAAGAGGTTGGCCGGCGTTTCGAGAAAGGCGACTTCTTCGTCCCCGAGATGCTGATGTCAGCGCGCGCCATGCAGGGTGCCCTCACGCTACTCCGGCCCCTCATCGCCGAGACCGGCGCCCAGCCCGTCGGCCGCTACGTCATCGGCACAGTCAAAGGCGACATCCACGACATCGGCAAGAACCTGGTCGTGATCATGCTCGAGGGCGCGGGCTTCGAGGTCTACGACCTCGGGGTTAACACACCTCCCGAGAAGTTCGTGGAAGCGGTGATAGCGCACAATCCAGACGTCCTCGGCTTTTCTGCGTTCCTCACGACGACGATGCCGATGTTCAAGGTCAACATCGAGGCTCTCAAGAAGGCTGGACTTCGCGACAAGGTGCACATCGCGGTCGGTGGCGCGCCGGTGACCGAGGAGTACGCCAAGCACGTCGGCGCCGACAGCTACGCGCCCGACGCATCCATGGCCACTCGGTTGGCCAAGCAGCTGGTCGGAGCGCGGAACGAAGCCTCGCAGGGGGCCCAGGCGCTCGAGCAGGCAGTGAAGCTGATCGACGAGACCCTGAAAAAAGGCTAAGCATTGGAGACTGTCCTGAGCTCGCGCCGCCGCGAGGTCGTGGTTTCGATCGACAGGCCGTTTGTGATCATCGGCGAGCGCATCAACCCGACCGGGCGCAAGGTTCTTGCCGCGGAGATGAAGGACGGCAAGATGGATCGTGTCCGCACTGATGCGACAGCCCAGGCGGCTGCAGGCGCGCACATGCTCGACGTGAACGCCGGCATCCCAGCGCTCGACGAGGCGGCGCTGCTGGTCGCGGCAATCAAGGCGATCGCGGAAGTCACCGACGTCCCGATCTGCATCGATTCATCCGTTATCGAAGCCCTGGAGGCCGGGCTTGCGGCTTACGAGGGCAAGGCCCTCGTGAACTCGGTCACTGCGGAGGAAGAGCGCATGGAGCGAATCCTCCCGCTCGTGAAGAAATACGGCGCAGCGGTCATCGGGATGGCGAACGACGAGACCGGAATTTCGATGGTGCCGGAGGAGCGCCTCGTGCTTGCGCGCCGGATCATCGAGCGGGCCGCCGACCACGGCATCCCGCAAGAGGACGTGATCATCGACCCGATCGCGATGACGGTCGCGGCCGACCCCACATGCGGCCTGATCACGCTCGAGACGATGCGCCTCATCTGCGATCGCCTCGGCAACAACATGGTGTGCGGAGCTTCCAATGTCTCCTTCGGGCTGCCCGACCGTGCCACCGTCAACGCCGCCTTCCTGCCGCTCGCGATGCACGCGGGCCTCACGTGCGCGATAACGAATCCACTCGTCCCCGAGGTGCGCCGCGCGGTGCTGGCGGGCGACCTCCTTCTCGGTCACGACGAGTACGCGATGCGCTGGATCGCCAGCTACCGCGCCGAGCTTGCCGAAGCTGGTCGCGCCGGCGCCGCCCCGGCATGATCCAGCGCAAGCTGGAAGTCACCTACCAGCCCTTCGACCGCACCACGCGAGTCCCCCCGGGAACCACCCTCTTCAGCGCGGCGCACTGGATCGGCCTGCCCATCGATTCCACCTGTGGCGGCCGTGGCACATGCGGCAAGTGCAAGGTGCGCGTGATCCAGGGCGCTGCGGAGGTGACCACGGCCGACCACCGGCTCCTGCGCAACGAGGAGATCGAGGGCGGCTGGCGGCTGTCCTGCCAGACGCGCATTTACGACGACATGACTTGCGAGGTGCCGCAGCTGCTGCGAGTGCCGAAAGCGGCGACGATGGGTCTCGGCCGCCTCGTCATTCTCGACCCGAACGTTCGCAAGGTCTACCTCGAGCTGGTCGAGCCGACACTCGAGGATCAGCGCAGCGATGTGATGCGGCTTCGAGACGCTCTGACCGCAGAAGGGCACGACATGGCCGCGGGCGTGCCGGTGATGCGCACGATTCCACGAGCCCTACGCGATTCTGGCTTCAAGGTGACTGCGGTGCTAGCGGGCGAGCAGCTCGTCGCCCTGGAATCGGGCGACACAACGGGCGAGTGCTTCGGCGTCGCCTTCGACGTCGGCACGACGACGCTGGTGGGAACACTGATGAACCTTCGCACCGGCATGGCGGCGGGCGTGTTGTCGACTCTCAACGGCCAGGCACCGTTCGGCGCGGACGTCATCTCGCGCATCAGCCACGGGATGAACGGCCCTGACTCGGTCCTCGAGCTGCAAGCCGCCGTGATCACCACGATGAACACGATCCTCGCCGACCTGTACGAGCAAACCGGAGTCTCGCCGGAACGCACATATGAGGCGGTCGCGGTCGGAAATGCAACCATGCTGCACCTGTTGTTCGGCATCGACCCGAGCCCGCTGGCGGTCATGCCATTCACGCCCGCGTTCATGGAGCCGCAGCTCGTCGCCGCGCGCGAGGTGGGACTGGACATACACCCGAACGGATACATCCAGACGCTGCCCGCGCTCGGCGCCTACGTCGGGGCGGACATCGTCGCGGGCGTGCTCGCGACCAATCTCGTACGCGAGGACAAGCTGCGCGTTTTCGTGGATGTCGGCACAAACGGCGAGATCGTGCTCGGCAGCGCCCAGCGAGCGCTGGCGACTGCCGCGCCGGCGGGCCCTGCCTTCGAGGGTAGCCAGATCCGCTGCGGCATGCGCGCAACCGAGGGCGCGATCGAAGGCGTCCATCTCGGCGACACAGTTGAGCTGCAGGTGATCGGAGGCGACGTTCCCGCCCAGGGCATATGCGGCTCGGGCCTGGTCGATGCGGTGGCGCAGCTTCTGCACGTCGGCCTGCTCGACCACTCGGGTCGCATGAAAGGCGCAGGCGACGTTCCCGGACATCCCCTCGCCGACAGGCTTATTGACGTCGACGGGGTGCGCGCGTTCCTGCTGGCGCAGGGCGTGTTCCTATCGCAGCGGGACGTCAGGGAGCTGCAGTTCGCCAAGGGCTCGATCGCCACGGGGATCAAGGTGTTAATGGACATCCTCGGCGTGGAGACAAAGGACCTGGACGAGGTCCTGCTCGGCGGCTCGTTCGGCTCTTATCTGAATCCCGAGAGCGCGAAGATCATCGGCCTGGTTCCACCGGTCGACGTCGACAAGATCATCGCCGTCGGCAACTCCGCGGGCGAGGGGGCCAAGATCGCTCTGCTCTCTTATCGCGAGCGGCAGGTCGCTTTCGAGCTGCCTTCGCGCATCGAGTACATCGAGCTGTCCGGCCGCGCGGACTTCAACGACGCGTTCGTCTCCGTCCTGCAGTTTCCCCACCTCGAGGCGGTTGTATGAACCCGACAGCCTTCGTCATTTGTGGAGCGCTCGGTGTGGAGGTGAAGGACATAGTCGACCGACGCGGTTGGAAGGTCGACATCTACGGGGTCTCGGCGATGCTCCATCTTTACCCTACGCGGATCGTCGAAGAGCTCGGCCAGAGGTTGCGCGCGCTTCGCCCGCGGTACGAGCGGTTGGTGGTCGTTTATGGCGACTGCGGCACCAACGGTCGCCTCGAGCCTCTGCTGGAGGAGGTCGGTGCATCGCAGGTTCGAGGGCCTCACTGCTACGAGATGCTCGCCGGCAAGGATCTGTTCCACCAGGTGGCGGAGGAGCGGCCGGGGACCTTCTTCCTGACCGACTGGTTGGTCCGCAACTTCGATCGAGCAGTCGTCCGAGGTTTGGGTCTCGACCGGGACCCCGAGCTGAAGCCGATGCTGTTCGGCAACTACGAGGCGGTGATGTACCTGCGCCAGGTGCCCAACCCGCGATTGGCGAAAGGAGCAGAGGAGATCGCCGGCTACCTCGGGCTGCCCCTCGAAATCGTCGACGTGGGCCTCGGCGAGCTGGAGGAACGCCTGGCCGAGCTGGTAGAGGCCTGAGCGATGGCGAGCTACCAGGTGACGTTCTGGAAGCACATCCCGTCCCAAGTGAAAGCGTGGGAGGGAACGATCGAGGCCAAAGGAATGATGCCGGACCGATTCCAGGTGGCGATCGACGCCTATTCGATGCGAGAGGGCTCGACCGAAATGGATGCATACCTCGACGGCTGGCGAAAGGGCCCGGTGGAGGAACGTGCGGGAACTCCCGAGGAGGTCCTCGCCGCCGTCATCCATGAGCTCGACGCAGCAAATCCGCGGACGCGCCTCATGAACCCTCAGGAGGATTGACGAACCCCGCCCTGCTCGACGATCTCGCCGCCAGCCAGGAGCAGGTCGCTGGCTGGATCCGGCAGCACGCGGCTCGTGATCACACGCGGCCCCGAGCCAGCACGTGGTCGATCACAGAGGTCGCGGGCACCTGCGCGACCTCAAGCAGGCAGCGAGCGAACCCGCGCACTAGCCCCCAGCGCCAATCGCTGCGCCTCGGCAAGCCGTGCATCGTTTGAACCCGGCGGAAGGTTGGCAGCCATCGTGAC
>JALYYG010000070.1 GCA_030946685.1 Candidatus Dormiibacterota bacterium | reverse complement strand
ACCCGCCGGCTCGTGTCCTCGGATGCCTTGGAGCCCACCGCGGTCAGCATCGTAGCCACCATGCGCCCGTCTGAGTTGCCGAGATCGAGCTGACCGCCGGTGAGGCTCACGATCTCGATGTGGCCTCGCTTGGCGAGCTTGATGAGGTCTGTGAGTTCGTCCTGGCGGCGGTAGAGCCGGTCCTGGTGGTAGACGAGGATGCGGGCGCGGTCGCCGTCAGCCACGATCGCCCTAACCCTCGCCATCATGGCTTCGTAGCCAGGGCGCACCTTCCCGCTGAAGGCGGAGATGTTGTCGTCCCTGAACTCGTCGGTCGGTTCGAACATCCAGCCCTCATGTTCGACTCGAGCCCTGAGGTCCTTGAGCTGTCGCTCGACGCCGACACTTGTCTTTTCTCGATCGTCGGAGATGCGCGCGTAGGTGAGAGTGATGGTGACCATGTATGTCATTATGGCATGGTTGTAGTGACCAGCAAGCTGACGGAGGTCAAGGGCAACAAGCTCTACTTCGAGGTGTTGTGCCACCAGGGCGACAAGCTCTTGGGCTCAGGCACCCACAAGCGAGCCATCGTTCCCGCAAACTTTTAGGAAATGAGAGGGAACCCGCAGGTTCCCTCTGCGCGCCAGGCGCGAGCAGGGTCGGACTTACTGATTGCATGCTCTCTTGCCGGCATAAGGATTGGAGTTGTTTTAGACGAGATTTCTCCTCGCCACGATGGGGAGCCGCGAGAGTCAAGGTCATGGCCGGGGGGACCCCGAACAACCCCGCCACGATTGTGATGGACTAGCTGGGTCTAGGCTTTCGCCTCTTGCTGGCGATGTGGAGGGCGAGCTTCTTCAGGCCCGGGTTCACGGCAATCACCTTTGGTGGTCGGGCCTTCTTGTCTCGCGCCCTGTTGCGGGCACTCTCACGCGGAGATATCCGCTCGAGATCGTCGCTCACAGCGCACATCCTAAGATTGATCGTGCGTTGAGGGAAGTCGGGTCCGAGATCGCCAGCATCACGCCGAGCTCGGTCGAAAGGGCCTCTCGGGACCTGGTCCAGTACCTTTCACCCACCCCACTCCAGTACTCGCGAGCCTTCACCGACAAGGCGCGCTGTCACGTGCACATCAAGGTCGAGTCAATCCAGCCGATCCGCGCCTTCAAGGTGCGTGGGGCGCTTACGAAGGTCATGCGGCTCCATCCCGAAAAGGGCAGCGCGGGCGTTATCACCGCATCGGCCGGCAACCACGGCCAGGGCGTCGCCTACGCCGCCGCGGTCTTCAAGATCCCGGCCACTGTCTATGTCCCCGAGACCGCCAACCAGCTCAAGGTCGAGGCGATCAGGCGCCTGGGCGCGACGGTGGTGCTCGCCGGGCGCAATTACAACGACGCTTACCTCGAGGCCATGCGTCATCAGGAGGAAGGCGGCGCGACGTTCGTACATGCGTTCAACGATCCGGATGTCATAGCGGGACAGGGCTCGATCGCCGTCGAGCTCCTCCGCGACCTCGAGGACTTCGACACGGTGCTGGTGCCGATCGGCGGAGGCGGGCTGATCGGTGGGATCGCCCTCTACCTCAAGGAGTCGCGCCCTAAAGTGCGGGTGATCGGCGTCGAGCCGGCCGGCGCGGATGGGATGCACCGCTCGTTGCAGGCAGGTCGAGTCGTGACGCTCGAGCGCGTCAACACGATTGCCGACGGCCTGGCCGCCTCAGCGCCCGGGAAGCTGACCCTGGAGCTGGCGCAGCGTTACGTCGATAAGGTGGTGCTGGTCCAGGATGCGGAGATGCTGCGGGCCATCCGCCTCTTGTTCGAATGGGAACACCTGCTGGCGGAGCCTGCTGGAGCGGCGGCTCTGGCCGCGTTGCTATATCACTACAGCCCGGCGCCGAATGAGAAGGTGATCGCAATCCTCTCCGGAGCCAACGTGACCGACGAGGTGATGATCCGCGCCCTCAAGTCTCGCTGACGGTCGCGTGGTCTCCGTGTACGCTGGGGACACGTTCCGGTCGGCCTAACAAATGGTGGGGGTAAACGAATGAAGGCCTATGTCCTGATCAATGCATCGCCTGGGCGCGCGCTCGAGGTAGCGAAGAAGATGGAAGGCGTCAGCGGCATCACGGCGGCGGACGCGATCACGGGCGAGTACGACGTCGTCGCGGTCTGCGAAGCCCCTGACGTCAACTCGATCGGATCGCTGATAGTAGACAAGATCCAAAAAATCGATGGAGTATTCAAGACGGTTACCTGCTTAGCGGTGAAATAACGGTTCACATCAATAAGTCAATAGGTGGCCGAAAGGCCGGATTCATTCCGGCCGGCACCCAATCGCACCTGATCCAAGCTCCCCCCATCGTCGCTTCGGAGAGGTGGGGGTTTCCGTGGGGGAGGACATTGTCCTCACCCACGCTTGTCGGTTACCTGCTTGGCTGTGAAGTAGCCACCGGCGCGCCTGCCGCCAGCTCGCCCAGCCACGTCGCCATCTGCGGCATCTCCTGCTCAAAGCTGCCCACCGACGGCGACCAGGTCAGCTCACGGCGGGAGTGCGAGTCGTCGTAGTAGTGAGGTTTGCCGATCACGTCCACGGCGTACGTACCTGGCCACACCACCGCCCCCTTCGACGTCATGGTCTCGGTGACCAGCGCCTTGAGGTAAGCGAGGTCATAGGGTAGAGATCCGATGTCCGCTCCGATTCCGACCGCTCTAGCCGCCGACTCGAGGAAGCCGCGCCAAGAGGCATCGAAGCCGGCGACCAGGTAGCTGTGTCCAGGACGTCCGCGATCGGCCGCGGCCAGGCACGCGCGACCAACGTCACCCGCGGCGACAAACGTCTGTTGGCCGCGCCCGCCGCCCGGAAGCCAGAGCCGGCCGCGGACGAGGGACGCCATGAGGCGGGGCAGGATCCAGTCCTCCCCCACCCCGAATACACGCGCCGGGCGCAGGACGATGACCTCGAGATCCTCCGCAGCGCTGAACAGCCACTGCTCCTCGAACAGCCTCAGTCGTTCGTAAGCATGGACGGGACGCAGCCTGCTTTTCTCGGTTACACGTGCGAAGTGATCTGGGCCGAAGACATCGGCAGTCGACAGGTGGACGATGCGCCGCACGCCAGCTTGGCGTGCTGCGTCCACGACGCGCTTGAGGAGGGCTGGGGCAGCCCTGCGGTAGCGCAGCCTGCGGGCTGGAGACCACGTCTGGGCGCAGACGTGAACAACTTCGACTGTGCTTATTGCGTCGGCCAGCGTCTCGTCATCCGCATCCGCATTCAGGGCGATGACCGGAACTTCGGTCGCCAGCGCATGCGAAACGTGGTCACCGAGAAACTCGCCGGCGCCGATGACGAGATGCAAAGCCCCCGGATACTAACGTTTGGGTCTTCGCTGGAGGCCTGATGTTAAGGCTCGCTGGACGCTGTCCACCACCTGGCCGACCCTCATGCTCAAAGACCACCAAGCCGGCGGGTTGGGGTAGATCGGAGGCCCGATCGAAACGTCTACGCGACTGAAGGGCCGGAGGACGTCGGTACCTCTTACCGCAACCGGGCATATGGGCACGCCTGCCTGAAGCGCAAAGTGACCGATCCCGACCTTCAGCGGACGGAGTGCTCGGCCTCTGGAGTAGCGGCCTTCGGGAAACATCAAGACGATTCCGCCTCTCGCGAGCACCTGGTAGACCGTCCGCAGCCCAGCCTCATCAAGCTGGCCCTGGTGCGGCGAGATCGGGAACACGCCGATGAGTGGCAGGAGCCGCCGCTTCCATGCGCGATTGAAGACCGTCTCGCGCTTGGCCATGGTGTAGATCACCGGCGATTCCGGAAAGAACGGGATGATGAAGGCTGAATCGAACCAGGCTTGATGGTTCGCGGCGATGATGAATGGCGGCGGCGGGATGTTCTCGAGGCCGATGACCGTGACTCGGAAGATCCTGGGCACGAGCCATCGAACGATCCGACGGACCAAGCGGTAAAGGCGCGGCGGGTGCTGAGGCGCCGGATGGACGAGGGGGTCGATCGGGGCGTCGACCAGCGCCCGGTATTCCGGACCGGTGTACTGCTTGGGCTTCGCTCGTTCAGGAGGAGAGGAAATTGTCGAGGACGCGGTTGAACTCCTCCGGACGTTCTGCCTGAGGAGTGTGGCCGGCGCCCTCCAACACAGCCAGCCGCGAGTGCCCGATCAGGGCGTGGGCGCGCGCGGCATGGGCCACGGGGAAGAGTGGATCGTCAGCGCCCCATATCAGCTGCACCGGAACTTTGATCTCGCCGAGTCTTTTCGACAGGTCGTGATCCGCGGCCAGAAGCGCCTTCGGCGTCACCAGCGAGCGGACGGTGGCCAGGTATGCGCCCGGATACCCGTCGGCTGCGTAGAGCTCTCGCAGATTTGCGAAGTAGTCGTCGTCCATGGTTCGCTTCAAGTTCCCGCTCGATCCCGCGTAGCGAGACGCAACGCGCCGGATCATCGGCCGCGGCACCCAGCGGATCGCGTCGCTCGCAAATTTCATGAACGCCTCCCCGACGCGTGGCAGCGTCATCAGCCCGTACGAAAGGTGCATGTTGGGGCGCCCGAGCCCGAGCGCGTTGACCAAGACCAGCTTGCGAACGCGCTTGGGGTACATGAGCGTCAGCTCGAGCGCGATGCGTCCACCGAGGGACGCGCCCACGACTGCTGCCGAGCGCAGACCCCGGTCCTCCATATAACGGTCGATGAACCGCGTGAAGTACGGCACGCCATACCTGGCGTGTGGCTTCTCGGTTCTACCGAAGCCGGGCAGGTCGGGCGCATACACGCGGTGACGGGCCGCGGCGAACTCGAGGTTGAAGCGCCATTCCATGTAGCCGGACGAGCCCAGGCCGTGGATGAAGAGCACAGGGGATCCGCGGCCGCCGTGCATGTGGTGCACGCGCAGCGGTCCCAGGTGGAGCATCCCCCCATGGAGCGCTTTCGGAGGGCGGTTGAGAACGGAGGCGATCACTGCTTCGGAAGCATACTGGCGGGCTGTCGGAGTCCCGACACCTCCTGGCCGGACGTGAAGCGAGCGACCCTCGTGCGGTTGACAACTGTCACCGCGCCTGGGCCGGCGGCCAGCCACCTGACGCCATCCCAAACCGCAGCGCTTCGTTCGTCGATCCCGAGGAGACAGAGACCTGGGGCCGCCGCCTGCGCCGATTCGACCCACCGATGTCCGAACGTATCGAAATGGGGCAGGACGGCCGTCTTCGGGACCACGCCCAAAGCGTCCGCGGGGCGGCGGTTGAATCGATTTGGCCAGCTCGCGCGCACCAGCGTGTGGCTGCACAGCGCCATCGCTCCCGCGGATGAGCCGGCGAGCGCGGCACCGCCCCGCCATGCCTCGAACATGGCCATCCAGACGGCTGAGCCACGGAGCACCTTCGCGACCAACCCTGGATCCCCACCGACGAGGTAGAAGAATCCGCCGGCGCGAGCGCGTGCGGCCAGGACAGCGGAGGTCGCGTCACCACGCTTGAGAACGGGCAGCTCCTGCAGCTCGAGGCCGAACTGACTGAACCACGTCTTGGCCTTGGCGACCGACTGCTCCGGCTTCTGGCGGGCGGCTGCGGTCGGAACCACGAAGGCGGCACCATGCAGGGCAGCCGCCGCGAGCATGCGGTCCTGCTCCTCATTGCCGGGGTTGAACTCATCGCCTCCGACAAGCGCGAGCAGTCCTGCCACGCCAATAGTGTCACCGGGTTTGGCACTTAGTGTCCCGGCGTAGGGCCCTTAGCATATGGCGGTGTCTGACCAGTCCTCAGTTCGGGTGCGAATCGCACCGAGCCCAACGGGGTTCGCCCACCTGGGCACGGCCAGCACCGCGCTCTACAACCTGCTGTTCGCTCGCGCGCAGGGCGGCACCTTCGTTCTGCGCGTAGACGACACCGACGTTGAGCGCAACCGCCCCGAGTACGAGCAGGTCATCTACGAAGGGCTGCACTGGCTCGGCCTGGACTGGGACGAGGGCCCCGACAAGGGCGGCCCCCTTGGCCCGTACCGCCAATCCGAGCGCCTGGACGTCTACAAGCAGCACGCTGCCAGGCTGCTGGCCGAAGGCAAGGCCTACCGGTGCTTCTGCACGCCCGAGGAGCTGGATGCAGAACGGAAACAGGCGCAAACGGAGAAACGCCCGTACAAGTACTCGCGCCGTTGTTTGGAAAATCCGCCGGTGGGCCGCACCGAATTCACGGTTCGCTTCAAGGTCCCGGGGGGCGAGGTCAAGTTCACCGACATGATCCGGGGTGAGATGAGCTTTGACTCCGGGCTGATCGGCGACTTCATCATCGTCAAGTCGGACGGCTTCCCGACGTACAACTTCGCCAGCCCCGTCGACGATGCAACGATGGAGATAACGCATGTGATCCGCGGCGAGGAGCACCTGTCAAATACGCCATACCAGCTGATGTTGATCGACGCTCTCGGCTACGCGCGACCGCGTGCCTACGCACACATGCCCCTGATCCTTGCCGGTGACGGCAGCAAGATGTCCAAGCGCAAGCACCCGGAGCTCAATCTGATGCTCTATCGCGAACAGGGTTACCTGCCCGAGGCATTGATCAACTACCTGGTCCTGCTGGGGTGGAATCCAGGTACCTCGCAGGAGATCTTCTCCTTCGACGAGCTGGTGCAGCTCTTCTCCTTCGAGCGCGTTCAGCACGGCGGAGCGCGATTCGATTGGGAGAAGCTCAACTGGATCAATGGTGAGTACATCCGGGCACTCGACGACGAGGAGCTCGCACGGCGGTTGCGCCTCTTCCTGCCGCGACTGGACGAGGCGACGATCCTGCGCTCGGCTCCTGCCTTGAAGACCCGCCTACCCAAGCTCGCGGCCGCGGCCGAGCTGCTCGAATACCTCTGGACCGAGCCGGCGTCGCCCGAGCTCGATCCCGACGCGGTTGGCCGGATACGAGCCGCTGTGGCGGCTCTGCAGGACGTGCCGTGGGAGCCCGCCGCGATCCACGACGCTCTGATGAGCGTCGTGGCGGCGTCTGGGCTCGGGCCCAACAAGACGTTCATGCCGATCCGGCAGGCGGTGACCGGCAAGAAGATCTCGCCGCCGATCGATTTCACGCTCGCCCTCCTACCCAAGGACGTCGCGATGGCGCGCCTCGCTAGAGTTGCGGGGGCTCCCGATTGATACCGCTCACCATCGTCATCGACCTCGAACCCAACCTTTTCCGGATCGGGCCATTCCTCATCACCTGGCACGGAGTGTTCGCGGTGCTCGGTATCCTCGCGGGCGCCCGGCTCGGGCTGTGGCTTCTCAGCAAGGACGGCGTCGACGTCAGCCACGGCGCCGACGGGGTGGCCTGGATGGTCGTGATGGGGCTGATCGGCGCGCGCCTCCTCTATGTGTGGGAGAACTTCAAGCTTTTTGCCGGCCAGCTGACCAGGATCGTGATCGTCACCGAGGGCGGCATCAGCCAGTGGGGTGGGCTGTTCGGCGCCATGGTCGGCGCGTATATCTGGGCCCGGCGAGCCTCGTTCTCCTTCTGGAAGCTCATGGACGCGGCGGGGTCGGCGGCGATGCTCGGGCTCGCGATCGGCCGCATCGGGGACGTCATCAATGGTGAGCATCACGGGACCCCGACCAACCTTCCCTGGGGCGTCGAATACGTCAACGCCGACACGTTGGGCCAGCCGGGCGTGGTCGTCCACCCGGAGGTCGCGTACGAGATGATCCTCACGCTGGTACTTTTCGGGGCGCTGCTTCCCTTCCACCAGCGGCTGAAAGCCAGGCTACCGGACGGCGTCCTCGGGCTGACCTACCTCGGGCTTTACGGCGTTGGTCGATTCTTTCTCAGCTATTACCGCACCGACCCGGCGATATTCGCGGGTTTGCGCCAGGCTCAGCTGGCCTCACTGGTGATGGTCGTGATCGCTGTAATCGCCATCCCGATCTTGTTCGGGCGTGACCGCTCAATCAAACCTGCGGAGCCGGAACCCGCCGCCGCGGCCTGACCCGTGGAGGTGCGCCGGCCTGCGCGCCTAACGGTCCACGACCGAGCGAAGCAGTTGCTGCGCCAGCGCCGGCGATTCCGGGTCGTGCTTGAAATAGACGTGAACCTCGTTATGCGCGCCGACCGCAGCCTTGACGTCAGTCACCCACTGCCTGAGTGACGCATCGCTGTAGCCGCGACGGAGGCGAAAGTACGCAATCGGTCCAACCTCGACCAGCGGCGCACGGGGCCATTTCTCCTCGTCGGTCACCACCAGGGCGCCACCGTGAGTTCGAAGCACAATGTACGTTTCGTCATCAAACCAGGACTCGTGGCGAAACTCCGCGGCGACAGGGCGGCCGATCGCGCCAAGCAATGAGTCGAGCAGTCCGACGTTGCGCTGTCGCGCCGGAGGGAACTGCAGGAGTACCGGCCCGAGGCGGTCGCCCAGAGGCGTCATCCTCTCTCCGATGATCCGAGCCAGCCCGACGCGGTCGAAGCCGTCAGCCGAGTAGGTAAGGCCGCGATGAGCCTTCATGCAAAAGCGGAACGCGGGACCTGTCCCCGCCGCCCAGCTCAGCAGCGTCGACTCGGGAGGTGTCCGATAGAAGCTGCCATTCAACTCGACGCCGTTGAGCCGTTGCGCGTAGTACTCGAGCATGCGAACCCCGGGAAGGTTCGACGGGTAGAAGGTCCCCTTCCAGCTCGCATAGCTGAAACCTGAGGTGCCGGCATACAGCGCGCCGCTTATGACTGCGACTCGTTTTTCATACGCCCTGCGCGCGCCCGGCCTTCATGCGCCCTGGGCGCGCCCGGCGGTCTCCTTGGCTCGCTCGCGCATGACGCGCTCGTGCAGCTGGCCGCACGCGGCGTCAGCATCACGGCCTCGCGTGTCGCGCACTGTGACGTTCAGGCCCTGACCTTCCACCATCTCCTTGAAGCGGCGGATCGCAGCGCGGTCCGGGGCGCGATACGGAGTGTCCTCGACCGGGTTGAAAGGGATGAGGTTTACATGTGCGAGCTTGCGTCGCAGCAGCCTGCCCAGCTCCTTAGCGTCGCGCTCGGTGTCGTTGACGCCGGCCAGCAGCACCCATTCATAACTGACCCGGCGTCCCGTCTTGTCCGCGTAACCCTGGGAAGCGCCGATCAGGTCCTCGAGGGGGTATTTGCGGTTGATCGGCACAAGCACGTCTCGAAGATCGTCACGCGCCGCGTGCAACGAGATCGCCAGCGTAACGTGCAGATTTTCTTCGCCCAGCTGTTCGATGCGCGGTATCAGGCCGCTGGTGGACACGACGATACGTCGCGGGCTGATGCCGAGCAGCTCAGGGTCGGCGATGCGCCGCACCGATTCGATGACGGCCTGGTAGTTGGCCATCGGCTCGCCCATACCCATGAAGACGACGTGTGACAAACGTCTTTCCTCTGCGGTTAGAAGGCGGACTGCATCCATCGCCTGCTCGACGATCTCATGGGCCCTGAGGTTGCGGCCGAACGGGAACTTGCCGGTGGCACAGAAGGGGCAGCCGATGGGACATCCCGCCTGCGAGGAGATGCACAGAGTGGATCGGTCTGTGTAGCGCATGACGACGGCCTCGACCGAATGGCCCCCATCCAGTTCGTAGAGCGTTTTCGAGGTCAGCCCCCGATCGGCCTGCGTGTTCGCGACGGGCCGCAGCGAGCTGCAGCGGAACTCGCGATCAAGCGCGACGCGCAGCGGCTTCGGGATGTCGTGCATCTCCTCGAACGACGCCGCCCCGCGTGCAAGCCACCCCCATACCTGGCGTCGCCGGTAGGCGTGGGCGTTGTTCGCTACTAGCCACGCCTCCACGTCCGCCGCGGACAGGGAAAGGATCGGCGGTCGGGGATCGTTCACGTGGTTGAGGCTACGTCAAATTCGTCATCGCCCACTTCGACCCGCTGGAAGGCAGATCAACAGGCGCGGTCCTCCCCGCTCGCCGGGGAGGTGGCGCGCACAGCGCGCCGGAGGGGCCGTCCGGCAAACGCCAGCCTTTAAACGCCAGCCTTTATTCGAAAGGCTCGAAAACCTCATCGCCTTCTCCTTGGTTGACACGCACCTTGCGCTCATCCACGAGCTTTTGGAGATGCGCGCGCATTGTCATCTCCGCGGCCGGCATGAGGTCCTCCCCCACCTCGGTTCCGTACACACGTCGGGTCAGCTCGCGGACGGTGCCGCGGCCGTGCCGCAACTCGGCTAGCACCTGTGCCTCGCGCTCCAGGCGGTGGGTCCTGTACTCGTCGATTTTTTGAAGCGCGTCAGTGACAGGATCCCAGTGTCCCGGGAACAGAACCCTCGGCTTCATCGCGGCCAGCCTTTCGAGCGAGGCAAGGTAAGCGGCCACGTTTCCCTCGGGATAGGTGACCATCGAGCTTCCCTTTCCAAGCACCAGGTCTCCTGTGAACGCAGCTCGGTCCTCTGCAATCCAGAAGCAGAGGTGGTCTGAGCTGTGACCCGGCGTGTACAGCGCGGTCAGATTCAGGGTGCCTGCCCTGACGACGTCACCATCGCCAAGCTGCGGGTAGCGGCGTACGGTTGCCCGGTGCGCCGCCGCCAGCCGCTCCGCCAGCGGAAGGTGGTCGGGATGTGAGTGCGTCACAAGCACCACGCCGACCGTCGCGCCGGCCAGCTTTCGGTCGATCGCTGCCAGATGGCTCGCGTCGTCGGGCCCGGGATCGATGACGACTACCACCGGGCCGGCGTCGACAATCCACGTGTTGGTGCCCGGACCCGTGTACGGCCCCGGGTTGGGGGCCACCACGCGGGTAACGGCTGTCAACGCGGTTTGAGGGCCGGCAGGAAGATGTCCGCGCGGTCCGGGTGGCTCCCGTCGAACCACCCGTCGAGATGCGTCTCGACGATGAGCCGGATGAGCGGCTCGCCCATCTCTGGCACAGACAGCGGTCGCCTGGGACCGGTGGCCCCGACGCGAACCCTCCACCACGAGCCTACTAGCTCCGCGGCGACGGTCAGTCTCTGGTCGCCCATCCAGTCCTGGGCTCGTGTGAAGGCTTCCACCAGGGCCGGCTCTGAGCCAAGGACCACTGCCTGGGGCGGCAGCCTCCGGTCGGCGTGCGGCATCGCCAGCCCGAGCACCGCGCCCAGGCCGACGCCTCGCGCGCTGTCCTTGGGCAGGACGGCCGCCGCTTCGAGGGCCGCGGCACGGCGACCCACCTCCTGCGCCTGCTCGAAGACGGCCTCGAGCAGCTCGGGACGCCCGAACGCAGCTTGCCGCGCCGACTCCTGCAGCGCAAGCACAGCTGAGCGCAGCTTGTGCCCGAGCCGGGAGAGCAGATGGACGCGATGTTCGTCGGCCAGCTGCGCGCCGAGCTCAGCGCTCCGGCGCGCCTGAGCCAGCCCGGCTTGCTCCCCCCAACCGACGAGGCGACCATTCAGCGCCAGCGGCTTCCATGGACCGCCCGGCGGCGGGAAGTCGATGTCAGCTGGACCATGGCGACGGTGATCGGGAATCGACTCCATCCCGCCACCAACCCGGACCCAGGTCGGACCGGGTGACGAAGATCGCCGTCCCCCTGCCGCTACAGCCAAGGAATCCAGCCGGTGTTCCCGCCGGAACTGATCACGTGGACCGCTTAACGGTTGGTACCGGCCGATTCCCGCGGGCGACTCTTGATCGACGCGTCGATGGCGGGCACGCTGAACTTGAACGTGGTGCCATCGCGGTCGCTTGAGGCGACCCAGATCCGGCCCCCGAAGGAGCGCTCGACCACGAGGCGGCATAGGTAGAGCCCGAGGCCAAGGCCGCCTTGCGAGCGGTTGCGTCCGGCCGGGCCGGTCTTCTCAAAAAGCCTGTCGAGGCTGGCGGTCGGCAGTCCCGGACCATGGTCGGTGACCGTGATCTCCAACCATCCACGCGGTGCGGTCCGCGCCTCCACCAGCACGGCCTCGTCCGTGTACTCGAGGGCGTTCCCGACAAGGTTGGTGAGGACCTGCGCAAGGTGAGCCGGCTCGCACGCGGCCGGTGGTAGGCCTTCGGGCAATCTGACCTCGACGGCTGACGCGCGCTCCGCATAACGGTGGTGAAGGACGGCCATCACACCATCGAGTGCGGAGCCCAGATCCACCCGTTCAGGGCTTGGCTCGAAATGCCGGGTCTCGAGCTTGGCGATGATCAGCTGGCTTTCGACGAGGCTGAGCAGCCGATCCGAAGACTCGTAAGCCTCCTGCAGAAGCTCACGGCGGCCACCGGGGTCGATAGTGGCGTCCCATTGCATGATTCCGGCCAGCGTGTTCTTCATTGCTGCTGCAGGACTGCGCACCTCGTGCCCGATCGCCCTCAGCATCAGGTCCTTGGCTTCGAGGGCGAGCCGCTGGGCGGTGACATCTTCATGCAGCGTGAGGATGCCGGCGGGCTCACCTTCGAGACCCGGAATTACCACGCGCCGCACGTGAACGATTCGATCCGGGTCGCGCATGTGGAGCTCGAGGGTGTCATCCGACTCATCCTCGTCGCTCGGGACTGCGCCCGCCGCCGCATAGATCTCGGCAGGCTTCTGACCCGGCATATCGGAGGCCTGGAGGTTGTAGATCGACTCCACTTCCGGGTTGGCATAGACGATGCGACCGGCGGCATCCTCCAGCATCACCCCGACCGGTGAGTGGCGAAGGATGGCATTCATCATCCGGCGTTCGCGGTCAAGTGCATCCACCAGCTCGAGCTGTCCGATGAGAACCGCCGCCTGGCCGGCGAGCACGGCCGCAAGACGCCGCGTCTCGGATGCGCCGGCGGTCATCCTCGCCACCAACAGACCGGCAAGGCGACCCTCCACCTGGATCGGAATGGCGAACGCATCTGGTGACGCACCGAGCAGGTCCAGGAGCGAGCGCAACCTGCGCCCGCCGGTTGGCGAGAGCAGCGCAGTCAGAAGCCCGCTGCTGTCGGCCACCGGAACCCGGGGCTCCGATTCCGCGTCAGACGCTCGCCGCACCAGGTGGCCGTCCTCGAGCAGCCATAGCTCGCCCTGTGAGCTCGCGAGAGCGCGCCCGACGAGGCGGGCCATCTCGGAACGAGCGCGTTCCGGCTCAGTGGGCGTTAGATCCGTGAAGGCCGCGACCGCCTCCAAGGTTCGAATGCGGCCCCTGGTCTCGGCCACCAGTCGGGAGTTCTCGATCGCGACCGCCGCATGGCGGGCGAAGTCGAGCGCCGCCGAGCCAGGCTCGGCCAGGTGGGTAGAAGCGTGGACGGAACCGATCGCGCCGACCAGGCGATCGCCATACCAAAGCGGAATCAGGCTCCAGGCCTGCCCTCGAGCGACGCCGGTCACCAGTCCTGCCGGAGCATCCCGCCAGCTGTCCTCGGAGTTCAGGCCGGCCCACGCAAGAACCCCCTCGGCGGCTGGATCGCCGCTACTGCGCGTTGCGCTGATGCGACCCTCGGTGTCGAACGCCCAACAGACAACCCCGGCACACTCCAGCATGGTGAGCGCCTGGTCCGCGATGTTCGCGACGACACTCATAAGCTCGTGCCCCGCCAGCGCCGCGAGTTCCTGGATGCGCACCGACTGAGCCAGTGCGAGCTCGTTCGCGTGGTGCAGACGCATGGTCCGCAACGCGATTCCGACCACAGGAGCGGCCGCCTCCAGCAGCTTCAGGTGTGAGGGCGGGAAGCGGCCTCCATCATTGCGTTGGGCCGAGATGCCGGCGACCACCCGTTCGCCCTGAGTCACGGGCACCCACACGACGTGACTCGGGGTGCTCGATTTGTGGCCGTTCAGGGGGGTCGCGAGGTCATCATCCCCCGCGGGCATCGATTCGAAAACCGAGCCTCCATCGGCGATCAGCCTGCGGAAGTAGGGCGCTTCGTCAATCGGGGTCGGACCGAACGGAATGGCAGGGCCGCCGCGGTCGCCGGTGAAGCCGACCACATTGCCGGCAGCGTCCAGATAAACGAGAACCATTTGGGCCGCGTCCGTGTAGTCGCTGACTGCGGCGAAGACCGCCTCCGCGATCTGGCTCTCGTCGGAAGCGCCCGCGACTCCCATTTCGAGCAGGTGAAGTGCCTCCAGCCGCGCCCGCTCAGCCTGCGCCTGGGCAAAGTGGTCGGCGTTGGCGAGCGCGAGGCTCACATGAGCCGCGACATCCTGCAGGAGCCTTACGTGCCAATCGTCGAATGCGCCTTCGTGATAGGACTGCAGCGAAAGCATCGCTGTTATCTGGTCTCCGCTGAGAACGGGCACCCACACGAACGAACGCGACACGTCGCGGTGCTTGCCCGGCGCGCCGGAAACGAAGACGGCGGCGCCCCGACCCAAGTTCCAGCGTTCGCGTTCGAGTCCCTTTCGTTCGAAGCTGCGTGCCCACGGCGAGTTGCGGACGAGCACTGGACGGCCCGACTCATACGCTTCCCGTGATGGACCGGTCACGGCGAGCGCCACGGGCGGCACGACCTCCTCGACCCCTGCGACGTACTGGTAGCCCTCTGCGACAGGGCCCTCGTCTGATTGCGTGATGGTCGCGAGGATGAACCCGTCGAAATCAAGAAACGCCGCCAGCTCCTCACGCAGCGTCCTCATGATCGACCAGCGGTCCAGGCTGGACGCCAGCCGCCGCCCGATCGAGTTGACGACCTCCAGCTGGCGTCTCTGGTCCTCGATCGCTTCATAGCTGCGCGCGTTGCGCAGCGCCAGAGT
The DNA here is from genome assembly GCA_030946685.1 of Candidatus Dormiibacterota bacterium. Classification (GTDB taxonomy): domain Bacteria; phylum Chloroflexota; class Dormibacteria; order Dormibacterales; family Dormibacteraceae; genus Palsa-872. Next base: position 7,500 of record JALYYG010000070.1, on the reverse strand, counting down.
GACCTCGTCCGACACCAGCTCAAGGAAGGCAGCTGTCGAGGCTTCGTACGCGTACGGGCGCGAGCATCTGATGCCTAGGGCACCGCGCACGACGCCGCCTTCCCTGATCGGCACCCACAGCGATGAGGTCGGCTCATGGAGCACGAGCGGTTTCGGGCTACGCAACATGGTGCGTGCCGGAGCGGCTGCAATGCTCCGCATTGAGATCCACCTCGAAGTTGGAGCGGAATCGGCTTCGAGATGCAACAACCGCGCCTTGTCGGCTCCATCTTGCGCGAGGGAGACCATGTCCAGCGAGTCCACCGGGATGAGCTCATTGAGAGTTGCGCGCAGCGCCGTCAGCACGCTCGCCTCATCGAGGGTCGACGCCATCGCGCGCGCGATGCTGTTCAGCGCTTCGAGCCGGCGAGCTTGATTACGAGTCAACTCATTCAGCGAGGCGTTGGCGATGAGGACGCCCAAGCGCCGGTGCACCTGGTCGAGGAAGGCGATCTCGGTCGCAGGCACGCGGCGGTTGCGATACGACTGATAGATGACGCTGCCGATCACAACGCCCTGGTGCTCGACAGGCACCCAGATCACGAGCCGGGCGGGCCGTCCAGCGCCGGGTCCCTTGGCATGCTGCTGCCGCTTGGGCTCAACTTTGGCCGGAACCAGGGTCGTGCGGGGATCGGCGTAAAGCTGGGCAAACGCCGAGTCGGCGAGTGGCCGGCGGCGGATGTCCTGCAGCACGCCTGAGTCTATGGCCAGGGAGTGAAACCAACCTTCGCGCTCGAGGCCGTGAAGCACAACCACGTCATAGCCGAAGAGCGGCGCCAGGCCGCGGTAGAGGACCTGGACGATGTCCGCCTCGGTGACGCAGCTGCCCAACTCGTGGACAAGCGCGGCCGGCGTCGAGGGACGCGACGCCTTCTGCGAGCGTCCGGCCGCCCCCAGCCTGGACGGGCGGGTCCTGCGCTGAAGACCGCTCGGCGGCCTGGACGGCGTTTGGCGTCGCGACCGCCTACGGACTGGACTAGACATGGCCACCGATATACTGCGCCACGTACCCCTTGCCGTTCACTCCGCCGAAACCTATTGCGCCGACACCCGACGACCTCCGTGGCTCGACGATCCTGGTGGTGGACGACGAGCGGGCCTGGCGGGTGATCCTGGAAACCGACCTGCGCATGCTCGGATACAAGGTCTCCATGGCTGAGGACGCAGACCAGGCACTCGAGAAGGCGAAGTCGGACGGTCCAGAGGTCGCCATCATCGACCTGATGCTGCCCGAGCCGATGGATGGCTGGGGGCTGTTGAACGAGCTGCGGGCGCGTGGACAGAAGCTGCCGGTGATCTTCTACACAGCGTACCCCGTATTCCCCTCGGGCACAGACGACCCTGACGTCGTCGGGTATATGAGCAAAGCGGTCGACAGAGCGGATCTCTACGCTCTGCTGCCGCCAGCGATCCGGCGCTCACGCGAGCGCCGGATTGGTGACTAGCGAATGCCTACAGGAGGTGTCTCAGAACCCGATCGATCCAATCCGCGCCCGAGGCCATCGCCAGGGCGCCAACTACCGCTACCGCAAAGGCAACACGCTGAAGCTTATGCCACGTCATCCCCATCTCTCCCCTTGGTTTTTCCAACTTATCCCAGGCCCGAAAACGAGTATGCGCCAGACCGTATTAGAGTGCTTGTTCAGATTCCATGAATTCTCATTAAGACTCATCTAGATCCAACCTTGGAAAACCCCAGCACTAAGGCCCCGAGAGACGTGAATCCGCGAAACCGCGAGGTACGGCTGCCGCCACTGCCGCCGGGGCTCGAGGTCTACAGGCCGGCAGAGGTGCTTGGATCTGCAGTGCTGGTGGTCGAGGACGAGGCGGCGATGCAGCAGCAGTTGAAGATCGACCTCCACGATCTCGGCTACCGACCTGCCGTGTCGTCGTCGGCGCCCGAGGCGATGGACCTGCTGGCACGAGAGCGCGTCGCCGCGGTCCTGCTGGACCTGGTGCTTGACGAGGGCGAGGAAGCCGGGTTCGACCTCCTCACCTGGATTCGCCATCATCACCCAGGGCTGCCGGTCATCGTGCTATCCGCCGCCCAGGTCAACTCCGCCGCGATTCGCAAGGCATACGAGCTTGGCGCGAGCTCGTACTTCGTCAAGGGCAATGTCCCGATGGCCCACATCTACTCTGACCTCGCCGCACGCCTGGTCGAGCGGGGCACCGGGCGCCCGGGCAGCTATCGATTTGGACGCCTGGAGTTCGACCCCACTCGGCGCATGGTCAAACTCGGCGACGCCGAGATACGTCTCACCCCACAGCAGACGGCGCTGGTGCTGTACCTGGCGCAGGGCTCCAAGCCGGCGACGGCCCGTGACCTGATCGAGGCGGGACTGTTCAGGAGTGATGCCGCCCACTCCACGGTGCATTCGGCGCTGCTGACCCTGAGGCGGCGCCTCGATGAGGTGGAGAGCGGTCTCGGCCCGAACTTCGTGCGAGCCACAGCACGCGGATACAGCCTGGTGGCGGTCCAGTGAGGGGCGATCCGCCGACATCTCCGATCCCGACCAGGTCGGTGATCGACGAGGTGATCGAGCTCCGCCGGCACTTCCATCGCCATCCAGAGATCAGCTTCAGCGAGCACGAGACGAGCAACTATTTGAGTGAGAGGCTGCGCGAGCTTGGCCTGGAGCTAAAGCCCTGTCCGACAGAGACAGGCGTCGTTGCGATTCTCGACACGGGCAGGCCGGGCAAGACCGTCATGCTCCGCGCGGATATCGACGCACTGCCGATACACGAAGAGTCCGGGGTCAAGTTCTCGTCGACGGCGGACGGCCGCATGCACGCATGCGGGCACGACGCTCACATGGGGATCATGGTCGGGGTCGCGCGAACATTGGTAGATCGGATCTGGGACGTCAGTGGCCGCTACCTGTTCGTGTTTCAGCCGGCAGAGGAGATCGTGAGCGGCGCCAAAGCGATGATCGCGCGCGGCCTGCTCGACAACCACCATCCCGACTCAGTCATCGGCCTTCACGTCACAAGCTTCACCGAGTCTGGAACCGTGATCACCAGGCCGGGCCTCATGTGGGCCGGATCGGACGCGTTCGAGATCACGTTCGCCGGTCCGGGCGGCCACGGCGGCATGATGGGCCGACGTGGCAACGTGCTCTCCGCGCAGGCCTTCCTGATCGAGCGACTACACACGATTGTGGAAGGCCTCGAGCACGAAGGCGTGCAATGCCATACAACCGTTGGCAACATAAGCAGCGACGGAGCCTGGAACATCGTGCCTCGAGGCGTCGCCGTGAAAGGCAGTCTCCGCACCTTCAATGACACGCTTCGCGAGCAGGCGCTCGGCCGCCTGCGCGACCTGCTGCATGAAGCAGACACGGAGTTCGAGGTGAATAGCTCGCTCGAGCTCGTGCATGGAACGGTTCCGCTGATGAACGAGCCAAACGTCACGCGCACCGTGCTCGACGTGGGCCGGGCGCTGATCGGAGACAAGGCCAGCATCTTGGGCCGGCCCCTCACAGTCAGCGACGACTTCGCAGAGTTCCTGACGCGGATCCCAGGCTGCTATTTCATGCTTGGTGTCATGCCCCAAGGAGCACCACCGCCTGCGCACCATTCCCCCGGATTCAAGATCGATGAATCCGCGCTGGAGATCGGCGTCAAAGTCTTGGCCGGCGCCGCATCCCGACTCGCCGCCGACTAGAAGTTACCTCTGAATGGTGCTTCTCGCCGCCCTCCTTATCGGGCTGGTGGCCGGCGTCATCACCGGCGGGAGGCTCGGGAATCTGGCCAACATGAACTTTCGGTGGCCTTGGCTGGTCGTCGCCGCCCTGGTCGTCAGGGAGGCGATAATCGTGACCCCCCTGAACCGCATGGAAGGCGTGCAGTACGTGTACGCCATGGCGCTAACAGCGCTCATCGCATGGACGATCTGGCACATGAGCCGCGTTCGCGGGGCATTGATCGTTGCCGCCGGGGCGGCGCTGAACCTGACCGTCGTGATGGCTAACGGCGCACGTATGCCTGTGACACCGACCCTCGCGGGCAGCCTCGTCGAGCGCGGCCACGCCGGTCAGTACGTGGTGATGGGATCCGGCACCAACATCAACTGGCTTGGTGACTGGATCGGGGTGTCCGGGCCGCTCGGCGGCGCGTACAGCCCGGGCGATGCAGTGGTCGCCTTCGGGATCGCAATCGTCGCGTTTTTCGCAACACGACAGGGCCCGGCCGCAGCCACTAAGCTTGAAGAAACCTCAAGCCGTATAGGGAGTTATCCGCCGTGATCATCTTCTGGATCTTCACGCTCTTCGTCGGAAGCTCGGCATTCGCTTTCGCCTACATCTACCTCCAGTACGACATCCTTTGGTCGCTGGGATACGCGCTGATAGCAATGCTGCTGTGCCGCGGCATTCTCAGCATGGCGCGGCGCTGGCTGATCTTGCGCGAACGCATCTCTCCAGAGAAAGACACGCTTACGCGCACCGTCGAGACAAACCGCGCCATCTTCTGGCGTCGAGCCTTATTCCTGGCGGCGTTGCCCATTCTGTATTTCGCAGGCGCCTACTACCTGTTCCAGCTCGATCCCGGACAGGCATTGGACGCTCTGCCGTCGGCCGTCGTGTCCGGACTTACAAATCTCCTCTACATCCTGTTCCTGCTTGCCGCCAACTTCATGCTCTTCCTCGGTCCCTTCTACATCTACACGCGTATCGGCAAGACGATGATCAACCCCGACGACGCCAACTTCGGAGTGAACATCGATGACGTGCGGGGACAGAAGGCGGCAGTCAAAGAGATGCGCCGGATTCTCGATCTCATCGAGCACGGCAGGATGTTCGTGAAGGCCGGCGGGAAGCGCGAGCGCGGTGTCCTCATGGTCGGCCCGCCGGGCACTGGCAAGACGATGCTCGCGAAAGCGATCGCGTCTTCGCTCAACGTTCCGATCTACATCGCGAGCGGCGGTTCCTTCGCCGGCATGTTCCTCGGCATCGACGCCCTGAGCGTTTACCTCATGGTGCGTGCCGCGCGCAAGCGGGCAAAGGTCTGGGGCGGCTGCATCGTCTTCATCGACGAGATCGATGCCTTGGGGCAAAGGCGCTCGGGCACTGGCGGCGGAATGATGGGCGGAATGATGGGCGGCATGATGGGCGGAGGCCAGCTCGGGCTCAACATGCTGCTTGTCCTCATGGACGGGATCGACAACCCCGGCTTCATCATCCGGCAGCTCCGCGGGTTAGCGAACCTGACCCTAGACGGACTCTTTCTACCGCGCGTCATCGCCTTCAACGGAACTCGCATCCCACTCCGAATCAAGGCCCTCAAAGCGCCTGCCTACAACATCCTGTTCATCGGTGCGACGAACAGGCCGTCGGTCCTGGACGAAGCTCTGACCCGGCCCGGCCGATTCGGGCGTCAGATCGTTTTCCGATTACCCACCCGCGACGACAGGAAGGACATCGCGGCGCTGTACTTCGACAAGAAGCAGCACGACCCAGCCCTCGACACCCCGAGCCGGAGGGATGAGTTCGCGCGCATCACCGAGGGTTATTCGCCGGCAGACATCGAACAGGTCCTTTCGCTCGCGCTCCTCTACGCCTTCAACGATGGGCGCCAGTCCTTTGATTGGAAGGACATTCGAGAGGCAATGGGCAACGTGGAGGCCGGCCTTGCCATCCCCGTCGAGTACACGGAACGGGACAAGATAGCGGTCGCGCGTCACGAGCTTGGGCACGCCGTGGCTTCGCACTTCTTCAAGACCGACCACGCCCACGTGCGGTTGTCGATCCGGCGTCGAGCGACGACCCACGGAGAGATTGGCGGTTACCACAAATCGCTACCCACGGAAGAGGAGTGGATGGAGTTCCGCTCGCAGATGGCTGCCGACATCCGCCACTACCTGGGATCGATCGCGTGCGAGCACGTCTTTTATGGCGAGAACACCAGCGGCGTGTTCGGAGACTTGATGTCGGCAACTGCAATCGCCTGTCGAATGGTTGGGACAATCGGCATGGGTCCGGACAAACTCGACCAGCAGATGTCAGGCAGCGCCGCAAACTTCGGCGAGCAGCTCATCTCGGTGGCGGATGTGACCCAGGGTGCGCACGCGCAAGGCACGTGGGTGGGCGCCGTGATCAGCAACCCACGCGGCCGCCGGGTTGTCGCCCAACTCCTGGGTTCCGCTTACATCGATGACTGGCGCCTGATGTACGCGAACAAAGAGGCGATTGACCAGGCTGCGGAGGCCCTGATCGCGCAGGGCGAGCTTGTCGGCGACGAGATCAGCGGTCTTCTCGACTCGGTCGGCCTTCGCGCGCCGACCGCCGCGGACCCCTATCCAGAGGAATTGCCGTCGGTTCCCGACCGTCCGGTAGCGATCTCGGAGCCGGCCTGATCCGATTCACCGCGGCCCTTCTGGTGGCGCTTTCCATGGCGCTTCCCGCGCAGTCCGCGCTTGCACAAGATCCTGACTTGCTCCCCAGCGCACATCACGAGGCGGCCCGGATCATCAGCGCTGAGCTTGCGATGTCGGATGCTATGGACCAGCTGAACGTCTTGAAGGCGCAATCACCGCCGCCCTTGCTGCTGGATCGAATTCGCTGGGAGCTCGCTGTCGCCGCCGCCGCCTATGCGTATCGGGACGCGGCTCGGCAGGAGGAGCTGAGGGTGTACGAGCTCGCCAGCTACGCCAGCGTCGAGGTCGCGGTCCTTCCGCTCATTCCGACCACTGTCGCGCGACCCCTAAAGGACGCAATCGCCGGCCTGCATTTCCTCTACATCCTCTCCGGCATCGACCAGTACTACCTCGTCAACGTCCATTTCACGCATCCCTACTCGGACGCCAAGCCGGTGGATCTCCTGCGCTCCTACTACCAGCAGGCCAACCAGAAGTTCGGTGTGGACCCGAGCTACATGGCGTCCATCAACTTCATCGAGAGCAATTTCGGGCGCGTCAACGGACCGTCATCTGCAGGCGCGCTCGGGCCCATGCAGTTTCTTCCCGATACCTGGCAAGCGTTCGGGCTGGGCGGGAACGTCAACGACCCGCACGACGCGATCCTGGGTGCCGCCAACTACCTGGTTCACAACGGGGCGCCCGGCGACATGCGCAACGCAATCTGGCACTACAACAACTCGTTCGATTACGTCGACTCTGTCGAGTCATTTGCCCGCGCGTACCGCGAGGACCCAGCCTGGCTGGACCGCATGTACTACTGGAACACGATCGGATAAACAGAACTAAGTGGAGCGGAAGGCCGGATTACTCCGGCCGTCGCATACGGCCCGTCCAAGCGCCTGCGGGCAATGCTTGGCTCCGGTGGGGGTCCCGCGGGAGAGGCCTGCCTCCCCCGCGCCATTAGAGTAGTTACTCATGGAGTATCGGATCGAACAGTTGGCGCGCTCCGCGGGCGTAGCCGTGGACACGATCCGCTTTTATCAGGGCAAGGGCCTGCTGGAGGCGCCGCGCCGCGAGGGTCGCGTCACCTGGTACGGCGACGG
>JALYYG010000066.1 GCA_030946685.1 Candidatus Dormiibacterota bacterium | reverse complement strand
CAGATGAAGCGGCCCGATTGCTAGAGGGTTTCGAGCACCACCCGGACGCATCCGAGCCCGTCGCGGCGATGCACCTCGCGGAAAGTCGACCCGCGGTGGCGGTGGCCGTGCTCGAGCGGCGCGTCAATCAGCTCGGTATCGGGAACGTTGAGGCGGCCAGGCCGCTGGGCCTCCTGGTGGAAGCGAGCCTGGCAGCCAAGAACGTGCCAGACGCTCGAGTCGCTTCGGAAAAGCTAGCCAAGCTCGCGGCAAAGGCGGGCGGCGATTACCTGGAAGGGCTGTCGCGATTTGCCCGTGGACTTCTTGTGCAGGCAGAAGGTGGGGATCCGGTTCCCGACCTGGACGTTGCCCTCGGTCACATGGACCGCGCGGAGATGCCATGGGAGGCTGCGCGCACCCGCCTTGAGATCGCCCGGGCGGTGGCCGGTCGTAACCCCGAGTTCGCCGCCAACGAGGCTCGGCTGGCGATGTCAACGTTCGAGCGACTGGGAGCAAGGACCGAGTCCGACGCGGCAGCGGCAGTCCTGCGCAAGCTCGGTATTTCCGGGAAGAGCGGCCCCAGGGAACATGGCCTGCTCAGCCGGCGCGAAGCGGAGGTCGCACGTCTGGTCGGCATGGGCCTTAACAACGGCAAGATCGCTGCCCAGCTCTTCATCAGCAATCGAACGGTCGAGCACCACGTGAGCAATGTCTTATCCAAGCTCGGGATGTCCCGGCGCACTGAGATAGCGGCCTACGCCGTCCGCCACCTGTCCGAAGAACCCGTGACCGAATAGGTACTGGCACCGATGCTCCGAATTGCGGTCAAGCCGCAGGCTGGAAGCATGAACGAACAGACAGGTGACACGACTTCGGGTAACCGCGGCAACGCGGTCATCGTGCGGATAGAACACCCAGTCCCCGACTACGACATGTGGAAGAACGTGTTCGACACCAAAGGTCCGGAATTGCGTGCGCGGCATGGGGCCCGCGGCTACCAGGTCTTGCGGCCGCTCGACGACCCGAGATACGTGATGATCGACCTGGACTTCGACAGCCGGAAGGACGCGGAGGGCTTCCTCGCTGCGATGCACCAACTGTGGGCAGGCGATGGAGGCCAAGTCAGCTCAGACCAGCGGGCACGGATCGCCGCAGCGGTAGAGACCAAATGAACACCAAGGGAAAAGTCATTGGGGTGACAGCCTTAGCAGCGGCTCTGGCCTTCGCGTCAAGCCAGGTGCTCTGGCCACCACCTCCAGGGTTTGTCCCACCGGAGAACCTGCTGCCTTACTTCGTGATTCTTGGCCTCATCGAGTCCCTCGCTTTCGGCGCCGGCGTCGCGTTTCTGATCTTCGGCTTTCGGCTCATCGCCCGGACGGGTGTCAGCCGATCAGCCGCTTGGGGAGGCTACCTCGGGATCGCTTGGTCCCTCGTCAACTGGTGGGCGCATGACGGGTACCATCGCGTCAACGGCCTCAGGTTTGCAGGATTACTCTGGATCGAGTACAGCTTCCACGTCACTTTGATCCTGGGTGGTTTGCTTTCGGTCTACTTCTTTCTATCGGTGGCTCGTGGCATGGGTAAGGCAGTCTCAAACCCTGAACGGTAATCGGCACTGGCCTTCAGTATCTGGACCAGTCGGACTCAGAAGAACGAATGTTCGAGTAGCCCCGGCGGGATTCGAACCCGCGATCTCAGCCTTGAGAGGGCTGCGTCCTAGGCCACTAGACGACGGGGCCGCGTTTGTCGTCGCGACGGCGAACGCAACATGCTAGCAAACATCATTGTCGGTCCCCAGTGAGACCGCGACCGGACGTCTATCGTTCGGACTTGATACACCAGATGGACTTCCGAAAGCCCTTCACCCTAGCCCTCCCCCTAGCGGTTGGAGGGAGATTAGTTTCGGTTCCTAATTGATCCCTGGTGGGCGGCGTTGGGGTTGAACCAACGACCTCTCGCGTGTGAGGCGAGCGCTCTTCCACTGAGCTAGCCGCCCATGGGGGGGACCATTTTACCCGTGCCGCTTACGATGTCTGTTTGGATGCCAACCCCCGACCCGACTCCTCTCCACGAGCGACATTGCGTGGCCTGCAAGCCCGGCAGCCCTCACCTCACCCGCGCCGAGATTGAGCCCCTGCTCGGTCAGGTCCGGGGGTGGACCGTCGAGGAGTCGGACGGTCACCTGCGGTTGTCCAAGGTGCACAAGTTCAAAGGGTTCATGCCCGGAGTCGAGCTCGTCAACCACATCGCGCCCATCGCGGAAGCCGAGAAGCATCACCCCGACCTGCTCCTCACCTGGGGGTCGGTCACCGTCTGGCTCTGGACGCACGCCGCCGGCGGGCTCACCGAAAACGACTTCATCCTCGCCGCAAAGCTCGACGGGCTATAGCGCCGGCATCAAGCAATGGACGGTTTAACAGCTCCCGCGGCGCGATAACCGGGCATAAGACGAAGTCTTAACAAGGACTCCTTTGCTTTGTCGCCGCATGCGTGCTAGCTTCTTCAGGCTCATGGGCTATATCGTTTGCTGGTTTCTTCATCGTCGTGAGCGAGAGGTACTGGTTCAAGGGATTCTCCCATGGGGAATCGACGCCGTGGTCTTCTGCTGGCGCTGCGATCGGATGCGCGGGCGCGCAGTCAAGGTCCTACAGCTCAACCACCTGCGCAACTAGTCTCAGCGCTCCAGAACGACCGCGTAATACGAGGCAGAGAGGACGGTCCTCCTCGGGAACTGCCGGGCTGCCAGGTCGCGCAGCGCCAGGTCTACGTTCCAGCTCACCACCACTACGGCGTCGCACTTGCTGAGTTGGGCGGCGTTGGATACGACAGTGAACTCCGTGGTGTAAGCGGCGAGCACCTGCTCATCCGAATGGATGACGCATGCTGTTCGGCCCGCCGCGTGGGTGCGCTCGACGAAAGCAGCCGCCTGCGGTAACGCGAGCGGGTCGTCCGCGTAACCCGGGACCTGGCTGATGGCCGCCGCGACGGCACCGACCAGCACAACCGCCGCGAGCACCTTCCAGCGCTTGATCGCCGCCGCCATCAGGTAGGCGCAGCCGGGGACCAGAAACATGAAGAAGCGCGGGTAGAGGTAAGCAGGCTGCAGGCCCAGCCAAAGGACTGCAACGACCAGGGCGACCACAGCCACCGAGGTCCACAGCAACGGCTCGGTGCGCAGGGCCCAGAAACCCAGGCCGGCCGTGCTCAGCCACAGGCCCAGCGGCAAGAGTGCGGGCGCGCCGAGGAGGAAGAACACGAGGTCGCGGGGGAAGGTGGGATAGAAGACGCTCGGCGGAAAGCCATGCTGGAGCAGCTCCATCACTTCGATGTTCGCGTTGGCGGCGACACCGATCAGAGCAGCGACAAGCCACGCCGGCGCGAGGTGGATCAATTGCGGGATGGATCTGCGGGTTGCGATCCATGCAATGTGCCCGGCCAGCACCACCACGGCGAAGACATGTGTGGCGATTGCCATGCCAAGCAGCAGGGCATAAGCAGCATGGCGGAGACGCGAGCCTCCTACACGGCCCCTCCCCACCCCTCCCCGGCGAGCGGGGAGGGTGTCTGCTGTCGAAAGCAGGATCGTGGCGAGGACTGCGCACAGGGTTGCGAGGCTGTAGCCGCGCAGGTCCCGGCTGTTCTCCACGAAAAGGGGATCGGTGGCGATGTAGAGTGCCGCGCTTACGCCGCCCAGCACTCCGAACCATCGTGACAGGAACGTGGCCGTGACCCCGACAGTTCCCCCCGCCGCCAATGCAGGCAGCAGGCGGTACACGACCTCGCTCCGGAAGCCAGTAGCCGAGTAGATCAAGTGGCTGATGAGTGAGAGGAGGACGTGGTCGTTGGAAGCGATGCTCTTGAGGGGGATGCTGGGCAACGCCGGGTGGACGGCGAAGGCGTCCAACAGCGAGGGGGTGGCGATGAAGTTGGCGAAGGTCGCGGCAGCGTCATAGCCGAACGAGCGATTGGCTCCGATCAGGTAGACGGCGGTCGTGGCCGCGCCAAGGAGGACTCCGATGAGTAGATCGGCCCGCTTTGGCATGGCGGGGAAGTTAACTGCTTTGCGCGACTGCCGCTAAACCAGGTCTCCTCTTTAGTCGGCTAGCCGTTAAAACCACGTCCCCTTCGGCGCTGGGCCAACTCCCGCGCGTGCCGCGCGAGGACCCCAGGGGAAGTGGGGAGGACACGCCCTGATTGATGCCCCTTTCTACTGGGCGCCTACCTCAACCTCGGGCAGGACATCGTCGCCGGTATATGCAGATGCCTGCATTCTGAAAAGGCTCGCGTACCGGCCGTCCAAGCGCATCAGCTCTGCGTGCGTGCCTTCCTCAACCAGCCGTCCGTGCTCCAGGAAGACGATGCGGTCGGCCCGCCTCACCGTGGAGAAGCGGTGCGAGATGTAGACAGCTGTGCGGCCCTTGGTCAGCGTGCGCAGTCGCTCGAACAGGTCGTACTCAGCTTGAGCATCAAGCGCCGAGGTAGGCTCGTCTAGCAGCAGGATCTTGGCGTCGCGCATGAACGCGCGAGCAAGCGCGACCTTCTGCCACTCGCCGCCCGACAGGTTTACGCCCGAGTCGAACCATTTGCCCAAAGCAGTGTCGTAGCCCCGTGGAAGCCCCGCGATGAGCTCGTCGGCTCCGGCTTGCTTACCGGCAGTCTCGATCGCCTCGCGATCCTCGATGTCCGACACGTTGCCCAGCCCGATGTTCTCGGACGCCGTGGCCTGATAGGTCACATAGTCCTGGAACATCGCGCCAATCTGAGCTCGGAGGTCGGCCGGCTCGAAGTCGCGGATATCGATGCCGTCGATCAGGATTCGCCCCTCGCCTGGATCGTAAAGGCGGCAGATCAGCTTGAAGAGCGTCGTCTTACCGGCGCCGTTGCGTCCGACGACGGCCAGCGTCTCGCCAGCTTTAACAGTGAAGCTCAGGTCTGTGAGCGCGGGTTTCTCCGCGCCGGGATACGCGAAGGTAACGTTGTCGAACCTGATCTCACCCCGCATCGGCTGCGGGACCTTGACCGGAGTCTCGGTCACCGGCATCGATGACCGCGCCTCCATAAGCTCGAAAAGGTTGTTGAGATAGAGGTTGTGCTCGTACATGCCAGAGAACCCGCCGAGGATGCCCTGAATTGAGCTTTGCACTGATTGTGCCGCAATCGTGTAATAGCTCAAATCGCCCAAAGTGAGGCGTCCCGCCACAGCCTGCAGCGCGACATAGAGGTAGGTGAGCGAGGTGGCGATGGTGCTGAGGTTGCCCCATGCGAACCCGGTGATGTAACGCCTCGCGACCTGGGCTCGTTGGCTCGCATAGAAGGTATTGGCGATGATCCGATACCGGTCGATGAAGTAGCCACCGAGGCCGAAGAGCTTGACCTCTTTCGCGTAGCTGTCCGTCGTGACCAGGTTCACCATGTACGTCATGCGTCGCAGCAATCGCGAGCCCCAGCGCGCGATGTTGTAGCCACGCCAGCCGTATCGGGTATCGGCGATGAAGGCCGGGATCGGTGACACGAGCGCCAGCAGCGCGAGTAGCGGGCTGACAACAATCAGCACTGCGATCATCGAGACGAAGGTCAGCAGAGTCTGAACCAGCCCAAAGGCTGTCGAGATCATCATCACCGGCCGGTTTATCGAGTCGGTCTGGGCTCGTCGCAGGAGGTCGTACGACGCGGGATCCTCGTAGAAGGAAAGGTCGAGCGACGCAGCCTTCTCCATCACCATAAGCTGGATTCGCATCGCCACCGAGTTCTGAAGAAGCTGCTGTGTGATGTTCCGAATGGTGCCGAGCAACGCGGTGATTGCGAACAGCGCGAGCTGCAGAACTGCAACGAGGATGATCATGTTGACGGCCGTGAAGATGGGGCCGCCGGTTGGGAGGTTGGGATCAAGATCGTGGAACCTGACCACGTTTGGGGTTTGGGTGTTGTGGATGAGGATGCCCCGCACCACGGCGTTAACCAGCAGCTTTGAGGTGTAAGCCGCCCCGGCGGGGATCACGCCGGCCACCACGGTCGCCGCAAACAAGCCCAGTGTGATTCGTGGGCTCGCGTCCCAAACCAGCCGCAGGACGCGCGGCAGCGCAGAGCTTGTACCAACGACCGATTGCTTCAGGCTGAGCCACCGGCTGCGTAGGTCCTTGGGACTCTGGTCCTCCGGCGGTCCCTCGAGTATCGGATCGCCGCTGAGTCCGCTATTCGCGGGCCCGGAGTCAGGCTGTTTGCGGCGGCCCAGCCACCAGTGCATGGTGGGCGGACCGCCGGCCGGCGGCATCATCCCCATCTGACTGGCAGCTTACCGACCCCGCACCAGCGGGGTCGGTATCGATCTGCTGTTAGAAAACCTGCGGCTCCGGCGACGGGGACTGCGCGCCGGCGTGCCCCCCCGAACCGTGGCCGCGCCGCCGCAACCAGCGCCCGATCATCACGCGCCGGTTGCCTTCCGAACGGCCCCCGCCGCCGGGATTGAAGCGTTTGGTCACGCCGCCCAGGCGGGCGCCCCACGTCACGTACTTGTGGAACCGCTCCTCGGCTTCCTGGGCGATGCCGATCCTCTGGCCCCTTGTCTCCTCGCGGAAACGGGCGATGCGGCCTGCGGCCGCGCCTTCCTTCTCCTCCGGGGACGAGCCGGCCGCGAGACCAACCTCAGGCAGCGATCCGAGGACCACTATCTGGTCGTCCTCTACCACCACCTCCACTCCCGTGAACCAGCCCTCCGGGAGTCTTCCGCCGAACCAACCTTTGACTGTACCGAGCTCTTTCTCATCCATGATTACAACATTACGACGTAACAGATCGAGATGCAAGGGGTTTGTGGCTGACCGCGGAGTACAGGCTTCCCAGGAACCGGCTGGGGATGGTTTTCAAGAGTCGCGTCCCTTCAAAACCCGCCTCAGCAGCCAGCCTCTCCCAGCGCGCATAGGAGAAGGGGTGCGGGACCCATGGGTTGCCTCGGTCCGCGCCGTACTCGACGATGATCAGGCTGCCTCCCGGGCGCAGCATCGCCTGAACGGATTCCAGGACCGGCCCCTTGTCGCGTACGAAGTGCAGGGAGTTGGCCATCACCACGCCGTCAAGGCCGGACAGGTCGATGGGGCGGGTGAAGTCGGCAGCCACGATGTCCAGCCCTGAAGTGGGAAACCTCCTCCCCACCTCATCGCCCAATCGCCGCAGCGAGCCCGCGTCGCGGTCGACCGCCGTAATGTGCGCGCCGGCGCCCAGCAGGTCGGCAAGCGCCAGGGTGAAGGCTCCTTCTCCGGCTCCGAGATCCGCCCAGGTTCCACCTTTCGCGCCGCTAATCCCCTCGCGGATCAGACCGACGAGATCAGCGTGATTCACGGCTGGCAGCGATCAGCTCGCGAACCCTTGGCGCAACGTCAGCGGCGAACTGCTGCATCACGTCCTCGCTGACGACGAATGTATCGAATCCGTGCTCGAGTGCAAGAGTCGCAAGCTCGTGGGCAGAGGCACCGCCGACATTCAGAATGCGGCGGATCGCTGACGGCTCGCGACCTGCAGCGGCCGCGGCTGCGTCGACGCGCGCGTTGGCGGCGGGCATGTCCTGTGGCTTCAAGCCGCCCAGAGAGGGTACCCAACCGTCGGCCAGCCGTCCCACCAGGGCCAGCATGCGTGGCTTGTACGCGCCGAGCCAGATCCCGATCGGATGTGCGGGAACCGGGCCGGAGTGCGCGCCGGCGAGTTGATAGAACTTGCCGTCGAAACGGATGCCGCGATCGCCGCTCCACATCAACCTGATGACGTGAATCGACTCCTCGAGGGCTTGCACTGATTCGCCTGGCGTTCGAACCGGTCCACCCATCGCTTTGATGGCGTCCCAAAAACCGCCGGCGCCCAAGCCAAGCTCGAAGCGGCCGCCGCTCAGCAGGTCGAGTGAAGCTGCGGCTTTCGCCAGCACCGCCGGCGGTCGGAGCGGAAGGTTCGCGACATCCGGGAAGATGGTGACCCGCTTGGTGCGCATCGCAATCGCGGTCAGCAGCGTCCAGGTGTCGTAGAACCGGCGCTGGTAGGGGTGATCCTGGACGCCGATCAGGTCCAAGCCGAGGTCGTCGGCCTCCACGGCGAGCTCGAGGGCGCGATGCGGGCTCGTAGCGTCAGGAGTGAGGAAGCAACCGAACTGAACCGGCCTGCCGTAATCCACCTGATCGGTTGTACCAGCTTAAGACCCTCTCCCCACCCCCTCCTCGATGGGAGAGGGAAAACAAAGAAAAAAGCCCCGCGGCTGCGCCGCGGGGCCTTTAAGCCGAGCTCTACGCGTGCGACCTGCCGCGGCTGCCTGCGATTGCGCGGAATATCGCCAGCAGGATCACGGCGCCCACAAAGGCGACCACGATCTGCACGATGATGTTGGTCACCGCGATGCCGACAAGGCCCGCGAGCCAACCGCCCACAAAGGCGCCGACGATGCCGACGACGATGTCCCATATCAGACCCATGCCATGGCCGGTCAGCACCTTGCTGGCCAGGAATCCGGCGATGAGGCCGACGATGATCCAAACGACGATTGCTCCTAGTTCCACGCTTCAACCTCCGAGGTCGCCTTTCGGCGCTGACTTGAACGGCTACCCGCTTCTGAAACGGGCGGGCGTTGGGTTCTACCCGGTATCAGGGTCGGCTGAGATCAAATATGACCAGGACGCGGCGCCTATCCTGACGACCGCGCGCATCGGGCAGCTGTAAGTTGGGAGGAGTTTGAAAAGCATGAGCGCAGATCAGTACCACGAGCCAGCGGACGAGTTGAGCCAGGAGGTACGAACCTTCGCGCGCGTGGTCGCGTCCTTACAGGAGGAGGCGGAGGCGATCGGCTGGTACGAGCAGCGCATCTCGCTGGAGCGCGACGGTCAGGCCAAGGCAATCATGGAGGACTCCCAGCAGGAGGAGTTCAAGCACTTCGCGATGGCGCTCGAGTTCCTGTCGCGGCGGAAGCCGAAATGGCGGGCCGTCCTCAAGGAGGTCCTCTTCAAGAGGGGCGACATCGTCAAACACGGCGAGTCCGGTGAGAAAGCCGAGGCAAGAGTCTGACCTCGAAGCTCAGGCTCGGGGCAGGTCTCCGCAGGAGACGCTCGGCGCGTACTCCGGTTTGGTGAAATCCGGACCGAAGTGGACGTTGACGTACCATCCTGTGCTCGGCATCGAGTAGTACTCGCTGACGGTGCTCGTCGCTGTGGCCTTTCCGGACGCGTCAGCGATGACCTGGAGTAGGGCGTACGCGACGTTACCCTGCTTGGCGCACGAACCGATATGCACGTGCGAAACGTGCGAGGAGTTTGGCGTCAGGCCCTGAAGTTGAATCGCAACCGTGAAGTTGCCCGTTCCCTTGTAGACCTGACCGGTACCTGTGACGCGGCTCACGTTCATCGCGCCCATGGTGAATGTGGCCGCGGGTTTTGGTGACGTAGCCACTGGCGCGCTGCTACCGCTACAGGCCACCACCGCCAGCAGAACCAAGATCGCTGGGCTTAGACGGCTCATCGACCACCACCGCTACGCGAGAAGGAGCGCCAAGTCATACGCGGGAGGCTGAGGGGCGGTTATTGCAATCGACTTGCGACCGCGGCAACCATCCTGCGGACAGCTTCGATCTCCTCGGCGTTGACCGTGTGCCCCATCTGTGGGTAGAGCTGGGCGGTCACATCAGCCGCCAGGCGTTTGAACACCTCTGCCGCTTCGAGCACTCGGTCCTTTCTGATGTGCGGATCCACGTCACTGCAGCCGAGGAAAATCGGGGTTCGGTCGAAATTACCCGGATAGTCGCGCGACGTCCCATCGGGCCCGATCAGACCGCCACTGAGCCCCACCACGCCGCCGTAGCGGCGCGCATGCCGCGCCGCAAACTCGAGAGTGAGGCAGGCGCCTTGCGAGAAGCCTAGAAGGATGACCCGATCGGCGGGAATGGACTTTTCGATTGAAATGAGGAGCGATGAGAGGACCTCGAGCGCCGAGCTCAGATAGGGCTCGTTGTCTTCCATGGGCGCAGTGAATGGGCTGGGGTACCACGTCGAGCCCGCGGCCTGCGGCGC
Source organism: Candidatus Dormiibacterota bacterium (assembly GCA_030946685.1). Taxonomy (GTDB): domain Bacteria; phylum Chloroflexota; class Dormibacteria; order Dormibacterales; family Dormibacteraceae; genus Palsa-872. The sequence continues at coordinate 7,845 of JALYYG010000066.1, read as the reverse complement.
CACGTACGCAAAGCCGGGGTGCATGAGCTCGGCGCCCAACGTCATGATGTCCGCCGCGCTGGCTCCTCGCCCGTGGACAAGGATCATCGCGGCGCGGGCCTTGCCCAGCGGCTCGCCGGCCTCGAGAGCCGTTTGGCCTTGATGCGGACCATCCACGACGTATGAGTTTGCCGTATCGGTCTTCCAGGCTAACGCCCCTGCGCGCAAGCGGCGTAAGGCTTGGCCTAGCTCATCGCTCCTAAGGCCCACCCGCGTGTTGGGGGAGGGAGGCTAAGTACTATGACGGCGCCATGCCTGGGGTGTTCAGCTACTCGAACCCGCGCGTCATCCACTGGGGCCCGGGCTCGCTGGCGCAGCTGGCGCCAGAGCTCAAGCGGTTGCAAACGAATCGCGTGGCGCTGGTCACGAACCGCTCGCTGCTGGCCGAGGGCAAGCTCGTCGCGCGCGTGCGCGGAGCCCTAGGCGATGCTCAGGCTCCCGCAACCGAGGTGATCAGCCAGCATGCGCCGCTGACCGAGGTCGAAGCCGCGGTCGAGCATGCCAAGGAGGCTGGAGTCGATGGTCTCGTCAGCTTCGGCGGCGGCAGCGCCATCGACGCCGCGAAGATGGTCGCGGTCAGGCTCGCCGATCGGCGTGGTCTCGCGTACCGAGGTCTACCTCACGTCGCCATCCCTACGACGCTATCGGTCGCGGAGCTGGCCGGCGGCGCGGGCTATACCGATAAGGCCGGAGACAAGGCCGGGATGCGGGATGTGCGGCTGCTGCTCGACACCGTGGTCTATGACGCCCAGCTGACCCTGGCGACTCCGATGTCGCTCTGGCTCTCGACAGGGATTCGAGCGCTCGACCACGCAGTGGAGGGATTCCTGGCAGACGGTGACCACCCCTTCTCAGACGCCATGGCCCTGGAGGGGATCAGGCGCCTTTTCGACTCGCTGCCCCGTGTAAAGGGGGCGCCCGCGGATCTCGACGTGCGCACCCAGAACCAGATCGCGGCGTGGTTTGGGTTCACGCTTCCCGCCCAGTCCGCGAGCGGCCTGAGCCACGTGATGGGGAAGCAGATCGGCGCCAGGCACGGCATCCCTCACGGCGTGACCTCGTGCCTGCTCCTCCCCCATGTCATGCGCTACCTCGCCGAAACGATGCCCGAAAGGATAGCGATGCTGGGGCAGGCTACGGGATCCGGCAACGCGATTGGCGACGTTCAGCACCTGATCGAGGCGCTGGGCCTACCGCAGCACATCGCCGCCTACGGGGTGGGCGAGCCGGAGCTGCGAAAAGCGGCGAGCGACCTGGGCGGCCGCTACCCATCCGCGGACCTGCTCCGCATCTACCTGGAGGCGCTGTAAGAGGCCCCCGCGCCGGCGAGCGGGGCGGGGAGCCGTCTGATCCAGTCGTTCTCTACGACAGCCAGACCAGCGCCAGCGCCAACGCGGCCGGCGCGGATTGGACCAGCACTATCCTCCGGCTCACCGTCGCTCCTCCGTACAACCCCGCGACAATGACGCAGGCCAGGAAGAACGTCAGGATCGGCCGTCCCCGGACAATCCCGTACGCGATCAGACCCCACAGCAGGCCGGTGGCCAGGAAGCCGTTGTACAGGCCCTGGTTGGCCGCGAGGACGGCGGACGAGTCCGCAACCTCCTGAGTCATGCCGAAGCTGCGAAGTCCGCGCGGCGTGCGCCACAGGAACATCTCGAGTACCAGGATGTAAATGTGCAGAACAGCGACGATCGTGACCATGATCGCGGCGGCCGCTGAGATGAGGTTCACCACAATCACCCTTTGCTCAGTGCCTTCGACTTGTGGAGCGCCGCACGGATATGCCATGTTTGATCGCCATCGCGTCGCGCGCCGACGCCAACAGGGCTGGATCGACTCCCTCCACCGGCGCCACCCGGAGCCAGCGAAGCCCAAACCGCGAGGCGGTTTCAAATCGCATGATCGGCACGAACCCCGCCTGCTCGATCGCGGTGCCGGCAAGGTCGACGACTGACGCGATCCAAAGCCTGGCCAAGCCCTCCTCCCGCGCCTGGGTCACCAGGGACGTGACCAGGGATCGAAACACCCCTTTCCTTCGGTGCGGCGCCAGCGTCACGCAGTTCCAGACGTAGGCCTCGCCTGCGGCGGGTGCGATCTCCATCTCCACCTCGCCGATCCATTCCGATTTTGCTGACAACCAGCCATAGCCGACGAGCTCATGGCCGGTCCAGGCTCCAAAGCACCGGCTTCCCCTGGCAAGACGCATGGGGACCAGGTCTGCCTCCTGTCCCATCGCCACCTTCGCCCAGGCCGAATCGATCTCCCTGACTTCGTACGGGAGGCGAGGCGGCGGCCCCGCAACATCGGGGGCCGCCGCCCAGAGCGTGATTCGGATCAGAACGAGAAGAAGAGGTGGCGCACTTTGTGGATGACCTCGGGGTCTCCAGTTGCGGAGCCACCTGGGAACCGGCCGAAGAACGTCAGCACTGCGTCTGCCGCAGAGTCGTATGTGAACAGCGCGTCACAACCTTCGAACTTGCCTGTCTCGGGCTCAGACGTCCACTTACCGTCCTTGATCGTCGCGCGCCACTTGCCGCCCCAAGGGCCCTTGACTTCAATCCCATACTGCGCATCCAACCCTGCTGCAACCTTCTGGTCGACGGTGTACATCCAGAAGATGAAGGCATACGGCAGGATCAGACCCGCGGTCGCCTCATCGATGGTCGCGAGCTTGTCGCCTAGGCCGTATTCGATGTCGTACGGGTGCACGCCGTAGTCCATGATCTGGAACGTGCCGTAGAAACCGGCAGGGACTGGTCCCGCGAACGGGTGATAGACCATGAACCCGGTCCATTCCTCCGGTGTGAGCGCCTCGAGTATTCCGTCGAGCTTCTGGGCGTCCTTCTTGAACCGGTCGAGCGCCTCCTCTCGCGAGAGCTTGCGAAAGTCGAGCGCGTGGTCGTTCAGAGTCTCCCCCATAACTGGCAGGCCGAGAGCGGTGCCCTCTTTACCAGCCTTGGCCGCTTCCCAGTTCTTGAAGTACCCCTCCATGACGTCGATCATGTGACCGACAAGGTCGCGCGTCTCCCATCCTGTACAGCGCGTCATGACGTTCCAGTTCTTCGGGTCTTCGACCAGGCGAGTGAAATTCGCTCGATCCCGACGCATGACGCTCATGACCGTGTCCTTGCCTTCAGCCGCCATCGGATTGACCGGCGCGACGGTTGCCGTGCTCATCAGTTCATTACCCTCCAAGAGGTCAGATTGCGACCACGCTCGAATTCGCGCGCATCAGTGCCCCGCGCCTGTCGTCGCCGTGGTCGGTACGACGATGGGCGGTAACGTGACGTCCAGCCTGTCGCGGCGCACCTGGAACCAGGGCGGCAGGCTCAACGACGAACCAAGTGACTCGACAGTCTCGTCCGCTGTGAAGCCCGGCCCGTCCGTCGCGATCTCAAACAGGACTCCGCCCGGCTCACGCGAATAGATGGATTTGAAGTAGTAGCGGTCGATCACGGGAGTCACGTTGCGCCCGGCCTTGACCAAGACCTCGCGCCATTCGGCTTGGTGGGCGGCGTCGGCTGCCCTCCATGCGACGTGGTGCACAGTGCCAATCGACTCCACACCTTCGGAGCCCTCGGGCGACTCGACCACATCGAGGATCGCATGCGGCCCACCCTGACCCGTCTCGAATCGCGTGCGGCGTCCCTCCTGGCCGGCCCTGCGAAAGCCCATCGCCTTGACCAGCAGGTCGAACGTCGCTGTTGCTTCCGCAATGGTCATGGTCACCGAGTGGAAGCCGCGGATGGCGTGCTCGGGGTCAACAGGGCTGTGCGGCCACTGTACCCACGGCTGTTTAGACGATATGGCGACGAGCTCCAGCTCGATGCCATCGGGGTCGGCGAGAACGATGGCGTCAGTCCCGAACTGGTTCCTCGCGCTTGCCTGCACGCCAAGCTTTCGCAGGCGGCTGTTCCAGAAGTCGAGGGATTCAGGTGGCACAGAAAAGGAGACGGTGGTGACCTGGCCACTTCCAGCATGCCGCTTTGGCCAGGTGGGCCAGCCGAAGAATGTCATAGCTGTGCCCGGCGAACCGACCCGGTCGCCGAAGTAGATGTGATAGGTGTCCGGCATGTCCTGGTTGATGCTCTTCTTGATGAAGCGCAACCCAAGCACGCTGACGTAGAAGTCGACGCACTTCTGGACATCACCGGTGATGCAGGTCACGTGGTGGATGCCTGGCAGGTTGCCTGACAAACTGATCGTCTCCTTCCATCCAGCCGATCGAACGGAGCGGAAATCTATGTTAGTCCCCTACCTACCGGCTTGAAGACTCCTCGTCGACCCGGCTCCAGATCTCAGCCGCGAGGGGTTGCTCGATCTCTTCCTGTATGTGGGCCACGAGCCCGATCGCCCGCGCCATCACAGCCAGCCCTCGGCTTACCTGCCACGCGATGTCCAGCTCGCTGGCGATGGCGCCGATGGCGCCGGTGGCGTTGACCGGAAGATCGCGTCCATAGCTTTGGCTTGCCGCGACCGAGATCGCCTGCATCAGCTGCACGAACCGGCCCGAAAAGCCATTCTCGGCGGCAAGCGCGAAGAGCTTTGGGGTCCTCGGGTCCACCGGCTTATGGATGGGGTGTCCGAGGCCTCCGATCGGCCGCTTCCTTTCCTTATGTCTAGCCACGACTTGCCGCGCCAGCTCACCCAAGTCCGCTTCTGAGCCCTCTCCAGCGAGCGCCTCCTGCAGCGTGCGGGCAGCGTCTTCCACCGAGCCGCCAAAGCGGTCGCCGATACCCAGCAGCCCCGCAGCCACGGCTCCCTGCAGCGACTCCGGGGCCCCGAAGTAGGTGAGCCGGGTGGCGATCGCACTCGGGGTCATTCCATGCTCCACGAGAGTTACGGCGAGGGCGTTGAACACTGTCGATTCCTGCCGGGTCGGAAGGCGCCCTTTCAGTTCGAGGAAGGCCATGTCGCCGAGCGATACCTTTCCGATGAGGTCGTCGACCAGGTCGTGCCCGCGAACCACAATTCGATCGGCCGAGCTGCTCCCCATGCCTGATTTCAGCCGCTTGGGTTTGCCTCCCTTCACGGGCGGGTCACGGTGAGCTTGGTCTTGTAGCCTGCCTCCCCGAAGGCTTGCTCCGGCACGAGCTTCACCTCGCAACGGAAGGTCAGCCTGGTGTGCACGGCTTCTTCGATCTCGACCGCCAGCGCCTGATCGGATTGGCTCGGAGCGGGGATCTCCACCTCGATCGGCACTGGCGGCTGGACGCTCACCCCACTGTCCCGGCGGACAACTCGCGCCCGCCCTGTGACGCGCGGCCTGAACTCGCCGACCACGGCCAGGATGGCGGCCGGGTACACATTGACTCCGCGCACGATGAACATTTCGTCGCGCCGTGCGAGACAGCGCATCCGGAAGGTCGTTCGCCCACACTCGCACGACGTGCCCTCGATCCTGACGATGTCGCCGCTGAGAAAACGCACGACAGGCATCGCTTCGCGAGTGAGATGGGTGTAGACGAGCTCGCCCACTGCGCCCGTTTCGATCGCCATCGGCTCTTGGGTGTCTGGGTCGACGAGCTCCGGCCACACGTGGCCTGTACCGCAGAAGTGCATCCCCTGTTGGGCGGGACACTCGCCGAAGAGCGAAGGTGCGATGTCCCCGATCCCCATCACCTCGGTGACCGTGACGCCGAGGACTTGTTGGATGTGGTCGCGGATGGCGGGGATTCCGCCACCAGGCTCGCCGCCGGTGACTACGTGGAGCAGCGCAAGCGCGCTTGCCTCCAGCTCGCTGCTGTCGAGCTTGTTCGCGAGGTACTGGGCAAATGACGGCGTCGACAGCAGCGTGTCGGCCAGACCCGCCTTCAGTGCGAACAGAACCCGGGTGGTGTCTCCAGGCGCCACTGGCACCACGCGTGCTCCGACCCGCACCAGGACGAAATGCGTGTGACCCGCCACGAACGGACCCGCACCGAATGTGGTGAGCACGCTGCTGTGCTCGTGTATGCCGGTGGCGTAGTAGGTTCGAGCTCCGATGGTCGTCCACGTATCCATGTCGGTGCGGGTGAGCGCAATCACAGTCGGCGATCCCGTGGTACCGCTGGTCTGATAAACGCGCCTGATGTGCTCGGCTCCGACTCCAGAGTTGGTGCCGAACGGCGGCCGCTCGTCCATCGCGCCTCTCAGCTCGTCCTTGGTGGTGAAAGGGAGCTTGGCGATGTCCGCCAGCCGGACCTTGGCCGTTCCGATGCCGGCGTCGCGGAACTTACGTGTGTAAAACGGGGACCCTTCCGCAAGGTGCTCGAGCTGACGGTCCCACGAGGCGGCGGCGCCGGCGATGGTCCCGGCTTCGGACGCGGTCTCGACCTCCCGGTCCCACATCCAGTCGCGCTCGCACTCGTCGCCTTTGATCCGGCCGGCCGAGGATTGGGTTTTGTTGAGGACTGGTTTCGAGGTCATGTGTCCACGCCATGATGCGCCAGCAGCCACGCCCGGGCGATGACCCCGGACCGAATTACCTGCCCGGCACGCGGGAGAGGTAATTCGCGCTTAGCGCGGGTGGGGTTCCGATACGCTTGCGACCATGGGGCCGTCCGCGTCAGGCCGGGATCGCATTCTGCCGACCACCGTAGTCGGCAGCTATCCGCAACCCGACTGGCTCGTCGATCGCGCGGTCCTGGGAAGCCGCCTTCCACCGCGCACACGCGCGCTGGAGATCTGGCGGCCTCTCCCCGAATATCTGGAGCAGGCCCAAGACGATGCGACCATCATCGCGATCCGTGATATGGAACGGGCGGGGATCGACATCGTCACCGATGGCGAGATAAGGCGCGAGAGCTACTCCAACCGCTTCGCGACCGCGCTGGAGGGCATGGACCTGGACAACCCGGGCACGGCGCTCGACAGGACGGGACACCCCAATCCAGTGCCCCGCGTCGTAGGTCGAATACGCCGCACGCGCGCCGTCGAGGTCAGGGATGTCGAGTTCCTGCGCGCCAACACGGATCACACCATCAAGGCGACGCTTCCGGGTCCGTTCACGATGTCACAGCAGGCCCAGGACGACTACTACCACGACGAAGAGGCTCTTGCGATGGCCCTCGCCGAAGCGGTCAACGAGGAGGTGCGAGACCTTTTTGTCGCGGGCGCGGACGTCGTGCAGCTTGACGAGCCTTACCTCCAGGCCAGGTCGGGGAAGGCGCGCAGGTTCGCGATCAAGGCGATCAACCGCGCGCTCCAAGGAATCACGGGCGCCACTGCGCTACACACATGTTTTGGCTATGCGCACATCGTGCATTCGCGGCCCGACGGTTATCCGTTTCTCGAGGAGCTCGCTGACGTGACCGCAGGCATGATCTCCATTGAATCGGCGCAGCAGAAGGTCGACCTGTCGGTGCTGAAGAGCTTGGCGAACAAGCGGTTGATCGTCGGTGTGATCGACCTGGCGGACGACAGCCCCGTCGAAGATGTCGATACCGTGGTCCGGCGGATTCTGAACGCCCTCAAATTCGTGGCGCCGGACCGACTGCTCCTGTCGCCCGATTGCGGCATGAAGTACCTCCCGCGGGCAACGGCCTTCGCGAAGCTGTCGGCGCTGGCCCGCGGCGCGGCAAAGGTTCGCGCGGAGCTCTAGTCTGAACAGCGCACGAGATCCCGCGACAGTCACGGCTCATCGTGGGCGCATCTTGCGAGCACCATAAACTAGCTCGGCCGGCGGTCGACCGGCATTGCGGCGGCCGGTGTGAGCACGCTCGAAGTTGTAGTAGGTCAGGTAAGCAGCCAAGTCGCGCCTGAGCGCGGTGTAGCGAGGCACCAGGGCGCGGGCGAAACTCGGTCGCCAGCACTCCTCGAGGA
>JALYYG010000049.1 GCA_030946685.1 Candidatus Dormiibacterota bacterium | reverse complement strand
TCACCGTTCACGGACGGAGTGCGAGGGCCGGACACTAGTCGCAACGGCTCGAACCGAATAGCGGAGTACCGGCCTCCCCACAAGAGTCAGCGGAAGTCTGACCCTCTAACGAGGACCTATATCAGCGCGAGGAGGGCGACGACGACTCCGCCGATCGTCAGAAGCCGGTAGCCCGCTCGCGGCAACAACGGTCGTCTGGGCAGCGCGTAGGCGAGTCGCTCGAGCAGCACGCCGTTGGCTGCAATCGCGCCGCCGATGAGGAGCAGGCCGAGCACCCGCTGATCCGTGAGGAAGAGGTAGACACCCACTAGGGGAATAAGCCCAACCAGTGCTACGACCTGCGCAAGAATGAGTGTGCGAGGCGTCAGGCGTCGGCGCTGCACGAGGGCGCAGTCTAGGTCCACCGATCCTTATCTGATCTCGAATCAGATGACTCTCGACCCAGATGCTCGACGGACTCAGGCTCCGCCGGCGTCAGGACCTGATCGTTCGCTCCCTGCCGGACCGAGGCGCAACGTCTGTCCAACGACACGAACCCGCACCTAGCCAACGCATCGGGGGACAGCACACTGAGCTGAACGTCTGGCTGATGGCGCACACGAATGGCCGAGGCTTTTCGGAGCGCTGTACTAAACGAACGGGCCGCCCTAACGCACCGTAGCTGTGAGACCCCAGCATGGAGTGGGATGGAGCGCGACCGATGGCTGCGAGCCTGCGAGGCGGCGTATCCGAGCGTCTACCGGGCACTCCTGGGTTTGGGAGCAAGCCCAGCGGACGCTGCGGATGCGCTGCAGGATGCATTCGAACGGGCGATCGGTGTTGCCGGCGACGTGGGGAGTCCGGAGGGCTGGCTGTTCGTCGTCGCGCGACGGCGATGGCGAGCGCTCCGTTGGCGGAGCCGGGTGTTCAGCCCCATCGACTGGCTACGCCATGAGCCAGCAACCGCCGGGCCCGGTGCTGACTACCTCGTGCTGCGCGCAGAGCTCGGCCGCCTCACCGAACGGCAACGTGAGGTGTTGGTGATGCGCTACCTCGTCGGCCTGTCGCAGGAGGAGACCGCGGCGGCACTTGGGATCGCGACCGGGACGGTCGCTGCGACCGCGCATCAGGCCGCAGCGCGACTTCGCGCCAGGCTCGGGGACTGGTATGAGTAGCGACGACGACGACCCCGTCATGGCCAGGATCTTTGATCACGCCTTCGCGGGCGTTCATGTGCCACCGCTCGAGGCGATTCGCGCACGGCGGTCTCGACGGTCAGGCCCGTCGCTGGCCGCGGCGCTCGCACTGATCGCAGTGCTCGTGATCGCTGGCGCGATCGGCGGCTGGCTCGGTGGCCGCCGCGTGCCGGCGGCGGCACCGGCTCCGCTGGACTGTGGAGCGCCAACCACGCTCGCCCCGCATCCGCAGGACGCCTCTCTGACCGGCGCGCCGATCGGACCGCTGCTCATCCGCGGCTACTACGGGGAAGGGGCGACGACCGCGGTCGTGCAGGGCTTCACGCCCGGCTACCCGACAAAGATGCTCGCCCTGATCGCGCGCGACATGCAGACCAACATCACCCTGACCGGCGTCCGCTGCTCCGACGGTCAACCGCTGCGTTTCTGGATGGGTCCGAACCGGAACGACACGCCATTCCCGCAGGGGGATCTGCCGGTCAGCGAGCAACGGATGGCGACGACCGGTCAACTCGATCCGACGTTCGAGGCGCTGCAGCTTCCCACAACGGGCGGAGTCATCGATGAGGGCGGCTACATGCTCTTCCCGAGCGTCGGCACCTACCGGATCGAAGGTTTCGCCGGCGGGACGAAGATCGGAGCGGTCACGCTCCTCGTGACGAGCGAGGTTCCTCCGGCGGTCACCCCGGCGACGCCGCCCTGCCCGGTGACGAATCGCCACGATGCCGCCGGGGTCGCCGTGTCCTCGGGCGACATTGGCTTGGTCGAGACCCGGCCCGGGTCGTTTCCCGGAGAAAGGCTGATCGTCCTCGTCCGTCGTGGCGCGGGGATCGGAGACTCGCTCGAGCTCCACGCGACCGCGGTTGGATCGTCCGCGGGCGGCGAGGTCTGGTCGACGCCGGCCACCGCCCGGACGACCACGTGGGGCACCGTGGTCTTCGAGGTGAACTCCAAACCGATCGGCAATGTCGGCTGCTGGCGGCTCAGCAGGCTCGACGCGCCGCCAGGCGATCCAGGCATCGTGATCGATCTCGGTCCTCCGGTCACACATCTTGGGGCTGCCCAGGTCGTGGAGGTCGACGGCTACCGATTCACCGTGCAGCTGCTGTTCGATCCTGCCTACGGACTCCATGCCGCTGACACTGCCCGGACGAGCGACCTCGAAGGCGTTGGCCTCAGGTGCACATGGACGCGCACAGGCCCCGACGTTCCCGATGCGACCGAGCTGTTCGGTCCAATTGCGAATCCGTCAACACCCGCGCGCTGGGCGCCGTTGCGAACCGGCCTCGGCGGCGATAGGAGCGGAGGCTTTCCACCGACCGCGTCGCCGTACGCCAATGTGACGGACGTGGTGTGTGGGATGCGCGATGCATCCGGCGATCACGGAGTCGAGATCAATGTGTGGTTCGGTCGCGCGGGGCCG
>JALYYG010000023.1 GCA_030946685.1 Candidatus Dormiibacterota bacterium | reverse complement strand
TGCTGAGGCGATCGGGCGTCATTTGGCGATTAACTCCTCGGTTATGTAACTAATCGGTAAAGTACGCCGCGTTGCGGCGTTTGTCAAGAGCTATCGGGCCGCCTGGGAAGACCCCACCCACGTAGCCGTCGCCTGGCGGGCGCCGCAGCTTGAACGGGTGCTTTATCCCCCTCTCGGCCGGTTTTTCACGGTAGCGTCGACACGAAATCGATGCCTCGCTGGACCCAGGTCGCCAGCCCCCTCTCGGTTCGATAGCCTCCTGGGTCGACGCACACGAAACCGGCGAGCGGCCGGCCGGCGAATTCCATCGGGCGTACGTGCGGCTGAGCCAGCGCCCCCTCGCGCGCTCCGGGTCCCACACGAACCATGAGGGCGGCGCCCGTGACGCCGCAGCACATGCTGCCGTTCACCATGAACGACAAACCTCCGACCATCCTCTTCTCGACGACGTCCTTCCGCCCGGAGAGGATGCGTCGCACTCGTTCGGCCGTCTTTTCGTCGTAACCACCGCCTCGGGCGCCGTTCTTTCTCCTGAGTTTGTATGCCCCCACACTCACTCGGGGTCGAGGACCATGCGGTTGCGGCCGGCGCTCTTCGCTGCATACAGGTACCTGTCGGCCTGACCCAAGAGAGCTGCCTGCGTCAGCCGGCCGGGCCGCACCCTGGTCGCGCCGATGCTGATCGTCACCGACAGCCCAGGGGCGATGCGACTCCACGGATAGGACTCAACTCGTCGCCGCAGCTCTTCGAAGCGCTCGGCCGCATCGGCGCCCGTGCAAACCATGAGGAACTCCTCTCCACCCATCCGAGCCGTCAGGCCGGACCGCGCGGTCGCCGCCGTGAGGATCTCGGCGAGCTTGCACAGCACCAGGTCTCCGGTGGCATGGGAGTAGTTGTCGTTCACCAATTTGAACTGGTCGACGTCGAGCAGGCCGACGACGAGGCTTCCCCCGTTGCCGATCGCTTCGCTGACAATGGCGGGCAGTTCGTTGTCGACATAACGGCGATTCCGCAAACCAGTCAGCGCGTCGCGCAAAGCCATCTCGCGGAAGCGCTCGCCCTCGTATCGAGCCTCTTCGGTTTCGAACACGGCGTGCAGCGTCCGTGAATTGGCCTCGCGCTCCGCCGCCCTCAGCGCGACGTCAGCTTCATGAAAGGCGATGTGCTGCTGGTAGGCCTTCTCGAATAGGCCCTGCGAGCCAAACAGCGTCGCCTGCTCCTCGAGCGCCTCCAACCTCGTCAAGCCCAAGCCCCGATCCTCGCAGAGGCGCAAACACTGATCGAGGGTGGCCTGAGCGCGTTCGAGTTTCCCCTGGAGCCGCTGCGCGGTGGCTGCAGTGTTCAAGGCCTCGGCCAGGCCCTCGCTAGGACGCGAATCGAGGTTTGGGTCGTCGAGGATCGGCCGGAGCGTCTGCTCGGCTTCGGCATACTTGCCCAGCACCAGCTGGGCATGGGCGATCGTGTCGAGACAGGCCGCATCCATGACGACCCCGTGCTCGGCCGCGAAGCTGTCCATTCTCTGGGCGTTTTCAATGGCGCGAACGGCATCCCCGGCATCGTCTTCGAGCCAGGCGATGTTATTGAGGATCTTGAGACGCAAGGCGACACCATTTGTCAGGTCGGCAAGCCGGAGTGCGCTCCGGTAGCGGCTGCGAGCATCGTCGAAAGCACCTGTGCGCTGTAAGGCCATGCCAAGGCCGAAGAGGTGCTCGGCGCGCATCCCATCGGACATCGACTCATCGATGAGCTCAACCGCGCGAAGCGCATGCTGCCAGGCGCTCGGCGCGTCGCCGAGGGAATCGAAGAACATCGCCAACAGCCGGTGACTCCTCGCCTGGAGGTACTGGTGCTTGTGCTCGACAGCCCACTGGTTGATCTCGCGGATCAGCTGGCCGCTGGCCGTGTGCTTGCCGATCCGGCCGAACACATCCGCCTGGATCAGCTGCGCGCGCTTTTCCAGGTCATCGGCACCAACCTTTCGCGCACGACGCTCGAGAGCCACAGCCGGCGCGAAAGCGCCCTTGGCGTCGGAGAACGGCAGAAGCTCCAGCGCATCCAGCTCCGCGGTGAGCTCGCGGATCAGGCGGATGTTCGATGAGCCTGCTTTCCGCCTGGGCTTCCGTGGCATCTTGCCGTCGCCCACGGTGGGGGAGGCCGGAGGCAATCTGGACCGCCGGCTCTCGGTCTTCGCCGCGCCTGACGGAGTGCGGCGCGATGTTGGTCTCATCACTAAAGATGAAGGCCTGCCTCCTGCGGCAGGTTTCGGCGGCGACTGTAACACCTAGACCGGTGTGCCGGCGGCGGCGCGCCTGCTTCTCGACCGCCGCCGTGCCGAAGCCTACGGCCACCAGCGCGCGTCGTTAGGCGCCGCTGCCGTGATCAGGAGGTCCCCTAACTCGGGGACTCTCCTGTCACGACATCACCGATCAGGCCATATGAGCTTCACCGCTCTCGGTCACGACTGGCGAGGGTTCGCATACATCAGCGACCCCGGGGTGGTCAGCAGCTCGCCCGTCTCGAGCAGCGTCTTCAGTCCGGAGAGAATCATCGGCCAGCCACCATAGACTTCGTCGTGCGCGCCCTCACGAAGCTGATCGTGGGTCACCGTCAAGCGGCATGAGTCGCCGACCGGTTCGATCTCCCACGTGATCCTCGACGTTCCCTCCTTCTTCACATCCTCGCTCCATAGAGCCCTCATGTTCTGGATCAGGCGGCGCGGCGGGTCGACCACGAGGTTCTCGCCCTCTCCCAAGACCCGGGCGCCGTCCGGGGAGCTCTGCTCGTAGGCCGAGCCAGGCGTCCAGTCCGACGTGATCCTTACGCCGAAGTTGTACTTGCTCCTCATCTCGCTGTCGGTGATCGCCTGCCAAAGGCGCTCCGGGGTGGTCTTGATGTAGATCTCGAATACCTTTTCCATGGTTTCCTCCAGTGTGTTTTTGAGCCCGCTGAGCGCTGCGGCCCACGGTTCGGCGTACTTGCTCACCCACCGATCGTGGACAAGCCGGATTGGAACGGGGTTCAGAAAATGGAGCTTCTCGCGCCCTCGTCGCCTGGTCACCACCAGGCCCGCCTCCTCGAGTTGCTTCAGGTGCTTCATCACGCCGAATCGCGTCATAGGCAAGCGCCCCACCAGCGCGCTCAACGTCTGACCATCCTCGCGGAACAGTTCGTCAAGGAGGCTCCTCCTCGTCGGATCGGCAAGAGCTTTGAACACCGCGTCCATGCCCGTAGTATAGGTGACCTCTTAGTCACATGTCAAGAGTGACGCGTAATTGCGAGACTGGAGGGCGTCAAATGGCCAAAGTGATCGTCGGGATGACCACCTCACTCGACGGATACGTCGCTGATGAGAGCGGGAGCGTAGATCGCCTCTATTCGGACCTTGTGTCACTCCGGGGTACCGACTACATGAACGCCTTGATCGAGGAGACCGGCGCGGTCCTGATGGGGAGAAAGACATTCGAGATGGGAGACCCGGACTCGTACGTTGGTGATTACGAGTTCCAGGTACCGATATTCGTCCTGACCCACAATCCACCGCCCGTACCGCCGAAGCAGGACGAGCACCTGACCTTCACGTTCGTGACCGACGGCGTCGAGTCGGCGGTCGCGCAGGCGACGGCCGCCGCCGGCGACAAGGCGGTTGTTGTGGTTGGGGGCGTCAGCGTGGCCCGGCAGCTTCTCTCTGCCGGCCTGGCCGACGAGCTTCGAATCGATGTCATGCCGGTCCTGTTGGGCGCCGGCCTCCGGTTCTTCGGGAGTGCGGATCTCGGGCGGGTTCAGCTTGAGAAGATCGGCGCCCAGGATGTCGGGGCAAGAACCAGCCTCCGCTTCCGATTCAAGTCCAGGACCTGAACTTCGGGCTACCCGTTTCCCCTACGGCTCAGTCGCGCTGATCGTCAGTTGTGCGAAGCCCTCGATGGAAGTACCACCCCTCGTGACCTGAGAGGAAGGCGTCGACTCCAACTCTTGCCATCGACTGCTGAAGGCGAGCGTGCCTCCGCTCGAACCGCCTGTACAGCTCTATGAGCCTCGAGGTTCCGTCGTTCAACATGCACTGAGTGTCCCGTTGCCCCACCTGCGAACCTATCGTATGCGCCCTCAGGCCATCCCGCGCAGGAGTCTCAAGGCCCCAACATTGGGTGCGATGAAGCTTTACAGCGAGCTGGCTGAATGGTGGCCCATCTTCTCGGCTCCGGAGGAGTACCGCGAGGAAGCGGCGTACTTTGCTCGGGTGCTGACGGAATCATGCGATCCTCCTCCACGCAGCGTGCTGGAACTGGGGTCTGGGGGAGGCAACAATGCCTCCCACCTCAAGGCGCGCTACGCAATGACCCTGGTGGACCTATCCCCTCGCATGCTCGCCGTGAGCCAGGCACTCAACCCCGAGTGCGAACACCTGGAAGGCGACATCCGAACCATTCGGCTTGGCCGAACCTACGACGCCGTCTTCGTGCACGACGCCATCTGCCACATGACCACCAGAGCCGAGCTGGCTGCCGTGATGAAGACTGCATTTGAGCACTGCCGCCCGGGTGGCGTCGCCTTGTTCGCGCCCGACTTCGTCCGCGAAACCTTCGTCGAGAACACAGATCACGGTGGGAACGACACCGACCGGGGCAGTGTGCGTTATCTGCAGTGGACAACCGATCCGGATCCGAGCGACACGACCTATTTCGTCGACTTCGCGATTCTCATCAGGGACCCACAGGGCAGCATGCGCTTGGAGCATGACCGCCACACGTATGGCCTGTTCAAACGCTCGGAATGGCTGCGCCTCATGCGAGACGCCGGCTTCGAGCTGAACACGATCAGCGCGGTCGTCGACGACTTTGAGCGAGACCTCTTCGTTGGCAGGCGCGGACCGTAGGACCGGAGATTAGGGAGGCGGGTGCCAGGCACCCGCCTCCAACGCGCACTACTGCCTGGCGAAGAAGACGTCCGGGTCGTGCCGGCCCGTCGGCCACAGGAAGTTGGTCACTATGTCCCGGTTGTCGCCCCAGGCCATGTACTGGTGCGTTCCGTCGCTGACGTTTGCGATGTAGTCACCCATGTAGGTGAACGCGATGATGGGATCGAACTGCGGTAGGTTGAACACGCCAGGGAATGACTGACTTGTCACCCGCTGGACCTTGAAGGTTGTCCCGTTGGCCGAGTTCGAGGCCATGACATCGAGCAAGCCGTTGCCGCTCGTGTCCGTCACAATCCGGTAGTAGGCAATGTGCAACCCGGTATCGGCGCTCATCGCCGGTTGCACCTCGTCGTTGGTCCCCGATGTGATGTACGCGACGCTGTTCATCTGGCCGAAATTGTTGAGCTGTCCCAGCTTGATGTGGCTGTGGCCGGACCCGTCACCGCCGTCGTTCCAGGCCATGTAGACCTTGCCCTTGAAGCTGGCGAGGGTGGGGAACTCGAGGTTGCGCATGTACTGGCCCGCGCCGAGCCGGAAGACGCCGGAGGCTAGCGGAGTCGAGGACGTGATCGGTACGACCGCGCCGGCTTTCCACGTTGTGCCGCCGTCGCTCGACATGAAGATCGCTTCGCTGAACGTGATCGGTGCGCCCGTGCAGTTGGGGTCATTGGCGCTGATCAGCTCGGCGGCGTCGTAGACGATGCCATTGGCGACCAGCGGCTGGGCGCCGATGTATTGGTTGAAGCTGCAGCCCGTGGTCGGGCTGGTGATGGGCACCTGGCTGGCGTAGGTGATTGTCCAGGTGAGCCCGCCGTCGGTGGAATGCGCCACCGGCAGCCCGCTCAGTGTCGATCCGGTGGTGGGGTCAAACGTGAAGTCATCCCAAACGTCGTACAGGTTGCCGGTGCCAGGGCCGGTGGTGAGCGCGTCCTTGTCCGCTGAGTAAAAGGCCGGCCCACCGCACCCCTTGCCGCCGCATGTGATTGGTGGAGGAATGGGCTTGGCTACGGTCCAGGTCTTTCCGCCATTTGTCGAACGGGAAACCCCGACGTCGAGGCTGAATTGAGCGACATCCTGGGTCAGGGTCGAGAAGTACATGGCGCCGCTGCTGTCGCTGGCCAGCCATGGGTCGCCCACGTTGACATCACCTGGCGCGTTCGGCAGGGCTCCCCCATCGGTGAATGTGGCGCCACCGTTTGTTGAGTAGCCGTAGCCGGTCAGGTCGCCGCCGGCTGTCAGGAAAAGCAGCGCATGCTGCGAGTTGTTGTATCCGACCGCCACGTTTAGACCCGAGACGGCCACGGAGGTCTCGCTCTGGGTGGTTTGATCGGTCTGATGAGAGTCATTCGCCGGGTTGTTGACCCGGACATTGACGAGCCCCGGGGCGGCGACCGCCGGGGCGAGGGAGGGTTTGGTCATCGTTGCTCCGCCGACTGAGATTCCGATCGAGTCCGGCGCGATCCGGTGGTCGTTGCGGGCAACCGATTCGAGGAACGAGCGGGCGGGTGAACTCAGTACCGCCCGGGTGGCGAGGATTCTTTGCGCGATCTGCTGCTTGGTCGGGACTGACGCCGTTGACGCGGCGGACCCTCCAGTGATGCCGATGACCAACAAGGCCAAGGCGGCGATGGCGTAACGAGCCGTGCGGAACATGTGCCCTCCTAAGGGTTGAGAAACACGGGAAGCGAAGCACCGCCGCCGTCCCTCACCTTATAGGCGTCATTCCTCTACCCAAAACGTCCCGCCGTGGGCCACGGTTACGGCATCAATGTAAGAGTGGCCCCCAAGGCGGTCAATGGGCTTTGTAGGAAACCTCAACGCCGCTCCCGTTTGCTGATGCATCTCCATTCCGCGCCCGTCTCCCCTACGATCTGTCTGCTTTTAACCGTGGCTCGCTGCCAGGGGAGGAGGGACTCATGGCGACCAGGGCTCCGCAGGCGGAAATGGCACCTCGGCTCCAGCGGGACGCGATCGGTCTCGCCCCGGTTCTATTCCAGTCCATCACCCATATGGCACCGGCGGCGGCGGTCGCGTTTTCGATCATCTTCGCCGTCACCTATGCCGGAGGCGCCACGCCACTGGCGGTGATCCTGGCCCTCGTGGCCTGCTTGACGGTGGCCATCAGCATCAGCCAGCTGGCGCGCCACCTGCCATCGGCGGGCGGTCTTTACACCTACAGCGCACGCGGCTTGCATCCGACCGTCGGCTTCTTCGTGGCGTGGGGTTTCATGCTGGCGGAGCCGCTCGTCGCCCCTCTCTTATATCTGATCTTCGGAAACGTGATCTCAGGATTCCTGAACACCCACTTCGGCACGCCGACGTGGCTCTGGGCCCCGTTCGCGGCCGCCGCCGGCATAGGTGTCTGGATACTGGTCTATCGCGGGGTCCGGATCTCGACCCAGACCGGCGTCGTCCTCGGTGCTTTCGAGATAGTGGTCTTCCTCGCCCTGGCCGTCACGCTGATCATCAGCGCCGGCTCCCACAACACGCTCAGCGTCTTCAGCCCTAGCACGGGGAACGCCCATGGCTGGGGCTCCGTGTTCGCCGGCATGGTGTACACGGTGCTCGCATTCATCGGCTTCGAAGCCTCACTCCCGCTTGCCGAGGAGACAAAGGATCCGCGCCGTACGATCCCTCGCGCGGTGATCCTCTCATGCGTCCTGATCGGGTTCTTTTACTTGATCTGCTACTACGCGGCCATGGTGTATTTCGGTCCGAGTGTGGCAGGCAGTGCCGATCCCAAGATCGGCTTCTTCTTCTTCAACGGCATGGACCCGTGGGACGGAATGGCTGCCAAAGTCTGGGGCCCACTCTCGGTGGTCGTGCTCCTCGCGATAGTCAACAGCGCCTTCGCGAACTCGAGCGCAGGCGCGAACGCCGCCTCCAGAGTCGGATTCGCGCTGGGCCGCGTGGGGATCCTGCCGAGGTCGTTTGCTCAGGTACATCCCCGGTTCAAAACGCCGTACATCGCGGTTCACGTGCAGGGCGCGCTGGGCATTGCCGCCGCAGTCATTCTTGGATTCGTCTTGAACGGTCCACTCAACGCGTTTGCCCTCTTGGGCACGATCGCGACTCTCATCATCGTCCTCATCTACATCCTGACCAACCTCAGCAACCTGGCTTTCTATCTCCGCGAGCAACGCGACGAGCTCAACCCGATCCTCAACATCCTGGTCCCGATAGTGGGGACCTTGATCTTCATTCCAGTCCTTCTAGCCTCGTTTGGAATCGACTTCGGCGGACTCGGTATCTCCGCGCTCACGGCACCTGCGAATGCCGCGCCCTGGGTCGTCTTAGCGTGGCTGGTGTTCGGAGCGGTGGTTTTCGTACTCCTGTTGGTTCGTTCCCCGGAGAAAATCCAGGAGACAGCCACAACCTTCATCGAGACCTGAACCCCCGCGCTACTAGGTCGGCAGCGCGTACCTGGCGTAACGCGCGCGGTAACCGCGCGTCCTGCCGATGGCTGCGAGCACTGGAAACACCAGGTTCTGCACCCCGACCGAGGGGCTCGCCGGCCTGATGAAATCGCCCACCTCCTGCAGCAGAACAGCCCCCTGCAGCAGGTTGATGTCACCCTCCGCAGAGAGCTTGCCGTCACGGCTCAGCCCGAACTGAGTCTCAAAGAAGATCTCCGCGGAGACCAGGGCCGGACGGTGCTCATAGTAGATGCGCATGACGCCGTCTCCCGCGTTCCACTGGCTGTGGGCGACGCCGATCGGGCAGACGAGCGTTTGACCCGGATGTGCGACACCCGTCTTGTCTCCAATCCTGTATCCGTACACTCCATCCAGGACGACGAAGCTCTCCTCTTGCTTCGGATGGATGTGCGATTTGACCACGTAGCTGCCGGGCTTCACGATCAGCTCCGCCTGGAACAGGCGGCCGTTCGACGAATCCGCGGTGGACCGGAAGATGAGCCGCTCGCCCGTTTGTGGGCTTTCGATCTCGGTCCCGATCTTGACCAACCGCCTACCTGCGGAACTGTGATCGGAAGAGTGCCCTGCCAACGGCAAGGGGATGATTCAGCGCTGTCGCGATCTTTCCTCCCGTCGAATTGGGATCCCGAGCCACACCGAGCTGCGTCAATGCCGTCCCGATATTGAAGTAGGTTCGCTCGCAGACCATTCGATCGTCTTCAAACACAAAGACGATGATCAAGGGGAAGTCGACTTTGCGGCCGGTTGCTGGAAGCCCTCGCCAGCTGCCGTCGTGTGTTCCAGTGAACCTGCCTTCGACGATCACAGCATCGTCTGCGTGATGCATGCGTTGGGGATTGAAACGGAAGTCGGAGAATCCCTTCTTGTTCTCGTTCAGGAGCGTGTTGACTCCAGAATGGCCATCCCATACCTCCCCGGTGGCGACAATCTCATATCGAGGTTGAGCGAACGCTGCTATGCACCGGTCGAACTCGTGTGCGTTCTCGGCCTCCATGTGCTCGAGGACCGTCGCTTGACGCCGCTGTCGTAAGGTCGACTCCAACGCCACAAGCTAGACCGTAGCTTGGGCGGCCCTATAGCGCTCACGCACAATCGCGTAAGCGCCGGCTTGAGGGCCCGGCTCAGCGGCGATTTCGGTGGTCAGATTTGTGGCCGGCGACTCGCTGACCGTCTTGTAAGCCCCCGCGGCCAATCCGGCGAGCAACGCCGCGCCACGGCCCGCGCCAGCCTCGCCTCGAACGGCCATCAGCGGCTTGCCGAGCACGTCTGCAAGGAGCTGCCGCCACCCCGTGTCACTGGATCCACCGCCGGCTAGACGCAGCTCAGGCGCCTGGATGTCCAAGTCCTGCAGCGAGTCCATGGCGTCGCGTAAGGCGAACGCGACCCCCTCGAGAGCAGCTTTGAGCAGGTGCTCCCGACCATGCTGCAAACCTATACCAGCCCAACAGGCACCGGCGTCCGAGGCATGGCGCGGCGCCCTCTCCGGAACGAGATGGGGAAGGAATGTAACCCCGCCCGCTCCAGGCGGGACCTGGGCCGCGCTGCCGTAGAGCTCATCCCACCCGACCTGGAACAGGTTGCGCACCCAATCGAGCGTCAGGCCGGCGTTGAGGATCGCGGCCATGGAACACCATGTGCCTTTTTCGACTGCTCTATATAGAAGAACGCGCGCGACGGGGTCGGGCAACAGCCGCGTCCGAAGCGAGGTGAACTGCGCCCCGGTCCCGATCGTCAAGAGCACCGCTCCCGGCTCCATCAGGCCCTCGCCGAAGAGCGAAGCCGCCGCATCGGCCGCCCCCGCCGCAACCGGCAGGCCCGATTCCAGCCCGAGCTCACCTGCGCCTTGAGCGGTCAGCCGTCCGGCTACGTCCTGGCTCTGGATGAGCGGCGGCAGAAGACTCGGTCGGATGTCGAGCTCTTCCAGCACCTCGTGCGCCCATGCATCGCCGCCGAGGTGGTACAGCAATGTTGCGGAGGCGTCCGTGGGCTCGGCGTAAGCCTCTGACGTGATGTTCATCCGGAGCCAGTCCTTTGGTTGCAGCGCCCAACGAGCGCTCTCGTAGGTTTCCGGCTCATGTCTTTTGACCCACAAGAGGCTGGGCCCGGCCATTCCCAAGGCCAGCGGATTCCCGAGCTGATTCAGAAGACGCCGGCTGAGCCGACGATAAGCGTCAAGCTCTTGGCCTGATCGGCCGTCGGCCCAGAGGATTGCGCGCCGCAACGGACGTCCGTCCGTGCGCGCCAGGACCAGGCCATGCATTTGACCGGCAAGGCCTATGGCCTGGATGCGTTTGCGATTGCTCGAGGAAAGGCCGGCGACTGCCTTTCGCGTCGCCAGCCACCAGTCGGCAGGGTCCGTCTCCGCCCAGCCGGGGCTGGGCGATTCGACCGGATAGCCGGCTGATGCGACCTCTTTTACCGAACCATCCTCATCCATGACCACGGCTTTGACGGAGGACGTCCCAAGGTCAACGCCGAGGAACATCGATGCCTTTGGCAGCCGCGCCCGCGCCGCCGGTGATCTCCTTGCGCCACGGCGGCTCAGCTCCGGCCCTGGTGCACGTGAGCGACGCCGCCAGGCAGGCGAACTCGAGCGCTGACTCGAGCTGGCCTGGACTGAGGCTGAGGTCGGTGGTGAGTGCGTTGTGATCGTGGAGCCAGGCGAGAAGTGCGGCGCCGAACGCGTCGCCGGCGCCGATGGTGTCCACGACATCGACCGCGGGCGCGGGAACTCTCACGAGCACACCCTGGCTCACGCCGAATGCACCCTGCGCGCCGAGCGTCACCACGACCAGACGAGCACCCGCAGCAAGGATCTGGCCCGCAGCCGCCTCGAGCTCGAATCCCGGGTACAGCCAGCCGACATCCGCGTCGCTGGCCTTGACGATCGTGCTCTGCGCGATCACCGAGTTGATCCGACCGCGGTACAGGCTGGAAGTCTTGAGAATTGCCGGCCGAATGTTGGGGTCGAGCATGACGACCCTGGTGGCACTCTCGCGAGCAACCAGCTCCGCCAGGGTGGACGCCATGGGCTCGAGCACGAGCCCAAGCGTTCCGACGTGCAGGGCGGTGACATCCGGCTCGAACCCAGTGGGAAGCATGGCAGGGGTCAGGTTGGGCGCAGACGTTCCACGGGAATAGAACTGGTAAGCCGCCCGGCCATCGCTGTTGAGCTCGGCGACCGCCAGCGTGGTGGGCTCGGGGCCGTGACTGGTCAGGGAGAGGTCGACGGCATCTTCGGCCAGCTTGCCTGCGAGCAGCCGGCCGAAGGGATCGGTTGACAGCCTGCCGAGGAACGACGTCGGCACATCGAGCCGACCCAACGATCGCGCCGTGTTGAACGGCCCTCCGCCCGGCATCGGACGTAGCGTCCCGTCGCCCGCCGGGACCATGTCGATCAACGCCTCCCCACATACGACGATCAAGGCGGTATCTCGCCTGAGCCTCGGGTGATGAGGCGGGTCGGAATCACTGCGTGGACCGATGGAGAGCGGTCGCCGTCGATACGGCGGAAGAGCAGCTCAGCGGCAGCTCGCCCCATCGCGGCCGGGTCCTGCGCCATGACTGTGATACCCGGTTCGAGCAGGTCCGACAACGGGATGTCGTCGAAGCCGACCAGCGCCACCTTGTGGTGAAGACCCAGGCGCCGCAATGCCCGGTAGGCGCCGGTCGTGAGGAGATTCTGGCCGGCGAAGAGCGCGGTGGGTGGCGCTTCAATTGACAGCAGCTCCAGCACGGCAGCCTCGGCGCGCTCGATTCCACGCACGTTGGTGCGGACCAGGCTCTCATCGACGGCGATGCCCTTTGCGGTCAGTTCCGCCACGTATCCCTGGTGGCGCAGGGCGGCTGTGACGATGGTCTGCAGGTCGCCGAGGTAACCGATGCGCCGGTGGCCGACATTGACCAGGTGGCGAATCCCGCGGCGTACTCCATCCAGATTGTCGGTGAGGACGGTGTCAGCATCGAAGAACGCAGGCGGACGGTCGACGAACACCATCGGCGTACCCGCCCTTCGCTCATTGAGCAGGTAGCTGTGGTCGTGGCTGGCCGGCATTATCACGAGCCCGTCCACCCTCCGAGATGCGAGGGCGGCGATCAGCTCGCGTTCACGTGCTTCGTCCTCTTCCAGGCTGCCGGCGAGGACGAGGACTCCGCGCGTGAGAGCGAACTCCTCGACCGCCCGGTGCAGCATCGAGTCAAACGGGTTGGCGATGTACTCCAGGACCACCCCGATGCTGGCGCTCTTGCCGTCGGCGCGCCGCAGGCTGCTGGCGGTGAGGTTGTGCCGGTAGTCGAGGCGCTCTGCCGCTGCGCTGACCCTCGCGCTGAGGCTTGGCGACACGCCACGTTCTGCGTTGATGACCCTCGACACCGTCTTGACGCTGACTCCGGCCAGAGCGGCGACGTCACGCATGGTCGGGCGAACTCGGGCCCGGGTGGCGGCGGCGACCGGCTCTGTCAACGTTGGCACGCTCCCGGCTTTCTGGGCCTGCAATTGCTGGCGTGAGACGCATCTTGCGCTCCTCCAGACGGTATGCTAGCTTGACAACGTTGTCATTTACAGCCCAGTCTGCGAAAACGGGAGGTAGAGATGGGGAGCAGTAGGTGGCCGTTGTCGGCGCTGGCGGTTGGCATCGCCGCCGTCCTTTTCGGGGTGGCCTGCGGCGGGAGCAACACGCCAACCGCTGCGGGGTCGCCAAAGCCGGTGATCATCGGCCTGATCACCAAGACTGACGCGAACCCCTTTTTCGTCAAGATGAGGCAGGGCGCCGAGCGTGAAGCGGCTGCCAAGGGAGCCGTGCTCATGACCGGTGCCGGTAAGGCGAGCGATGATGCCGCCGGCCAGGTGACCGCCCTGGAGAACATGGTCAGCGCGGGCGCCAAGGCGATTCTGATCACACCTGTCTCGGCCGGCGTCACGGCGGCGATCACGAAGGCGCGCTCGCAGGGCGTGCTCGTCATCGCTCTCGACAGTCCGACGGATCCGCCGAGCGCTGCGGACGCGCTGTTCGCCACTGACAACTCCGTGGCAGGCAAGCTGATCGGACAGTACGCAAAGGCCGCCATGGCCGGTAAGACTGTGAAGATCGCGATGCTCGACGAGGCTCCCGGCAGCACGGTCGGCAAGCTGCGCCATGATGGCTTCCTGGCCGGCTACGGCATCCCGGGAACCGATCCACAGATCGTCTGCGTGGGCAACGGCGGCGGCAACCAGCCCGACAGTCAGACGGCGATGGAGAACTGCCTCACCAAGGACCCCGGTATCAACGTCCTCTACACGATCAACGAGCCGTCTGCGTTCGGCGCGTACACCGCACTGAAGAACCGCGGCAAGCAGAACCAGGTGCTCATCGTTTCGGTTGACGGTGGCTGCGCCGGGGTCGGTGGAGTGGTTGATGGAAGGATCAAGGCGACCTCGCAGCAGTACCCGCTTAAGATGGCGAGCCTGGGCGTGGACGCAGGTGTCGACTTCGCTACGACTGGAAAGAGGGTGACTGGTTACACGGACACGGGCGTGACCCTCATTACCAACAAGCCTGTGACGGGCGTGGACTCGAAAGACACCGCGTTCGGCCTGGCCAATTGCTGGGGCTAGCAAGACAACGATGATTCCAAGCGGCCGGCTCGCAAGCAGCAGCGTGAGCCGGCCGCCGGATCGTCACCCCAGCGTCTGATCGACCGCGACCTCAGAATTCGTACACCAAGCGATGATTGCGCGGCTGTTCAAGACCGATCCTGAAGGGGCTTCCGGGTCGCTCCTTTCGCAGGCAAGGGCCATTTCCACGCTCGGGCCACTGGCTGCGCTCATCCTCGCCTCTGTCTTCTTTACCACCCGCTCCGACCGCTTCCTGACCACCGACAACCTGTCTCTTGTCGTTCAGCAGATCGCAGTCGTCGGGATCATCGCGATCGGTCAGACACTGATAATCCTCACCGCCGGCATCGACCTTTCCTGCGGCGCCGTGATGGCCTTCGGCACCATCGTCATGACCCGGTTCGCCGTCACTCACGGGCTCAACCCATTCCTCGCGATCGGGTTGGGACTTGCCATCTGCACAGGTTTCGGCCTGCTCAATGGCGCACTGGTGACAGGACTGCGACTGCCTCCGTTCATCGTCACGCTCGGCACGCTGAACATCGCCTTCGCACTAACCCACATCGTGTCCAACGAAGAGACCATCTCCAACCTTCCCCGTCCCCTCACGTACTTCGGTGAAACATTCCAGTTGGGAACGACCGCAATCACATACGGATCAGTGCTGGCTCTTGCGATTGCGCTCATCGTCTGGTTCGTGCTCACGCAGACCATCGGAGGGAGGCACATCTACGCCACGGGAAACAACCCCGACGCTGCTCGGCTGGCCGGCGTGCGAACTCGGCGCGTCCTGCTGGCCGTATACACAAGCGCGGGCTTGATGTACGGAGTCGCGGCCCTGGTGCTCATCGGGCGCACCGGTGTCGGCGATCCACAAGCGGGACAGAGCGACAACCTCGACAGCATCACCGCAGTCGTCGTGGGCGGTACCAGCCTGTTCGGCGGACGTGGCGGAGTCGTCGGAACATTGATCGGCACGCTGATCGTGGGAATCTTTCGCAACGGGCTTCAGCTGATGGGCGTCGCGGCCATCTACCAGTTCCTGATCACCGGCGTCCTCGTCATCCTCGCGGTGGCGGTCGATCAGCTCTCGCGGCGGACGCGCGCATGAGCCAGGATGACATGGGCACACCCGTGCTCGAGGGCCGCAATCTGGTCAAGCGATACGGCAGCGTCACGGCGTTGAACGGCGCAGACTTCGATCTTCAGCCGCGCGAGATCCTTGCGGTGATCGGCGACAACGGCGCCGGCAAGTCGACTCTCATAAAGGCGCTCTCCGGCGCGATAGTTCCCGATGAGGGCGAGATCCTCGTCAACGGTGTGCGGATGCACTTCCGCGCCCCGCTCGACGCCCGGCACCACGGTATCGAGACTGTGTACCAGGACCTGGCCCTGGCACCAGCACTCAACATCGCCGAGAACCTGTTCCTGGGCCGCGAACTTCGACGTCGTGGCGCTCTCGGAATCCTGCTCAGGATGGCCGACCGGCAGCGCATGCTGCGCGAGGCTCGCACACACATCGCAAACCTGAAGATCACGGTCGGATCGATGGGGCAGGCGGTGGAGACGCTGTCCGGCGGTCAGCGTCAGGGCGTCGCGGTCGCGCGGGCCGCGGCGTTTGCGAGTCGCGTTGTGATCATGGACGAGCCGACTGCCGCCCTGGGCGTGAAGGAGTCAGGTAAGGTGCTTGACCTGATCAAGGAGGTTCGCGACTCGGGAGTGCCGGTGGTTCTGATCAGCCATAACATGCCGCAGGTGTTCGAGGTTGCCGACCGCGTGCATGTCATGAGGCTTGGACGCCGGGTGGCCACCATCACGCCCAGGTCCCATACGATGGCCGAGGCCGTGGCCCTTATGACGGGTGCTGTGTCGTTTGCGGGCGCGAGTGGGATTTAGAGGGATAGAGATGGGCGCACAGCAGGGCGAAGACCGGTACGCACTTATGCAATATCGCCGCAGCGGCCGTAGCGGCCTCAAGTTGCCGGCGCTGTCGCTCGGCCTCTGGCAGAACTTTGGCGGCGACCGCCCGATTGAAGGACAGCGAACCATCATCCGACGTGCTTTTGACCTGGGTATCACACACTTCGACCTGGCCAACAACTACGGTCCTCCTCCCGGGTCGGCGGAAGAGAACTTCGGCAGGATCTTGGCCGCCGACCTTTCCCGGCACCGCGACGAGCTGGTGATCTCGACCAAGGCCGGGTATCTGATGTGGCCAGGACCGTACGGTGAGTGGGGCTCGCGAAAATACGTCCTCGCCAGTCTCGACCAGAGCCTGCGGCGGATGGGCCTGGACTATGTCGACATCTTTTACTCGCACCGCGTCGACCCGGAGACTCCCCTGGACGAAACCATGGGCGCCCTCGACACTGCGGTGCGCCAGGGCAAAGCTCTCTATGCCGGCATCTCGTCCTATTCCGCCCAGCGCACCAAGGAGGCGGCGTCCATCCTTCGGCGCCTCGGCACACCTCTTCTCATCCATCAGCCCTCCTACTCGATGTTCAACCGGTGGATCGAACCCGAGCTCCTCGATGTGCTCAGCGAGGAAGGCATCGGCTGCATCGTGTTCTCCCCGCTTGCCCAGGGCCTGCTGACCGACAGGTATCTCGCAGGCGTGCCAGGCGGCGCTCGGGCGAGCCAGCCAGGGTCGTTCTCCACCGAGCTGCTTACCGAGGACAACCTGTCGAAGGTTCGAGCTCTCAACCTGATCGCGGGTAAGCGCGGCCAGACGCTGGCGCAGATGGCGCTGGCGTGGACGCTGCGCGACCCTCGAGTGACCTCGGCGCTCGCCGGGGCGAGCAGTGTGACGCAGCTCGAGCAGAACGTCGCCGCGCTCGACAACCTCGACTTCTCGGCCGCCGAGCTGGCTGAGATCGACAGGTACGCGACCGAAAGCGGCCTCAACATCTGGGCGGCCTCGAGCACGGACTGACTCACCAGTCGGAGCGCAAAACGAGCAAGATCGGGCCGGAGCAGATGGTCGACCCTGAGGACGTCTACCGGCGCACCACCCCCACCTCGCGCGCGCTGCACGAGCGCGCGGTGAAGGTCATGCCCGGCGGTACTACACGCACGACTACTTACTTCGATCCGTATCCGCTGTACATCGATCGCGGGGAGGGCTGCCGGATCTGGGACGCGGACGGAACCGAGCGCATCGACATGCTGGGCAACTACACCGCGATGATCCTCGGACACGCTCACCCGAGGGTGGTCGAGGCGATCAGCAAACAGGCCGCCCGCGGAACGGCTTTCGCCGCGGCGAACCCGATTGAAGTTGAGCTCGCGACCCTTCTATGTGAGCGCCTGCCGAGCCTCGACATGGTGCGCTTTTGCAATTCGGGAACAGAGGCGACCATGTTTGCAATGCGGTTGGCCCGATCCTTCACCGGGCGGCCGAAGATCGCTCGGATCGAGGGCGGCTACCACGGCACGCACGACTACGCGGAGGTGAGCACCCACCCTGCCCCGGCCAAAGCCGGCCCCTCCGACCGGCCCACGGCCACGCCCGATTCCATCGGCACGCCGCAGTGGGTGCTCGACACCAGCGTCGTCCTGCCCTTTAACAACCCCGACGCGGCCGAGCGGATCCTCCGAGAGGATGGCGACCAGGTGGCTGCGGTGATCCTCGAGCCCATCATCGGGGCCGGCGGCGTGATTGCGGCGACGACCGAGTTCATCAAACGCCTCCGGTCAGTGACCCGCGAGCTCGGCATGCTGCTCATCTTCGACGAGGTGATCTCGCTGAGGGTATCGCCAGGCGGAGCTCAGCAGCTGTACGGAGTAACCCCCGACCTGACGACGTTGGGCAAGATCATCGGCGGCGGACTCCCGGTGGCCGCGTTTGGCGGTCGCGCCGACATCATGGAGCTGCTCGACCCGCGACTCGCGCCCAACCTGCCGCAGGGTGGAACCTACAACGGCAACCCGCTCGGGATGGCGGCCGGCGTGGCCGCGTTGAAAGAGCTGACGCCGGACGTTTACGAGGAGCTCAACCGGAAGGGTGCGCGGGTCAAGGACCAGCTGGCCGAGGTGTTCGCCTCGCATGGCATGTCCGCTCAGGTGAATGGTGCCGGCTCGCTGTTGGCGATCCACTTCACGGACGTCCCGGTCACGGATTACAGGACCAAAGCCACGTCGAACGCAACGATCACGCACGACTTCTTCCTCGCCATGGTCAACCATGGCGTCTTGATGGCGCCGCGTGCCATGGGCGCGCTTTCCACGCCCATGGGCGAGCACGACATCCAGGAGTTCGTCGATGCGGTGGACACTGTCATTGCGGAACAGCTTCCGCGCTGGCAAGCCAACGGCTCACTGGGAGCAGGCAAGTAAGACAAGGCTCTGGCCTTTGGTCTGTCCCTGGTCTGACCCAACCGCCCAGGCTGTCCCATTCGCGATGGCAACGCCCTCGAGCCCGTTGTCCCCTGTTCCGCGATTCGAGCTGATGACAGCGCTGAATTGGCCTTCGGCGCCGTGCACGATGAGCGAGTGGTTTGTGAACCCATCTACTCGAACGCCCACCGCCCAGACCTCGCCTCCGCGAACAGCCACGCCAATGAGCCACGACTGTTGAGTGGGGGACGGACTTGCGACGACCTTCCATCCGCGGCCGTCCCAGTGCTCTACCAGCGTCATGACCGTGCTGCCGTCCGCGCTCCTGCTCTGGCCAACCGCCCACACGTCGCCCTCGGACCGTCCTGCCACGCTGCGCAGGATGTTGTCGTTCGCAGCGGTGGCCGGGTTCTGCACGAGGCTCCACCGGGAGCCGTTCCACCTGGCCACGATCGGCGTGGACGCGTTGTTCGATATCGAGAAGCCCACCGCCCATGCCTCGTGGTGCGAGATCGCGACCACGCTGTCGATCTCGTTGTAATCGGCGCCGGGGTTGGGGCTCTCGATTACCTTCCAGGACGAGCCGTCCCAATGCTCGATGAGGCTGTACGAGATGGTGCCAAGGCGGATTCCGACCGTCCAGACGTCATCAGCCCCAAAGGCAGAGACGCCGAGGAGATACCCCTGCGGGATCGCGGGGCTGGGCACGACGGACCAGGCAGACCCGTTCCAGTGCTCGATCAACGGAGTGCCGGCGTCGGGGGCTCCCTGATGGCCGACCGCCCAGAGGTCACTCGCGGATACGGCGGCAATCCCGCTCAGCGCTCCTTCGCCGGAGAGCGTGGCATGTACGGCGCGCCATGCTGAGCCATTCCAGTGGACGACCAGCGGCTTGGATTGCAGCATGGGCGGATTGCCGACCGGCGTCGAGGCTCCTCCGACCGCCCAGGCATCGGTGGCGGACAGCGACACCACGCTCGACAGGTGGTTGCCAACCTTTCCCGGGCTTGGGCTCGACACGATCGTGGTGCCGGTCGCACATTGGCGGCTCGCCGCCTGCGCGATCGAAGGGGTCACCGCGAACGCGAGCAGGTTGACGAGAAAAAGACTCAACCCAAGCGGCCTGGAAACAGTGCGGAACATCTGGCACCACCTCAGTGAAAGTGCGGAGCCTGGAAACGGCTCGCGGTCTCCTATTTGATGCGGCCAGGTGCCTTTTAGTTGCAGGGAAGCCCGATCCAGCCGGGCGCATAATCCCAATGGTGGCCACTGCGCTCTCGCTGTCTCATCTCGGCTCGCTGCTGCGCGGCGTCCGCAGCGTGGACGAGGTCGGGGCGGATGAGCGAGCCGCATCGCTGGCCAAGCGCTCGATCAAGAAGGCGTCCAAGCTTTGGGCGCTCGACCTCGCCATTCGCTGCATGGACCTCACCACGCTCGAGGGCTCGGACACGCCCGGCAAGGTGGCGGCTCTGTGCGCAAAGGCGATCCGCCCCAAGCCGGGCGACGCCTCGATCCCTGCGGTCGCAGCGATCTGCGTCTACCCTGCGCGGGTGGCGGACGCCAGTGAGCACCTGCAGGGCAGCGGGGTGCGAGTCGCCTCGGTAGCGACGGCTTTCCCGTCGGGGCAAAGCTTCATTTCGATCAAGGTGGCGGAGACGAAGGAGGCGGTGGCGGCGGGCGCCGACGAGGTGGACATGGTGATCGACCGGGGCGCCTTCCTTTCGGGCGACTATCAGAAGGTGTACGACGAGATAGTCGCGATCAAAGAAGCCTGTGGGCCGGCACACCTCAAGGTGATCCTCGAGACCGGTGAGCTCGGCACCTATGACGGCATTCGAAGAGCGAGCATCCTCGCCATGGCCGCTGGCGCAGACTTCATCAAGACCTCCACCGGAAAGGTCCAGCCCGCAGCGACCCTGCCCGTGAGCCTGGTCATGATGGAGGCGATCCGCGATTTCATGCGTGAGACGGGACGCCCCGTCGGCTTCAAGGCCGCGGGCGGCATTCGCACTTCCAAACAGGCGATCGCTTATCTCGTGGTCGCGTACGAGACCCTCGGGCCGGATTGGATGACGCCGGACCGCTTCCGCCTCGGCGCTTCGACCCTGCTCAACGATGTGCTGATGCAGATCGACAAGGAGCGCAGCGGCGCATACCAGTCGGGCGATTACTTCACGATCGATTGATGGCGATCACGAAGAGGCAGACCACCGATCTCGCGAAGCAGGCGTTCGAATACGCACCCGCGCCCGAGTCGACAGACCACATTCGCATCCAGCCGCGCTACGGGCTGTTCGTTGGCGGCCGGATGCTCGAGCCGCACAGCAGGAAGCGCTTCCCGACCACCAATCCCGCCACCGAGCAGCAGCTGTCCGAGGTGGCGGAGGCGGACGCTATCGACGTCGGCCGGGCGGTCGAAGCAGCCGAGAAGGCTTTCACCTCCTGGTCTCGAATGGCACCCTCGCGGCGAGCACGCTACCTCTTCCGCATCTCCCGCCTGATTCAGGAACGTGCTCGCGAACTGGCGGTGGTCGAGACGATGGACGGCGGTAAGCCCATCAAGGAGTCCCGCGACGTAGACATCCCGCTCAGCGCCGCGCATTTCTTCTATTACGCCGGCTGGGCGGACAAGCTGGAGTGGGCATTCCCCAACCGGCGGCACCGCCCGCTGGGCGTCGCTGGCCAGGTCATCCCCTGGAACTTTCCCCTCCTGATGCTGGCGTGGAAGATCGCTCCGGCGCTGGCCGCCGGGAACACTGTGGTGCTCAAGCCGGCCGAGACGACTCCGCTTTCGGCGCTGCTGTTCGCCGAGATCTGCCAGCAGGCGGAACTGCCACCCGGCGTGGTGAACATCATCACCGGCGCCGGCAAGACGGGCTCGCTGCTGGTTTCGCATCCGGCGGTCAAAAAGGTTGCGTTCACAGGCTCGACAGAAGTAGGCAAGCTCATCCAGCGCTCGCTCGCCGGCACAGGCAAGCGGCTCACGCTGGAGCTTGGCGGCAAGGCCGCGAATATCGTTTTCGAAGATGCCCCGCTCGACCAGGCGGTGGAGGGCATCGTCAACGGCATCTACTTCAACCAGGGGCACGTTTGCTGCGCGGGCAGCCGCCTGCTGGTGCAGGAGTCGATCGCGAAGCCCCTCCTGGAGAAGCTGAAGCAGCGACTGTCCAGGTTGCGGCTTGGCGATCCCCTGGACAAGAACACGGACATCGGCGCCATCAACTCAAAGGCCCAGCTGGAGAAGATCCAGGGCCTGGTCGAATCGGGCGTCGAGGAGGGCGCGGTGATGTATCAGCCCGAGTGCAAGCTTCCGGAGCGCGGCTATTGGTTTCCACCGACTATCTTCACCAACGTCTCCCAGTCCTACCGCATCGCGCGGGAGGAGATCTTCGGACCCGTCCTCTCGGTGCTCACCTTCCGAACCCCGGCGGAGGCCGTTGAGAAGGCCAACAACACGCCCTACGGCTTGTCGGCCGGTGTCTGGACCGACAAGGGCTCGCGCATCCTCTGGATGGCGGAGCGCATGCGCGCCGGTGTGGTGTGGGCGAACACCTTCAATCGCTTCGATCCGACCTCGCCCTTCGGCGGCTACAAGGAGTCTGGGTTCGGCCGCGAAGGCGGCGTGCACGGCCTGCTGCCGTACCTGGAGCTTGTGTAGTGCCTCGAAAGCAATCAGCAAGGCCCCTCGGGCCCGCGCTTGCGCGCAACGGTGACCGGATAGAGGTTCGCAAGACCTACAAGCAGTACGTCGGCGGCGAGTTCGTGCGCTCAGAGTCCGGGCGCGCCTACAGGCCCGACGGAGCTGTCAACGTCCCGCGCGGTTCGAGAAAGGACCTGCGCGACGCGGTGCGCGCTGCCCGTGGCGCTTTCGCAGCCTGGGCGGGTCGCACGGCGATGAATCGCGGCCAGATCCTGTACCGCGCCGCCGAGATGCTCGACGGGCGCCGCACCCAGTTCGTAGAGCTGCTTGGCGGGGGCAG
This sequence comes from Candidatus Dormiibacterota bacterium, assembly GCA_030946685.1. Lineage (GTDB taxonomy): Bacteria > Chloroflexota > Dormibacteria > Dormibacterales > Dormibacteraceae > Palsa-872. The sequence goes on along the minus strand of JALYYG010000023.1, from coordinate 11,434 downwards.
GCAAGGCCGCATCGAGTTCGACCAAGCCGTCGAGACACTGGTCTGGTACGCGGGGTGGACCGACAAAGTTGCCCAGGTCACCGGCACTGTCAACCCGGTCGCCGGACCCTACTTTAACTTCACCATCCCGGAGCCCACCGGAGTGGTAGGTATCGTGGCTCCCGAGCAGCCTGCGCTGGCCGGGCTTGTGCGTCGCCTCGCACCCGCGCTCTGTGGCGGCAACGTGGTCGTGGCGCTCGCCTCTGAGGCGAGGCCTCTGCCTGCCCTGACCCTCGCCGAGGTTCTCGCCACCAGCGACTTTCCATCGGGTGTGGTCAATGTGCTCAGCGGCCAACGTCGCGAGCTGCTGCCCTGGCTCGCCTCGCATATGGACGTCAACGCGATCGACGCGGGCGGCTGCGCGCCTGACGAGGTCGCCGCGATCGAAAAGGTCGCAGCGGACAACGTGAAGCGGGTGGTGAAGATCCCTGGCGGCGAGCTCAGCCCTCACCTGATCACCGCCTTCATGGAGATGAAGACAATCTGGCACCCAATCGGCGTCTGAGGGGAGTGTGAAGGGAGCCACTAAGCTGTAAATGCATGCCTGAGGTCGTGACCAGGAAGCCCCCGATTTCAGCACGCGGCTCCGGTCGGGCCATGATTTCGTCCGCGCGCATCGCCGGGCGGGTACGAGAGCTCGGCAAGCAGATATCCGAGGTTTACAAGGACATTGACACGCCTCTCGTGATGGTGGTGATCCTCAAGGGCGCCACCGTCTTTGCAGCCGACCTGCTACGCAGCCTGAGTATCCCGGCGGAGCTCGAGTTCATGCGCGCCGCGAGCTACGGGTCCGGAACCTTGAGCAGCGGACGCCTGCGGCTGGCCCACATGGTCGAGGGTCCCCTCGTCGGCCGTCATGTCCTCCTCGTCGAGGACATCGTCGACTCGGGCCGTACGGTGAGCGCGATCACGAAACGAGTCCGCCACCTTGGGCCGGCGTCCCTTCGCCTCGCCGCGCTTCTCGACCGGCCGGCCCGCCGCGAGGTCGAGGTCCAGATCGATTTCACAGGCTTCGTCATCCCCGACAAGTTCGTGATCGGGTACGGCCTCGACTACGCGGGACTGTACCGCGAGCTGCCAGGCATCTACTCGCTGACATAAGGCAGCGGTGAAGTACCGCGCCTGGCCGAAGGCCGAGCTGCACTGTCACCTGGATGGCGCCGTCCGAGCGGCCAGTGCAGAGGAGCTCGCGCGACAGCAGGGACTCGACCTGCCGCGTCCGTTGCGGCTGGTGGCGCCTGACGACTGCCCGTCCCAGGCCGCATACATCGCTTACTTCGACGACGCAATCGCAGTGCTGCAAACCGCTGCTGCGTTGGAGCGAGCATCCCTCGAGCTTGGCCTCGATTCGGCACTTGAGAACATTGACTACCTCGAGGTTCGATGGGCGCCGCTGCTTCACTTGCGAAACGGGCTCACTGTGCCGGAGGTGATCGAAGCGGTTCTGGCGGGTCTCGAAGCCGCGCCGCTGCGCGCAGTCGCAATCGTGTGCGCGATGCGCCACCACCCGGTCGAAGACAACATCGCGCTGGCGAGGGAGGCGGGAAAGTTCGCCGGTCGTGGGGTGGTGGGCTTCGATCTTGCCGGGGACGAGGTCCGCTACCCGGCTGCGCCGCAGCGGCCTTCGTTCGAAGCTGCGCGTGCAGCGGGGCTGAGGCTGACCTGCCACGCCGGCGAGGCCGGCGAGCCGTCCAGCGTTGAAGAAGCCCTCGGCCTGGGCGTGGAGAGGATCGCCCACGGCGTCATTGGCGCCCGCGACCCGCGGATCGTGGAGCTAGTGCGCACCGAGGGCATCGTTCTCGACCTCTGCCCAACCGCCAACTGGAAGTGCAAGGCGGTTCCTACTCTGGCGGACCATCCCCTGCCGGCGCTCGTCCGAGCCGGCGTGCGCTGCACGATCAGCAGCGACTCGCGCACGGTCGCCAACACCACGCTCAGCCGTGAGTTCGAGCTTGCCTCTGAGATGGGCCTGAGCGACGACGAACTGCGTCGGTGCAACGAGACCGCTTACGACGCGAAGTTCGGCTAACCCGTGCCGAAAAGGCGGTCTCCGAAGTCACCCAGGCCCGGCACGATGAATGCTTTGTCATTCAGCCCCTCGTCAAGGGCCGCAGTGTAGATCTGGACCTCGGGGTGGCGTTCCTCGAGAACCTTCACCCCCTCAGGCGCCGCGACGATACACACCATCCGAGGGTCGCGGCCGCCCGCCTCCTTGATGAGGTCGAGCGCCTGGGCGGCGGAGCCACCTGTCGCCAACATCGGATCAAGCAGCAGTGGCACTTTGCCCACGAGGTTCGGTAGCTTCTGGTAGTAGATTCGGGCCACTGCCGTCTCCTCATCGCGCTCCAGCCCGATGTAGCCAACGCTGACGCGAGGCAAGAGCTCTAGCGCTGGGCCCAGGATCCCGAGGCCCGCTCGAAGTACGGGGATTGCGACCACCTCGCGCTCCACGAATGTTGCGGGCGCCTCTTTGAGCGGCGTCTGAACTGTCGCGTGACGAACCGGCAGGTCGGCCGTCGCCTCGTACAGCAGGAGGGTGATCACCTTCCGGGCCAGCTCGCGGAATTCTTCCGGCTCGGTCGAGCGGTCGCGAAGACCGACGAGGCTGTCCGCCACCAGCGGGTGGCTACTGACGTGTAGCGGCACGATCCTTCTCGATCAAGCGCCGGATAGCGTCCACGGCGACCTTCAACATGCGGTCCATGAACGACTGGTCCAAGTGGTGGATCTCTCCCGCCCCCAGCTCGTCCACGCAGAGGTTGACGGTGCCAGCCCGCAGGCTCCTCAGTCGGGCCACCACGAAGAGCGTGGACGACTCCATATCGTTGCCGAGCACGCCTGCTCGCGACCACATCTGCAGCTCCTCTTTCAGCTGGCCCGAGCGCGGCATCCGGTCGGGAACCAGGTCGGAGTAGAGCGCGTCCACGGAGCGGATGATGCCCAGGTGGTGCGGGGCGGTGGCCGCCTTTGCGGCCTCCACCAGCGCATTGACAATGTCCAGCGAGGCGACCGCCGGATATTCGAGCGGGATGTATCCGTTGGGGGTGCCTTCGCTCCGCACGGAGCCGGTTGCGATCACAAGGTCGCCCAGCTTGATCTCTGGCTGCGCGGCACCGCATGTGCCCACACGTAGGAACGTGTGGACGCCGAGCTCGCTTAGCTCCTCGATGGCGATCGCCACTGAGGGTCCACCCATGCCTGAGGAAATGGTCGATACCGGCACGCCGGCAACCGCGCCGGTGAAAGTGCGGTACTCGCGGCTGAAGGCGACCTCGCGCGCGTCGTCTATAAACTCGGCGATCATCGGTGTCCGGCCCGGGTCGCCCGGCATCAGAACGTACTCGCCGACCTCGCCCTTTGCGAGCCCGACGTGGTACTTCGTTTTCTCTTTCACGCGCCCTGCGCGCGCCAGGTACGCACTGTCACCGGACCGAAGTCTATCGGGCCTTAGTGGTGCCGTCCTTGTCGACCCGGGCGAGCACGTGCGGCGGCCGGCCAACCTCGCGCTCGGTCATTCGCCACGCTTGCTGCAGGCGGGGCACGACCTGGAGTGCCAGCTGTGTAGAGCGCGCATGCACGGTGGCCAGTGAATCGCCGGAGCGAACGTGTGAGCCGACCAGCGCCTCGATCACGACGCCGGCGGCGTGATCGACCTTGTCCTCTTTGCGGACGCGTCCAGCGCCCAGCTCCAGGCAGGCCAGTCCAACCGCCAGTGCGTCGATCGACTCAACGTAGCCTCCCGCCGGCGCGGGCACCGGCTGCTGAACTGGCGCTACCGGCAACCCCGCCTCGAGGCTGCCGCCCTGGGCGGCCAGCATCTTGACGAACGTCTCGCGACCTGCCCCGGATCGCAGGGCGCTCTCCGGATCGGCCGAGACGCCGGCCAGGGCGCACATTTCGCGAGCGACCTGCAGCGATACTTGCACCAGCTCTTCGTCAGCCTCGCCAGCAAGCGCATCCAGCGCCTCCTGGACCTCCAGCGCATTGCCGACGGAGCGGCCGAGAGGATGGTCCATGGCCGTCACCAGCGCCACGGTCCGCCTTCCGGCCCCTTCGCCGAGCAGCACCATCTCAGAGGCGAGGCCCTCGGCGGCCTCAGAGTCGGGCATGAAGGCGCCACGCCCGAACTTGACGTCGAGAACTATCGCGTCGGCGCCGGCCGCGATCTTCTTGGACATAACGCTCGAGGCGATGAGCGGCACGGAAGGCACCGTCGCGGTGACGTCCCTGAGCGCGTACAGGGCCTTGTCGGCGGGCACCATGCTGGGCGACTGGGCGGCGATCGCGATCCCGATCTCGCGCACCTGCTTGATGAAGCGTTCCGGCTCGAGATCGACGGTGAGGCCTGGAACCGACTCGAGCTTGTCGAGGGTGCCTCCTGTATGGGCCAGCGCGCGCCCGCTCAGCTTGGGCACCTTGACTCCACATGCAGCGGCAAGCGGCGTTGCAATGAGCGTGACCTTGTCGCCGACTCCGCCGGTCGAGTGTTTGTCGACCTTTACCCCATCTATCGCGCTCAGGTCGAGGACCTCGCCGCTCCGGACCATCGCCTGCGTCAGCGCCAACGTCTCCATGCGCGTCATCCCACGGATACAGACGGCCATGAGCCAGGCGGCCATCTGGTAGTCGGCGACCTGTCCGCTGAGGTAGGCGGACAGCAGGAAATCAATCTCGGCCGGCGAATGCTCCAGGCCGTCCCGCTTGTGAGAGATCACCTCGAGCGGCTGCATCCGCGTCAGCCCTTCCTGTACGGCCTTCCCACCGCGGCCGGCGCGACCGCGCGGCCCATTGCTCCAGCGACGACCACGATGGTGAGCAGGTACGGCAGCATGGCAAGGAACTGGAGAGGTATCGGCACGTGGAACACGCTCTGAAGGCGGCTCCCCACCTGGTCCGATCCCGCGAACAGCAGCGATGCAAAGAACGCACCCAGCGGAGTCCACTTGCCGAAGATCATCGCCGCCAGCGCGATGAAGCCTCGGCCCCCGGTCATGCCGGGCAGGAAATTGCCGATCTGCTGGAGGCTGAAGTAAGCGCCGCCTAGCCCGGCCAGCGCACCGCTTGCGATCACGTTGACGTAGCGCACGAAGTAGACGTTGATGCCGGCGGTCTCGGCCGCCCTCGGATGCTCGCCGCAGGCTCGCGTCCGCAGTCCCCAGACCGTGCGAAAGAGGATGAAGTGGACGACGAAGATCAGGACCAGCATCGCGTAGGTCACGAACTGGTTTTGAAAAAAGATCGGACCGACGACCGGGATCGCCGAGAGCACTGGCACATTCAAGTGTGGAAATGTGCCAGGGCCAGCGGCGGTGGCGGATTCGAGGTAGGTCCTGTAGAACACCCCCGTGATGCCGACCGCCAGGATGTTGATGACCATTCCGCTCACGATCTGGTCGACCAGGAACGAGATTGATAGCACCGCATGCAGGGTCGCGATCAGCATTCCCGAAACGACGGCGGCGAACATGCCGATCCACAGGTTGTGAGTGAAGAAAGCGACTCCGTAACCGATGAAAGCGCCCGTTAGCATGATCCCCTCCAGGGCGATATTCACCACGCCCGAGCGCTCGCACATCATCCCGCCCAGCGCCGCAAGCGTGAGCGGCGTGGCCGTGATCAGCGTGATGCTGAGAAGGCTGACTGGGTCGAGCTGGTGCAGGAAGTCGCTCATGAAACCGGCGCTTCCACGTCCCTCTGGGTGATCTGAACTGTCTCACCAGGCGCGCGCCGCAAACGGAACAGCCAGCCAACGATGACGGGCGCGGCGACGAAGATGAGCACGGCAGCCTGCACGATGGAGATCAGGTCCGCCGAGACCTGGGTCTGCAGCTGCATATAGCTGGCGCCGTTGTGAAGCGCACCGAACAGCAGCGCAGCCGGCAGCACACCCCATGGGTTGCTTCGAGCCAGGAGCGCTACGGCTATCGCGTCGAACCCATAGCCGGCGGCCACGGTGTCTGTCATGTGGTAGCCGACTCCGAGTATCTGCACGATGCCTGCAGCTCCCGCCAGCGCCCCCGATATGGCCATGGTGAGCACGATCGTCCGTCCAACCGAAATGCCCGCAGCCTGTGAGGCGCCCGGGTTGAAGCCGACCGCCCGAAGGCGGAAGCCGATGGTGGTGCGCTCGATGAGGAACCAGACGAGCGGCACCGCGACCAGGGCCAGGATGAAGCCGAGATGAAGTCTGCTCCCAGGGATGATGATCGGAAGCACGGCGCCGGGGTCGATGTCTGGCGTGCGTGGCGTCGAGACGCCAGGGGCGAGCATCAGCCCTGGCGTGTCGACCAGGTAGCTGGCGAGCAGGAAGGAGACGTAGTTGAGCATGATCGTCGTGATTACCTCGTGGGCGCCGAAGCGAGCCTTCAACGCACCGGCGATCGCCGACCAGAGCGCCCCGCCCACCATGCCTGCGACCAACGCCAGCGGCACCTCGACCACAGCCGGTAGGCCCTGGATGCTGTAGGCGACGAAAACTCCGCTGAGCGATCCGATATAGAACTGGCCTTCCGCGCCGATGTTGAACAGGCCGGCTCGAAAGCCCAGCGCGACAGCGAGGCCGAGCAGTATGTACGGAGTGGTGCCCAACAGCGTCTCGGGCAGCGCGTTGTCGTTGGTGAATGCGCCCGCAAAGAGGGCGCCGTAGGCCACAAGTGGGTTGGCGCCCGCAGCGACGATCGCGATGGCGCCGACCAGAAAGCCACAGAACACTGAGACCAGCGGGACCAGGACCGTAGAGACGATCCGGCCGCGCCACGCTGCCATCAGGCGGCGCCCGCCATGAGCAGCCCCACACGCTCGCGGTCCGCATCCTTGGCATCGATAACCGCAACGACTCGGCCTCGGTAGATGACGGCGACCCTGTCGGCCAGAGAGAGCACCTCATCCAGCTCTGAGGAAACCAGGAGCACCGCCAGTCCTCGGTCCCGCTCGCTCACGATCTGGCGATGGATGAACTCGATCGAGCCGACGTCGACCCCGCGAGTCGGCTGGCTGGCGATCAGGACTTTGGGCAGGGTGCCAAGCTGGCGCGCCACCACGAGCTTTTGCTGGTTCCCGCCCGACAACGAGCTGACGGGTTGGTCGGGGCTCTGGACGCGGATGTCGAAGGTCTTTATCAGCCGCGCGGCGTACTCTCTGACCGCGCTGAACTGGCGGACGAGCCAGCGCGCAAAGGGCCGGCGGTCGTAGTCGTCCAGCACCAGGTTGTCGGCCACCGAAAGCTCCAGCACAATGCCCATCCGGTGGCGGTCGGGAGGGATCAGTCCAAGCCCTTCGTGCAACCGGGTCCTGGTCGAAGCCCCGCTGATATCTTGGCCCTCGAGCCGAACACGGCCGCCCTTGATCGGACGGAGTCCCATGATCGCCTCTACCAGCTCGTTCTGTCCGTTGCCCTCCACGCCCGCGATACCTACGATCTCGCCGGCGCGGACCTCGAGGCTCACGTGGTCGACGGTCAGATGCCGCCGGTCATCCAGCACCACCAGATCGTCAACAGTGAGCACGGCGGCACCCGGATCGGCCGGTTTCTTTTCCACCCTCAGCAGCACCGGTCGGCCCACCATCATCCGCGCCAGGTCAGCTGCAGTCGACTCCTTCGGCGTTGTCGTTGCGACGACCTGGCCCCTGCGCATGACAGTGATCGCGTCGGCGATCTCGCTGACCTCGGCGAGCTTGTGCGTGATGAAGATGACTGCGTTGCCCTCCGCTACCAGGGCGCGGACGATCTGAAAGAGGCCCTTGATCTCCTGCGGTGTCAGGACTGCGGTTGGCTCGTCGAGGATAAGCAAGCGCGCTCCCCGGTACAGCGCCTTCAGGATCTCGACCCGCTGCTGCAGCCCTACCGACAGGTCGACAATGCGCTCGCGTGGGTTCACCTCCAGGCTAAAACGCTTCGAAAGCTCTTCGACATTGCGTCCAGCGTGGTCGAGGTCCATCACGCCGCTGCGCGCAACCTCGTTGCCGAGGACGATGTTCTCTGCCACGGTCAACGGCGGGATGAGCATGAAGTGCTGGTGGACCATCCCGATGCCGAGCTTGATAGCGTCCTGCGGTCCGTGGATCTGGACCGGCCGGCCGTCGAAGACGATCTCGCCGGCATCTGGCTTAGCGAGGCCGTAGACGACGTTCATCAATGTCGACTTGCCAGCCCCGTTCTCTCCGAGCAGCGCGTGGACCTGGCCCCAATCGACAGCCAGGTCCACGCCATCGTTGGCCCTCAGCTCTCCGAAGGTCTTGACGATCCCGCGGAGCTGCAGGGCGCGACGTTCGGTTTTTACGTGACCCCCGTCTTGATGGTGCCCGCCTTCAGCCTGGCCATGATGTCGGCGACCTTGGTCTTGACGTCATCCGAGACCTTGGAATCCCAATCGTGGTAGGGGGCTAACCCCACGCCGTCATTGGTCAGGTCGAAAATCTGCAGCCCCGACTGCCATGTGCCCTTCACCATGCTCACGATGGCCAGCTTGACCGCCACGCGGAGGCGCAGCTCGGCGCTCGTGATCAAGCAGCTGGCCACATCCGGATAGGAAACGAACTGGTCGACGTCGACGCCGACGCACATCTTGCCTGCCTCTTTGGCCGCGACCAGCGCCCCGTTTCCGGTGTTGCCGCCGACTCCGAAGATGACGTCAGCGCCCTGCCCGATGAAAGTAACCCCCTGCTGTTTGCCCCAGTCAGGGTCGTTGAAGTCCTTGGCCCCGCTTTCCGGCTGATAAATGGACAGGACCTTGATCTTGGGGTTGACGAACTTGGCGCCGTTCTCGTAGCCCTGCACGTAGCGGACTACAGGCGGCACGGTCTTCAAGCCGGCCACCGCTCCGATCACGTTCGTCTTCGTCAGCAAGCCGGCCAGCGCGCCGGCCAGGAAGCCCGGCTGATCCTCCTTGAAGCCGATGCCGAGCAAGTTCCCGGGGTGGCTCGGCCTTCCGAGGTCCGCGTAATCGCCGAAGTCCACGATCGCAAAAGCGACGTTCGGGTTGGCTCGGGCGGCCTTGATGGTGGCGTCGCCAAGCTTGAAGCCGACGGTCACGACCATGCAGTACTTCTGGTCGATGAACGTCTGGATGTTCTTCGCGTAGTCGGACTCGACGCTGGACTCGATGGCTTTGCCCACCACGCCCAGGCTGCTGTCGGCTTGTGCATCGATGACGCCGTTGTAGGAGTCGAAGTTGAAGGACTTGTCGGAGAGCTTTCCGACGTCGGTCACCAGGCCCACCTTGTAAGGGGCCTTGGTGCAGGGAGCGGTCAGGCCCGTGGGGGTGGTCGCGCTCCCGCCGCAGGCAGATCCGGCGATCGTGGCCACCACCAGGGCCGCAAGGGCACCCACGCCCCTAAATGACTTCATCCCAGGTACCTCCACAACCCTCTGCGGTTAAGTGCTATCGCACGGGAGTCTAAGCCAACTCGGTGTGGGAGGAAACAGGCAAGTTTCAGGTGCGGATCGGGGACGGTTGGTCGAGCGACTCGAGCAGCGCTGCCAGCTTTGTGATTCTTCCCAGCCGGTACCAGCCATCGCCGGGCATCGCTTCATCAGGCACGTGCTCGTGATTCCAGGTGACCTGGTACGGGATGTGCACTGCGCGAGCGCCTAATGCGACCACCGGAGCAATGTCGGAGCGGAGCGAGTTGCCGACCATCACGAACTCTTCCGGTTTGATGCCGCGGCGCTTGAGCAGCAACCGGTAAGAATCAACTGTCTTGTCGCTGAGGATCTCGACTCCCGTGAACAGCTCGGCCAACCCTGAGCGCGCCAGCTTGCTCTCCTGGTCGAACAGATCTCCCTTTGTGATCAGCAGCAGCGAGTAGCGAGCACTGACGTCGAGCAAAGACTCCTGGACGCCATCGAGCAGCTCGGTCGGCTCCGTGAGCATGCGTTTTCCCCAGCCGAGTATCACCTGCAGATCCACGGCCGGGATCCGGCCGTCTGTCAGCTGGATCGCCGTCTCCAGCATGGACAGCGTGAAAGCCTTGACGCCGTAGCCGTACAGGCCAAGGTTGCGCATCTCGACCTCGAACAGATGGCCTTCGACGTCCGCGTCAGGGACGTGGCGACGCACGAGGTCGCGCAGCGCCTGTTGGGTGAGGTGAAAGCGCGATTCGTTGTGCCAAAGAGTGTCGTCGCCGTCAAACGCCAGCACCCTGATGGGCATCTGGTTCGATGATATCCGGCGCTTACGGTCACCATTTTCCCGTGGCCGACGTAATCACCGACCGTCCGGTGACCCACGGCGGCCGCGTGCTCCTTCCGAAGACTGCGCTCGCGGCTGTGGCCTCGTGCTTCTTCCTGATGGGTGCCCTGGCCGCAGCGTACGGTCCTCTGCTCGAGCACCTCTCCCGGCGATTCGAAATCAGCCTCCCTGTCGCGGGCGGGGTCTTCAGCGTCCACTTTGCGGGCGCGCTGGTCGGGGTGGTCGTCTCCATCCGGGCGATGGAGCGCGCCTCCGGCCGGCTCCTGGTCTGGGTGGCGTTGGGATGTCTCGGCACGGGCTGCGCCGGCGTTGCGCTGGTGTCCTCCTGGCCCATGTTCCTTGCCGGAGTGTTCGTCATCGGCCTCGGGTGGGGCGGCCTGGACCTCGCTCTGAACCAGCTGGTCGCCCACAGCGAAGGCCGCAGGCGAGCGGCCCTGCTGAACGGCCTGAACGCCGCTTTCGGCTTCGGCGCCGTCGCCGGTCCGATCCTGGTCTCAAGACTCGGCCAGGACCATTTCGCCATCCTCTACACCGTCGCAGCTGTGCTTGCTGTCGCTCTGGTCCCGACCACGACTGGAATCGCTGGGAGGTTGCCGGTCAAACCACGAAAGGCAGGTGCCACGCCTGGAGTGCTGGTCGGCATCTTCCTGATCGCATATGCCTTCGACGTCGGTACGGAGACCGGCATCGGCGGTTGGATGACGTCTCACCTCGAATCGGTCGGCCTACGATCGCTGGACGCAGCCTCTGTCACCTCCGGCTTCTGGTTGGCGACCGCCTTGGGGAGATTGCTGGCGGCCCTGATCCCGGAAAGGGTGGCGCCGGCGGCGGTCGTCATCACGGGTTGCGCGGTTGCATCCATTGCGCTGCTCGTGGCGCTGAGCGGCCGCGCCGCCCCAATCGCCTACGTCGTGACCGGACTCGCCGTCGCTCCAATCTTTCCGACGGGGATCGTCTGGCTCGCGAAGCTCAGGCCGGGCGACTCGCGCTCGACCTCGTGGCTGTTCCCGGCATCGATGGTGGGCGGCGTCGTCATCCCGGGCGGAATCGGCATCGCGATCGCGGGGCTAGGTATTGGTTGGGCGCCAGCAGTTCTGTCAGCGGTCGCAATCGGCACGCTCGCGGCCTTCTCGATCGCAAGCCTGAAGGGCCGGGAATAGTTGCTGCCCGCACCCACTTCCTGCTGGATATGAGTCAGACGCAAG
>JALYYG010000015.1 GCA_030946685.1 Candidatus Dormiibacterota bacterium | reverse complement strand
TCTCGGCGAGAGGGCTGGCGCGCTGGCTTTGATGATCGCATGGAGCCGCTCGCCCAGGGCGCGATCCGGTCCCGGCATCCCGGCGATCTGCGCGAGCACGGCGCTTTCCCCGTCCGCCTTGTCCGCGGCCGCTTTCAGCTCTTTGACGCGCTCCTTCATCGCGCCTCGTTCCTCGTCCGTGAATCCCTTGGATGTCTTGCCGATCGCAGCGGTGCTCTTGGCGGACTTCTGCGTGGCCTTCGTTCCAGGTTTCCTCTCAGCCATGGTGTTGCTGACCTCCTCCGCGCGACGCTGAGCCGTGGCCCCGACGTTACGGATCGGAACCCCGCCTGTAACTTTAGTGGGTCGCCGTGCGTGCGCTCCGCGATCGTCTCGAGGTTCTGCTCGTGTGGCCGGAGACTTTCGGACGGATTCCGCTCAATGACCGAGTGCGTCCACGTTGACCCGTTTGGTCCCGTGGCTCTGGACGTTCGACTCGACCCTTACGAGTTGCGGGCGTTCGGGCGGCGGTACATCGAGCTCAACATTGGAAGCAGGGCCTCCGGCCCGTTGAGCGACATCACCGATGAGGACGCGCACGTGCACCTGACCGCCGATCAGGCCCGCCATTTGGGCTTGTCGCCGTTCGACGCCGCGCTGCGACTCGGCGAGTCAACGTGAACTGGCGCCGATAGAATTTCGCTCCGTGGAGAGAGGCCGCGGCATCGCACGTCGGAAGGCTCCTGTCCTCTGTCCGGGTCGGCTTGAGGATTCACGATGGCCGCGCCTGTTGTCCATGCTGCGGTGGCAGCTACAGGGCTGCGGAGAATCGCCTCGAGGTGTGCCCGGAGCACGGTCGGCCCTGCGAGCTTTGGGGATGCTGTCTGGGGCCGAATGTCACAGTGACATTCGGCCGGACCTCCGCGTTGGCCTTCGCTGAACGCCGTGCTTAGGAGAGTAGGCGGTCCGAGCGTAAGGCGGGGAGTTATGTGCTGTGACGTCGGACGCCGATGCCTTTCGATGGCGAGTCAGGGTTACACCTGGCGGGTTTAACCCGGCAAGTTAACCTGGTCCGCGTGGAGCAGACGAAGTCAGCGGAAGAGGACGTAACCGTCATCGACAGCCTTCAGCTGGCCTTTGAAGTATTCCAGTGTTGCCGCCATGACACCGGGAAACCGGGGCCGCGGCGTGACCGGCTCGCCAGCATGCTGGACCTATTCGCTCATACGCTGGAGGCCGTCGACCGAACCGGGGAGCTCGAGGTCCAGGTTCCACCGTGATCGTTGGCCCCCATATACCCGGGCACCAGGGTAGATCCGCTCGCGCCGCGGAACCAGGTCGGAGACCTCCCTCCTCGGCAGCAACGCCTCCTTGAACTGATCCGGGCGAGCATCGTCGAACTGGAGCAGCTCTGTTCATCAGATCCACCGGCGGCAGTGCTGCGCTCCCTCGGCTATGCGCTGCATGAGCTTCCTGCACTGGTCCGCAGCGGGGAGTTCGACGCTAGATTGTTCAGCTTCAATTTCCGTGTTGCCGCCTACGCCTGGTCCGATCTCTCCCTCGGGATGCGCCGGGTCCTTTGCGAGCTCGCCGAAACGAGCATCGAGCGAGCGGAGATGCTGATTGCCAAGGATGGCTTTGTGATCAAGATGTATCGCTGAGGATGGTGGGCCGCCGCGGACTCGAACCATCTACCTCCGGTAACCGGCCCTGAGCGCTGCGCCCACGATCTTCGGGAACTCGACGTCGACGACCGCTGCAGCCGGTTTTATGTGGTACGCCATAGACTCCAGTTTGCCAATGCCCACCGGCCCGAGACCGCCAAGGAGTAGGTAGGGTGAAGGTTGACACAGGCGTGCCATTTCTGGCACAGTTGGGTCATGGCGATTGTCGAAGTCGTGACTCTTCGGGAACGAAGGGCATCGGCTGCGCGCGAGGCGGTACTTGACGTTCTCCTGACGCGGGTCCAGGGCGATGGCTTCCATGACATCGCCATGGAAGACCTGGCACGGGCGGCCGGCACTTCGCGAAGAACCCTGTATCGAATGTTCCCGACCCGTGAGGCGCTGCTGGCCGCAGCCGGCCAAAGGTTTGCGGAGACGGTGGGTATGCCGCAAGAGATCGGAGGACCAGAGCAGCTGAGTGCGACCTTTCGCGAGGGATCGCGGCTGATGGAGCGCCAAGCGGATCTCGCCCGCGCGCTCTATCGCTCCACAACCGGCAGAGGAATTCGCGCTGGACAACGGTCTCGCCGCCTCCAGGTGATCGGGAGCGCATTGCGGCCTCTCACAGACAAGCTCGAGAAGGACGACGCAAGACGGGTCACAGCGGTGATTGCTTTCCTCATCAGCTCAAACACGTGGATAACGATCCAGGACGAAAGCGGCCTTGACGGCGACGAGATCCGGCTAGGCGTCAGCTGGGCGATCGACGTACTTGTCGACGACCTAAAGCGCAGGACCAGGAGGAAGAAAACATGACCCTTCACGCGGCTCTCTTGACGTTGTCGCCCGGCACAGGCGAGGTCTTTTGGTTCCTGGACACTCGCATGATGATCAAGGCAACCGCCAGCACGACGAACGGCCAGATCGGTCTCGTCGAGGCTGTCGTGCCACCGGGACACTCACCACCTCTCCATATCCATCACGCCGATGACGAGATCTTTTGGATCATCGAAGGCCATCTGACCTACCGCTGCGGAGATGAGACGTTCCCGGCCGCACCCGGTTCATACGTGCGCATACCCCGCGGAGTCCCCCACACCTTCGTCATCGAAGGCGACTCAAATGCCCGGTACCTCATTTTGTACGCGCCAGGGGGTGCCGAGCAGTTTTTCGTCGAATTGGGTCGTCCCGCCGAAGGCGACGGCCTGCCACCACGAGGACCGATGGATTTCGAGTTGTTGGCACGGGTTAGCGCCAAGTTCAATTCGCAGATCGTGGGGCCGCCACTGAAACCACACTCAATTCGATGAGCTGGTGGGACACGGCGGCGAGATCGCCGAGTCCATCGCGGCCCCGCGCCCGATCGAATCTGGCGGCGGCGGAGGTGGAGCGGGAGACGGGCTTCGAACCCGCTACCTCGACCTTGGCAAGGTCGCGCTCTACCAAGTGAGCTACTCCCGCTCGGGCAGAGGAGAAATGATAACCCGGCCCGTCAGGCCGGCGACTAGAGGACCCCTGTCAGCAAAACTCCCATCCCCGCTCGCCGGGGAAGGGGTGGAGATGGCGGCGCCCTTACATTAGTTGGCCTCCTTAGTGGGCCTCCTCGAAGATCTCCTCGATCCGCCGCTTGAACGTTCGGGCCAGGGAGAAGGCCAGCGGCAGGCTCGGGTCGTACTTACCGGTTTCGATCGCGTTCACGGTCTGGCGCGAAACGCCCAGCCGCTCGGCCAGGTCTGCCTGCGACCAGTCCAGCTCAGCGCGCAGGACTCGCAGCCGATTCTTCACCGATACCGGAAGGAGGAGATGGCCGTGCCCACTCCCCAAAGGGCAGCCATCAACGGAAGGATGAAGGTCCAGTTGAGGTGAGGCATGCCGGCGCCCTCCAGGAACCCGTAGGCGAAGGTGATCAGGGCCGTAGCCCCGAGCGAGAACCCGAACGCCTCGGCCTGGATTCGCTTGTGCAGCTCGTCCAGCCGTGCTAGGCGGCGCACGAAGAGCAGCAGCACCATGGCCGCGGGCGCTACAGGCACGAGAGCCACGATGTAGCGCCACGGCGCGCCGGGATTGGCCCTCAGGACGGTCACCGATCCGATCAGGAACATCATGTACGCCAGCAGGGCCAGGCCGATCTCGATCTGAGAGCGGTAGGTGATCCAGGTCGACTGTATCGGCGCCGGGGGCGGGCCTGGCGGCCCAGCGAGCTGGGGCGGTAGTGAGGTCTCGGTTCTCGTGAACGGCGACGCGGGATGGGTGTAGCGGGGGTCGACCGGCGCCTGCGCCGGGTCCTGTTCGGTAGGGGCGTCACTCATTGCTGGGCATGGTAAAGCTCGCTTAGCAATATGTCAAGCAACCTTGTCTCAGGAGTCGCCCATTCAAGGAATCCCGAGCCCGCTCGGATCAGCCGGGCCTAGCCGATTTTTTTCCTAGCCCGTCGCTTCGCCGGTCTGGTCACCCTTCTGCTGCTGGTCATTTGACTGCTTGTGCTTGCTGTGCCGGCTCTTCGGCTTGGCTTGCTTCTTGTCGGTTTTGTCCTCGTGCTGCTGAGAGGCAATAGTTGAGGCGGACAACCTGTCGTAGTGGTGAACGACCGCGGCACCCGCCAGCCCTCCAAGGAGCAACGCACTCGCGATCAGGAGCACACCAAGGTTTCCGAGGCGGTTGAAGAACGCTGTCACCATGTCACTTCTCTCTACCAACGCCGGGCTGCCGCATAACAGTCGTTGCGAGATCATTCTTCTTGAGGCGGGACAAATGAATGGAGGTAAGCGATGAGCCCGATGGAAGGAGGCCCGATGCCCAAGCCCAGCGACCACGCGAAGGCGGCGTTCACCAAGCTCGTGCCGGACGGACCCTCGGTGACGATGCGGCCCATGTTCGGAAACCTGGCCGCATTCGTGAATGGCAACATGTTCGCGGGCCTGTTTGGGGAAGACCTGTTCGTCAGGCTTTCCGATGACGACAGCGCCAAGGTTCGCAAGCAGGGCGGGCGGGACTTCGAGCCGATGCCCGGCCGCGCGATGAAGGGCTACGTCACGGTGGCGAGCACGTGGCGCAGCAAGCCGGACGCCGCAAAGGGGTGGATCAAGATTGCGCTCGAGCGCACCCGGCAGATGCCGCCGAAGGTCCCCGCATCGAAGAAGGCCGCCAAGGCGCGATAGCCGGCTGCCTGGACGCTAGCGCTTGGGCTTGGCCTTCCCCGCGGGTGGTTTGCTCTTGCCGGCTGCTGCCGTGCCCCTCCCGTCGCCCGAGCGAGCGGCCTGAATCTCGGGGGTCTTGGTCTCATTGGCAACAATCGGTTCGGCGGCGGGCTCGGGCGGCTTGACTGCGGCCTCTTGCGGTGTGGCAGCGGACTGCGGGCCCATCGACACTTTGCCGCTGAACGACGCGCCGTCCTGGATGACCAGGCGCGCGACCCGCACGTCGCCCGTCAAGGAACCGGAGCGGGCAACCACCAGGCGCTTGCGGGCGGTAACCGGCCCGCTCACGTGGCCTCGGATGTTCACGTCACCGCCGGCGAGGGACGCGTTGACCTTCGCCTCGTCGTCGACCTCGACGTCACCGGTGGCGTGGATCTCGCCTTCAACAGTTCCACCCAGACGCACATCGCCATCGATGTGGAGCTGTCCTATCAGGCGGTCGCGCGGGCCGAGCGTCACGGCGCTGCGCTGGCCGGAGGCGGTCGTTACGGGTGGCGGCTGACCCGCCGCCGACCTGGGAACCCTAGCCCCCGGAGCCCTGTTGCTCAAGGTCGTCCATCCGGACGTGGCCGTTCAAGCTGGCCCCGTCCTCGATCTGCAGCCTGCGCACCGATATGTCCCCGCTCAACGTTGCGCTCTTGCCGAGGATCAGCTTGTCGCGGGCGTTGAGCGCCCCTTCGACATCGCCCTTGATAGTGACGTTAGATGCCTCGAGCAGGGCCTTCACCTTGGCTCCAGAGGCCACCTCTATGTTGCCCGTCACACGAAACTCGCCCTCGGCGCGCCCGTCCATGTGAACGTGGCCGTCGTACGTCAATTTGCCTTCCAGGCTGTCGCTCGGCCCCATCGTGAACCGCTTGAGCCCGTCACGCTTCGATTCGATCTGATCTTGGGCAGCCTCTATGGGCATGCTGTCTGCGACTGCCTCCTGTACGTCCATGAACTCGAGTCACCCCCGCTTGGATTAACGTGCTCCGGCGTCACCGAAGCCGAGCCCTCAGGGTACTGCAGCCGGGGTCCCGACTGGTACGGGAAGCTCGATTCATTGCCAGGCAACGGACCGTTGCCCGCCTTTCTTTTCTACGCCTGCGCCACCCATTTAAACGCTTCGGCCAGCGTGTCGAAGTTGCGCAGGAAGGACTCGTCATCGACCTCCTTGACGATCTCCATGACAGTCGTCTTGCCCAACCCGGGAACTCCAGTGACCAGCGCGATTCGCTTGAGTCCGGCCGCCGTCGCCAGCGGAATCCAGGTGTCCTGGAGCCATTCCTGATCCTTACGGACGATCAACTTGAGGGCACGGGTGTCGCTCACATAAGCGGTGGCTCGCTTGTGCTTGATGGCCTCCAGGCCCTTCATCAGGCCCGCTCGGAGCTCGTCGCTGGTTGCAAATGCCTTCCATTGCCCATGGACGCATTTACGAGGGCTGTCCCACCAGATGGTCAGCCAGGGTTCGTCGAGATAGATATCGGCCTTAGGCGGAGCGTCCACACCTACCAACTACGCCGCCGGCAACACTCCTGTCAAGAATCGAGCGGCGATCATGCAAATTCGCCCAACAAACCTGTGCCTGTCAATCCCACTGCCCGTGACTGCACGACGACATACGGCTCGCGGCCCCAACCCCTTTGCAGCAGCGCGGGGTGCTCGGGCAGCTCCACCATCCAGTCGGCGATCTGGCTTTTGTGACAGTCGATCGCCCGCAGCTTCATTTGCAGCTCATCGGGGCTCAGGTCCACGACTAAATCGACGCGTTCGGCGACCACGGCCGGCAGGGCCTCCCCGTCCGGAGAGACGAGCCGCGCCGCTTCGCGGTAGAACCCCGCGAGCTGTTCGTCCACTGCGACGTGGTACAGGGCCGGCCGGTCACCCTCCGGCATCGCGGCGACCGCCGTGTCCGTGCAGTTGCCGATGGCGATGTGGTCCGGATGCCCATACCCACCGTCCGGTCCCCAGGTGACCACCGCCGCGGGGCGCAATGTCGTGATCGCCTGCCAGACGCGCTGCGTGATCTCCGTGTGGTCGCATTTCTCCACGCCGCCGTCGGGGTAGTCCCAAATCTCGACTCCGGCCATTGCGAGCGCGATCGCGGCCGCCTCCATCTCACCCATGCGGATTTCGGCGATATCCTCGGGCCGCGCGCCTGCCGGCTTGCCTCCCCAGCCCTGTTCTCCCTGCGTGGCGCACACAAGGTGGACGGGCACGTCGTTACGGGTGTGGCGGACGATGAGCCCTCCTATGGCCATCGATTCGTCGTCCGGGTGGGCCAGCACGGCGAGGAGGGATCGCATTTCGGTCCACAAGATACCGACTCAGACGGTGCGGTCCTCGATCTCCCAGGCGTGGTCGAGGGCGTGCCAGGCCGTGCGCCGGGCCACATAGCGCGCAGGCCAGCCACCCCCAGTCACGCCCTTCGTACCGGCGCGAAGCGCGGCGACTATCGCGTTGCGGTGTTCTCGCACCGCTGCTGTGTCTCCGGCCGCAGGTTGTTTCAAGCGAAGCCCGAGCTTCCGCGCGTATGCAGTTTCGGCGCCGAGCACGTGCTCCACTATCGCGTCGCGGTCCCGGCCACCGCCACGTGGACCTTTCCGCAGCGACGCCGGCGCCTTCTCGACCACGCGGTCGAAGACGGTCCACGACGCTGCCACCAGCGCTGACAACCGGCCGGCCTCCTTTTTCGTAAGGCGCTTGGACTCGGCGTTGGCGATTGCCCCGGGCGCGCCGAAGTCGGTGGTCGCGTTGCCGGGCAGGCGTTCGACCACTTCGAATCCATCAGCAGGCGCGAAGGCGACGCGCGCAGCCTTTGGCACCGGCGCATATCGCGGCGCCGCTATGGCGAGAGCCTCCAAGGCGGTCTTTTCGTCCTTCCCAGCTCGCGTCCACCCCGGCCAGTCGGCGGCGGACGCAAAGACGCGGCTCTTGCCGATCTCGAGATAGACCTTCTGTCGGCGTGAGTCGGGCATGCCGCCCGAAGTCTAGTTCGGCCCTACGCGTTCTGGGGGCCTACCGCACCGGGGTCGGCGGCGCTCAACAGCTCGCTGCCCTCCGGCAAGTCGCCCGGCCCCTCTCCGGCCATTTCGTCAACAAGCCGCACCAGGTTGGCCAGCACCTGTGACTCATCGCCTCGAAAGTACGCCAGACCGAAATCGGAAAGCAGCTCCGGCGACAAGCTTCGATATGCCACACCGGGCAACGGAGCGTTGGCCGCGCGAGCAGCGTTGGTGAAAGTGATCAATGACGTCGAGCGAGCCACGGCCTCCAGCGCCTGGTCGGGCGGATCGTACGCAACCACGTTCAGCTCCGTGCCAGCGTGCCGGGTCAGCCACTGCGTCAATACCAGGCCAATGGCCTGATATGGCGAGGCGGCAGGCATGATCAGCGGCTCGCGAGCGAGCGCCTTCACTGGTATCTGGTCGAGCCTCGCGAGATGGTGGTTTGGATTCATGACCACCATCAGCTTCTGCCGACTCAAGAGGCGCACCGCGACTTGGTCGTGAATGCCGGCCGAGCCGATAAAGCCGGGGGAGATGAACGCGGCATCAACGATTCCGTCGAGCAGCCGTTGGGCGTTCAGGCTGGTGTGGCCAACCATCGTCTCGACGTGCACCGTCGGGTAGCGGCGACGGAACTCATTAACCAGTTGACCGGGGAAGGTGACAGCGCCATTGGACAGATAGGAGATACGCAGGCGACCGGCAATGCCTTCCGCCTGATCCTTCAGCTCGCGCAGCGCCCGATCCTCGATCCGCAGCAGGCTCCTGGCGTGCGGGAGGAGCACAGTGCCCGCAGCGGTGAGCTGAACTTCCCTCGCGCTTCGTTCAAGCAGTTGGGCGCCGAGCTCTCTCTCCAGAGCCTGGATCCGCAAGGTGAGGCCGGGCTGCGTGAGGTTGAGCCGAGCCGCTGCGCGGCCGAAATGCCCCTCTGTGGCGACGGCCACGAAAGCCCTTAGCTGACGCAGCTCCACGCACACCCCGCCTGCGCCTCTGCGGCGCGAAGCCTCGAAGACCTCATGAATCGATAATACTGAATAATAATGTGCAATACTATCCGATGCAGTGAGTAAAGTTCAAGTGAGCACAAAGCTGTTAAACACCGAGGAGGCGGCCCGCTTCCTACGGGTTAGCGAAGCTTCGATCCGGCGTTGGAGCGACGCAGGGGTCATCCCGGCCCGGCGTGTCGGGGGCCGCCGAGAGCGAAGGTTCCGTGAGGCTGACCTGATCCTGTACCTGGCTGCTGGAGACTCACCACCTGCCAGTCCCGGGGTAGCACGCCAAACGGAAGTCATCGTGGCAGGCATAGCGCTCCCGCTGCACGGGCACATCGCCACCTTCTACAGCACAGATGCCGGCCGGCTGCGACTCACGGTCCCTTTCTTTGTTGAAGGGATTCGGGCCGGCCAACCCTGTTTCTTGGTCGCCGCCGGCGATGTGCTGGACGCCTATGTCGATGCCCTGCGCGCAGAAGGCGTCGACATCGACTCGGCCATGCAGCGCGGCCAGTTCGTCGCCGTTGCGAGCCCAGGTATGACCGTGCAAGTAGCACTGGATTTCTGGGAGCAGCAGTTCTGGCCGGCGCTGGCGGGCGGGCCGACGGTGATTCGAGTCGTCGGCGAAATGAGCTCCGAGAGAAAGCTCTTCTCGTCGGATGCCGAGATGTTGAGATACGAGGTCGCTTTCAACATGCTGGCCAGGCGCTTCCCGACGGTCACCTTATGTCAGTACGACGTCAGAGCATTCGACGGGGAGACGATCTTTCAAGCGCTCAGGGCGCACCCCGACCTGTTCGGACTCCACCTTGGCAGCTTCCTGAACTGATCGCGCCCGTGGGACCTTCTGATCGCTGTTATCAGCCGGTAAGGCAATTGAATCGGGCACGCTGCCGCTGCGCCCCATAGTTCTGGGGGAGACACTCGGTGACCCATACCCAGCAGGCCGGTTCCATGTCCAAGGACCAAGCAGTGCGGGTCGTCATCGTCCAGGATCACCCTCTGCTCGCATCGGCCATCGCGAGGATCCTCGACCGCGAGCCCGACCTGACCGTTTGCGGGATAGCCCGGAGCGGCAGCGATGCGGCGTCGCTGGCCGTACGAGAGAAAGCGCATGTCGCCTTGCTGGACTTCCGCCTCCCCGATGTGACTGGGCCGGCCGCAGCCGGGATGATCCTGGCGGCGATCCCCAATGCGGCGATCGTCTTCCACAGCGCCGATGAACTGGAGTCAGACCTCCTGGATGCCATCGACGCCGGCGCAACCGCGTACCTGACCAAGGCGGCCGGCGCTGATCAGATCGTGGAGGCTGTGCGCCGCGCAGCCCAGGGTGAGGTGCTCATACCTGTCGCCCTGTTCGCCAAAGCGATCGAGCGCCAGCAACGCGTCAGCACCGCGGCGGCCGAGCATCAGAGGCTGGTGGCGCAGTTCACTCCGCGGGAGCTCGAGATACTGCACCTGCTCGCCGACGCCCTCGATACAGGCTCGATGGCGCGGCAGCTGGGCATCGCGCCGCACACGGTCGAGTGGCATGTCAGACATGTGATCGAAAAGCTGCAGGTCCACTCCAAGCTCCAGGCCGTCATCGAGGCAGCACGAAGGGGTCTCATCGAGCTGTAAGGCAAGAGGCTCAGTTGTGGATCGGTATCTCCGTCACCGTATTTGCGGCGAGGTCGTACATGAAGCCGCGGATCTTGTCCCGATGAGCCAGGTGCACGTAGAGGCGCAGGCGTCCCACGTCTTCCACCATCGCCCGTATCGGATCCTCGAACGATCCGAGATCCTCATCGAAGCGATGGCCGGTGGCGGCTGCAATCCGCTGCGCCAGCTCTGCCTGCTTGAAGCGGCCGAGCAGGCACTCGGTGTGATGGAGGACCATGATCTCGCGCGTGCCCCCGAGCGCCTGCGAGACAGCAAGCGCCCTCCGCGCGTCGTCCGTGGCCCGCCCTCCCGCATTCCGGATGACGTGAGCGTCGCCTGGACGCAAGCCGAGAAGTGCGTTGACATCGATACGTGCGTCCATGCAGGTGAGCACGGCTAGCTTCTGGACGGGCTCGCTGGTGCGAGCGGCGGTCCCGAGGTAGTGCAGCCGTGTGTTCATGACCACGCGGTCGATGGCATCCATTCGCAAGGAGATTTGACACCACCCTTTCGACTACCGCAAGCGGCCAGGCGCGACCGGTCAGTTGCCCGAGTAGTCTCGCTGTCCGGCCAACCGCTCCTTCCGGGGTCCGTGAGCTTCAGCCTCCTGGGAGCGCCGCATGCGTTTTTCCGCCTCTGCCTTATCGCCCCTCAGGTCGGCGACGCGCGCGAACGCGCGCCACATCCAACCCGCCAGCTGCCGCTCGCCAAGCTCTTCCGACGCACGGATCGCGTATCGAAGATCTTCCTCGGCCTCGTCAAGGCGGCCGAGCTCCCGCTTTGAGATACCGCGCTCGGCCCTCGCATCGGCCAGCTCCCAGCGCGCCCCAAGGTCGGTGAAGATGGCGATCCCTCGATCCAGCCAGGTCAACGACTCCGCGAAACGGCCGAGATCCTCGAACACGCGCCCCTTCTGCACCGCCGTAACGCCGACGCTGAACTGGTCACCCGTTTCCTGGGCAAGTGCACTCGCTTCCTCGATCAGGCGAAGGGCTTCGTCGAAGTCCTTCTTCTCCATCTGGTTTATGGACAGGCACGTGAGCGCACGCACGCGCGCCCAACGATCCTTGGTCCCGGCGAGCGAGAGCGCGCGACGCCAGATGACCTCCGACTCCTCGAAGCGGTCGCGGGTCCACGGCACCCAGCCGGCGAACAGCAGCGTGCGGGTGATCGCAAACTGATCGCCGAGCTTCTCCGCGGCGGACAGCGACCTGTCCAGCAACGCCTCAGCCTTGTCAACGTCGGCCTCGACGTTGATGGCTATGTCACCCAGGAAGCGAAGGGCGTGCGTGAGTGCAAATGCGTCGTCATGCTCCTCGGCGAGGGCCACTGATCGTTCGAGCGCCGCGGTCGCCGCCGGATAGTCGCCCAGCCAGTAGTGGGCCTCCCCCATCCCGGCCAGGGTCCGCGCCTCGCGGACGCCCCACCGACCGTCCGATCCGGACATGGCCAGCGAACGCTCGTAGAAGTCGATCGCGGACCGGCTCTCCATTCGCCTTCTTGCTCGATCGCCCGCCACCATTAGGCCGTCGGCAGCACGTTCTGTTGCCGCTCGGTCGTTGGGATCGAGATCGCGCGCGGCGAGCGCGGCCAGCTCGAGGTGGTCGGCCGCCCACGAGGGGTGCCCGGTCTTCAGAAGGTTCTGGGCCACGAGCTCGTGCAGCCTCAGACGTTCGCGTTTCGGCAGGCTCGCATACGCGACCTCGCGAAGCGTCACGTGCCGCAACCGCCATTGAACCGCGACCCTGCCCTCGTCGCGCACGAGAATTTCGGCGTCCTCGAGCATCTGAAGCTCTTCGACCTTTGCTGTCTCATCCACGATTGCGAGCTCCGTGAGATCGAACGCGTACAGGAACACCGACGCGCGACGGGCCACGTCTCGCAACCTGGCGGGCAAATGGTCGAGTCTCGCCGATACCACCGCCTGCACCGTCGGCGGGAGGTTGGCTGCGCCTCCAGCCGGGCTTGCGCTGCCGTTTGACAAGAGCATGCCCGTCGTCTCGATGATGAAATAGGGGTTGCCCCCGGCACGCTCGGCGATCGCCGCGGACTCCGCGTCGTCGATCCGATCGCCGCCTGCGGCACGCACGAGCTCGATCGACTCCTCGCTCGAGAGCGGATCCAGCCGGACCAAGATCGCGTTGCCGCTGCTCGATCCCCACGACGGCCTTGCGTCCAGCAACTCCGACCGCGCCAGCGCGACGACCAGGACGTGGCGTGGGCCGCGAGATCCCTTCGCGCCGAGGCGTTCGATCAGGTCCAGCATCGCCGGTCTGAGGGTGTGCACGTCCTCAAAGACGAGCACGACGGTGCCCTTCTGCGCGAGCCCGTCCACCAGCCCGACGAAGCCTGTTGTGACGTCGTGCACGAAAGCTGACTCTTCCCGGCGCCCGGCCAGCCCGAACAGGAGCCCCAACCGTTCGACGGTGACCTCTTCCTCGGCCAGATCGCAAAATCGATCCACGAGCTCGCCCAGGCGCTGACGAATCTTTTCCTGCGGTTCCCCGTCGCGGATGCCTGCGAGCTCAGCGATTATCGCGGCTGCAGGCGCGAACGTCGCAGTGTCGGTGTAGGACCGTGCCCGGCCCCGGAGGATGACCACATCCGCCTCCAGGCTCGCCAGCAGCTCGGCGGCGAGGCGTGTCTTGCCGATCCCAGCCTCACCCAGGACCGTCACGAGCACCGGCCGGCCCGTCGCGGTCGCGAGGCTCAGGCTCTGGCGAAGGATCGCCTGCTCGCTGTCTCGGCCGACGAATGCGATGGTGCGTCGGGCTGAGCGAGCGGTTAGCGCGTCAACAGGAAACGCGACCAGGTCGGTGTCGAAGCCCTTCGCCCTGACTGTGCGGCGGCGGCCGTACGAGACCGCATTTTGAGTGAGAGCGCGAGTGGTCTGGCCCGCCAGGATCTGACCGGCCCGAGCGGCCGACTGAAGTCGCGCGGCCATGTTCACGACCGGCCCGGTGACCAGGAGCTGGCCGGCGGGACCCAACCCGGTGGCTGCCTGGCCAGACTCGATGCCGATCCGGACCTCGAGAGGTTCGGTCAGACCCTCCGAACGCCCCAAGCGGCGCACCCGCTCGCGGATCGCCATTCCCGCCCGGACCGCCCGCAAGGCGTCGTCCTCGTGCACGAGCGGCAGGCCGAACACCGCCATCACGGCGTCGCCTATGAATTTCTCCGGACGGCCACGGAGGTCCTGGAGCTCTTCGGTGGCGGCTTGAAAGAATCGACCCATCACCTCGCGAGCTCGCTCAGGATCGAGGGATTGAGCCAGGCCCGTGGAGTCGACCAGGTCTGCGAACAGGACCGTGACCATCTTGCGTTCCTCTGTCCCGAAGAGCGTAGCGGCGACGGCGCCGCAGTTCGGGCAGAACCGGGCGTCGTCGGGGAGCGGCTGGCCGCAGACAAGGCAGGGCATGGCAGTCTCAGCAGGATAGACGGGGAGCGCGCGGCTGAAGGTTAATGCTCTATTGGGCGGCCCCTCCGGCGCTTAGCGCCACCTCCCCGCGGAGCGGGGAGGACCCGGGCTGCGCCGACCTACTCGCGCGCCCTATCGAGGGAGTCGCGGCGCAGCCTGTCGGCCGCTGCGGCGATGACCGTTGAGAGGAGTTCGTCATTGCCCTTGACCGCGTCTCGGAACTGGGCGTGGCTCATGACCATCGCACGCACCGGGGTCGCGGTGACGACTGTCGCCGTTGCGGGGCCGCGATCGAGCATGCCGATCTCGCCGAAGAAGTCGCCCGCGTGGAGCACGGGTCGCGACTTGCCGTCGACGTTCACCGTCGCCTCGCCATCGAGCAGGACGTAGAAGGAGTCGGATGGGCTGCCCTGCTTGATCAGCATGTGATCTGCCTTGATGTCCACCTCGTCTGTGCGGCTGGCGAGGAACTCAAGCTCCTTGTGAGTGCAGCGAGAAAACAGCGGGACTCGACCCAGCGCCTCGACTTTCGGATCGCCCATCGAAGGCAGGATACGCCCGCGACGCCGACCGTCAATGGGTCGGTAATGCCTGCAGGGCCGCGACCGCCTGGTCGAGGCGCGCGCGTTTCAGGCGGCCGCCGGCCACGGCGGCTTTGATCGCGTCGTAGGTCGCGTCGGCGACCGACGTGTGGTGGGCGATCATCACCATGTCGCCTCCGTTGACCAGGAACTCGACAGCAGCCTCCGGCGCCGGCGTGCTCGCCGTTATTGCGCCCATCTCCATGTCGTCGGAGATGATGGCGCCGTTGAAACCGACCTCTAACCTCAGCTTCTGGATCGTGACGGGCGATAGGTCCGCCGAATGGGTCGCGTCAAGCACAGGGAAATAGAGGTGACCGAGCATGATGAAGTCGACGCCGTGCGACGCCGCAGCAACGAAAGGCGGCCAGTCGCGCGATTTGAGCGTGGCGAGACTCTCATTGATGCGAGGCAGCTGTGTCTCAGAGCTGACGCTGGTGTCGCCGTGGCCAGGAAAATGCTTGGCCGCAGAGAGCATGTTCGCCGAGTGGATGCCGTCCACGACCGCGGCGACTGATGCGGCGACAGAGGCCGGGTCCGTGCCGTAGCAGCGGCCCCACATGATCGAGCTCGGTCCGTTGCACACATCTGATACAGGCCCCAGGTCGAGGTCGAAACCGAGCACCTTGAGCGCCGACGCCATCCGGGTCGTGCTTGCTCGGCTCACCGGCATCGGCACACACGGCACTGAGCTGACCGCGAGGCAAACGTAGCCGCCCTCCTGGTCGGTGGCGGCGATCAAACGGTGCCGCACCAAACCTCGGACTCTCGCGATCAAGGCGGTCATCGCCGCCGCCGAGCCGGCGTTGCGGTTCCCGTTCACTATCAACAGGCCGCCGAACTGATGCCGGCTCCAGTTGGCGAGCACGGCATCGCTCACGCTGCCCTGGAAGCCCACCATCATGACGGCCCCGATCTCCTCGTCGAGGGTCAGGCCGCCAGGCCCGAGCTGGTCCGTCGGGCTGGGTGACGGGGCAGGAGAGAACGCCGGCGAGGGCGTCGGGGTCGAGCTGCCGACCGGCCCCGGTCCGCCACATGAGACGAGAAACGCGGTCGACAGAAGAAACGCCGCCAGTCTTATCCGCAAAGATCACCTCTGATTCCGTCCAACAAAATGCCCGTTAGAGTATCAACGTCAATTTCGGCGGCCAGGCTACGGAGGAAGGTGGCATGAGCACGTTTCGAAAGGCATATTCCGTATTCGGGGCGATACTGATGCTCCAGTTCGCGTTCCAGCTGTACCTCATCGCTGCGGCCGCCCTGGACATCTACAACGCCAACGACAACGCCAAAGACGTCTACTCGGCGTTCAGGAATGCCGAGTCCTTCGTCGGCCTGCACCGGCTGAACGGCGACCTCACCGCGCTGACCATCCTGATCATGGTCGGTATGTCGTTTGGATCCCGCTACCCGTGGCGGACGACCATATTGACCGGGCTCCTGTTCGTTCTACTCGTCGTCCAGTCGTTCCTGGCCTATTCGGGCAGTGTTCCGGTTGTGGCAGGACTCCACGGCGTGAACGCGCTCGTCTTGATCGGGCTGGGAGGATTCCTGACGGGTAGGAACTGGGCCTTCCGGCGCCAGGCGGAGGGAGCGCCGACTGCGCCTTAGGGGCTATTGATCAAGCAGGCTGGTCTCGCCTTTGGCGCTCTTGTGCCGCGGTGTTCCGGCGGCGGAGCGCCAGGATGACCAGGGTGACGACGATCGCGGCCCAAAGCCAGTAAAGCTCCCGATGCAGACTGAGAAATGCTTCGAGGCGAGGGCCGAAATTGATCCCGATCACGATGAACACGCCCGCCCAGATCGCAGTTGAGACGGCGACGCTCGCGGCAAACAGCGGGTAGCTCACCTTGAAAATGCCCGCGGCAACGGTGATCGGGACTCTGAAGCCAGGGATGTGCCGGCCGAAGATGATCGCGATGACGCCATAGCGCTTGAACCACCGCTCAGCACGGGCCAGTCGCTCGGGGCTGAGATGTACCAGGTCCGCGAAGCGTCCCTCCACCAGGCGGCGGCCGAACCTCCGAGAGATCAAGTAGAGATTGGTCGCCCCGAGCACCACCACTCCGATCAACCCTAGCCACGCCACGATCCACGACAGCAGCAGGCGCGGAACATGGGCGCCCACGTACATGACGAACACGTCGCCGGGCGCCGGCAGAGGGATACCTGACTCCTCGATGTACAGGAGGCCGTAGCTGGCCAGGTAGGAGTATCGATGCAGAAGAAATCGGATCCCATTCGTGCCCTCGCTGACCAGGTCCGGCACGTCGCCCTGCACCGTGGCCGAGGTGATGATTGCGAGGCCGATGAGGACCGCGACGACAAGGATCCTGGGCGTACGCAGTCCATAGCTGCGTAACCGCAGAAATCGACGTCTCGCTGCGGTCACGTCTATCCCTCGCACCGCAGCTCGCAGGTGTCCGAGCGAGCGAGCGGCCATTATCGCCCAGTCTGACGGTCGTTTCTAAACCGCCTCTAAAGCTAAGTTGGCCGCGTGCGCACCTGGCACCAGGCGCGACATTTGATCGGTAGGATGGTCGGACCGCCGGCTTACGAACGAAAAGTGGAGGGTGCCAGATGAACCCAGATGACTTTCCCGCACCGAAGGTGGGTTTTGTCATTACGAACTTTCTCGTGGTTTCCGATCAGGATCGGTCCCGTGAATTCTATCGGGCGCTGTTCGACGGGCAGGTTCTCCTCGAGCGCGACCCGGTGATCATGAAGGTTGCGAACACCTGGCTGATTCTCAATGTGGGCGGCGGTCCGACGGACGACAAGCCCACCGTCACTCTCACCACCCCACCCGACCCGAACCGTTCGAGCGCATTCCTCAACATTCGCGTCGCTGACATCGCCAAGGCCTACAAGGAGTGGACGGCGAAGGGCGCGGTGTTCCTCACCGAGCCGAAGGATCATGGACGCGAGATCCGCGCGTACATCCGTGACCCTGACGGCCATTTGATCGAGGTGGGCCAAGCGACAGGCATCCTCACCTGATCCCGCCGGGCAATCGGCTCACGCGCTCTGGCAGCCGCACAGCTCGCCTCTATCACTGAGGAATAAGCGCGCCGCCACGCCGCATTACACTGGCGCTTTGAGGCGTATTCACTACGCGTGGATCGTCGCCGCAGTCACCTTCATCGCTCTCATGGGCGCAGCGGGGTTCCGGGCAACACCCAGCGTCTTGATCGTGCCCCTCCAGAACGAATTTGGCTGGAACCGGGCGGTTATCTCGATCGCGGTGTCGATCAACCTGATCCTGTTCGGCCTGACAGGCCCCTTTGCCGCGGCTCTGATGGACCGCTTCGGCATTCGCACGGTGACGGTCGGCGCACTGGTGACAGTCGCGACCGGTGCGTTGCTGACGACGATCATGAGCTCTCCCTGGCAGCTCTACCTGCTCTGGGGCGTCGTCGTCGGCCTCGGCACCGGCTGCATGGCGTCCGTGCTGGCGGCGACTGTGGCCGGCCGCTGGTTCGTGCACCGCCGCGGACTGGTCCTGGGCGCGTTGACCGCCGCGGGAGCGACTGGACAGCTCATTTTCCTGCCTGCGCTCGGCTGGATGGCGCAGGACCTAGGCTGGCGCGTGGCTGCAATCTCGGTCGGGCTGGCCGCGCTCGCGGTCATACCGGTCGTCGCGATATTTCTCCGCAACCGCCCGAGCGACCTCGGGCTGCGCGCATACGGCGCGACCGAGGCGGACAGTGTCCCGCTTACGACCGGCAGCCCGATCGTCAACGCGTTTCGCGGCCTCAGGCTCGGCGTCCGTTCCCGGGACTTCTGGCTCCTCGCAGGCAGCTTCTTCATCTGCGGAGCCTCCACCAACGGCTTGATCGGCACCCACCTGATCCCCGCCTCGATGGACCACGGGATGGCCGAGGTGACAGCCGCCAGCCTGCTCGCAGTAATCGGCGTCTTCGACGTCGTCGGAACGCTCGTATCCGGGTACCTGACCGACCGTTTCGACAGCCGCTGGCTTCTCTTCTTCTACTACGGCTTGCGCGGTCTCTCGCTCCTGCTGCTCCCCTACGTGTTCGGCAGCGCCTACTTCGGTCTCATCCTCTTCATCGTTTTCTACGGGCTCGACTGGGTTGCAACAGTGCCGCCAACGGTCCAGCTGGCGCGCAGGGTCTTCGGACAGCAGAATTTCGCGATCGTGTACGGGTGGATCTTCGCCGCGCATCAGCTTGGCGCCGCCTCGATCGCTTTCGCGGCGGGGGCTGTCAGGACGGTGTTCGGGGACTACCAGCTGGCGTTCATGAGCTCCGGCCTCCTATGCCTGGTTGCGGCCGGCCTGGTGCTTCGGATCGCTCGCCTCAGCCCGGCAGGCCCGGTCGAGGAACCGGGACCGCCAATTCGAGCCGAGGCTCCCGCCTACTCCTGAGCCTGCCACGGCGGCTCGCGGTCGCCGGCCTGGCCGTCGCAGCCGCACTGCTTCCACAGACCGCGTTCGCCCACGCCCAGCTGGTCCAATCGGACCCGGCGCCTGACGCGCTTCTCGCAGCGCCGCCTTCGGTGGTCACTTTGGTCTTCACGGAGCCGATCACCCCGGCCGGAGCAGGCATCAAGGTGTACAGCCCGTCGGGCAACCAGGTCGCTGGGCCGGCGATCGCCAGGGGGTCCGTGCTCTCGGCGCGGATCAGCTCATCTGAGACCGGGACCTTCGTCGTGAGCTGGCAGGTGCTCGCATCCGACACCCATCCGTCACGGGGAGCATTCCGCTTCGTGGTCGCCGGCCCGAGCTCCAACCCCTATTCCCCGTTGCTGACAGGTGGCGAGATTGGAACCGCGACGCCACTCGGATTCCTGCTCCAGGCGCTCGCTCGCTGGGTGCATTTCGCGGGCTTCGCCCTTGCATTCGGCGTCACCGCCTACGGTGTGCTGATCCGCCGTGAGCAGCGCTTAAAGGGGCTGGTCGCGGCAGGCGTCGCATTGCTCGTCGCCGCCGAACCGCTCGCACTCATTGGTCAGCTCGCCAGCCTGTCCTTCGACGGGGATACGGCGATCGCAGTCCTCGCCTCCGGGTTCGGCCGCCTCCTCGCCCTGCGTCTTGCGGGCGCCTTGCTCGTCTGGGCGCTGTGGGCGATCAAGTCGCCCTGGCCGGTACTGGGCATCGGTTTGGCGGTTGCGCTGATCGATGGCGCGGCCGCTCATTCAATCCCGGGGTTGCCCGTGGCCGGCCAGCTGCTCGTCGCCATCCACGTCGCGGTCATGGGTCTCTGGGTGGGTGGGTTGGCTGCATATCTCAGTGCCCCCGACCGCCGTTTTGGGCGCCCCGCCGCGCTGTTGTTCGCAATCACCATCATGAGCGGGCTTCTGCTCGCGGTCACTCATGTCGGCCTTCTGCAGGCCTTGATGACCTCTGCGTACGGGCAGGTGTTGATGATCAAAGTGCTAGTCGTGGGCGCTGCAGTGGCGATGGCGCTGCTTCGACGACGTCGCCTCGAACTCGGCGTGCTGCTGGCCGTCCTGGCCGCAGCGGCAGTGCTGGCTGCCCTCCCCCCACCTCGCTAGGCCGCGACCGGGATCATCGATGGCGGCCAGCCTGCGAGCTGACCTTTAGCGACCGAGGAACTCGGGCTTACGTTTGCCTGTGAAGCCTGCGTGGAACTCGTGGAAGTCCTGTGCCTTCATCAGCAGCGTCTGAGTCCACGCCTCCATCTCGATAGCGGTCGAATAGTCGGTTGAGGCGGCGCGGTTGAGCATCTCCTTGGTCATCGCGAGACCCCAAGGCGCAAGCTCCTTGAGCCGGACCACATAATCGGCTACCGCCGCATCCAGTTGGTCATCGGGAACGACCGTGGAAGCCAGTCCCCAAGCCGCTGCCTCATGGCTCGTGATCTTGCCGCCGAGCAGCAGGATCTCCGTCGCCCGGCCAAGGCCGACGATGCGCGGCAGCAACCAACAAACGCCCATGTCGCCGCCCGAGAGCCCGACGCTGGTGAAGAGGAACCGGAAGCTCGCCGACTCCGCCAGGACGCGGATGTCGGCGGCGGTGGCAAGGACCGCGCCAGCGCCGGCGGCGATTCCGTTGACTGCGGCGATCACCGGTTGCGGGATCTCGCGCAGGTTGCGAACGCATGCGCCTGTCATGCGAGCGAACTCGTACACCCCGCGAGCGTCCATTTTGAGCAGCTCGGCGATGATCCCGTCGACGTCGCCACCTGAGCAGAAACCGCGGCCTTTTCCGCGGATGACAAGCACGCGAACCTCGTCGGCGCGCGATCGCAATGAATCGGTGAGATCGCGAACATCCGCGTACACCTCGAACGTCAGAGAGTTGAGACGCTCGGGCCTCGAGAAGGTGAGCGTTGCGACGCCGTCGCGTTCTTCGTAGTCAAAGTGCTCCCACCGACTCACCCTGGACACACAGCGACGGCGTCGATCTCGACGAGAGCATCGGGATCGAACAGTGAGCGCACCTCCACCAGGGTCGTTGCCGGGTAGTGGCGGCCGAACACCTCGCGGTACGCCGATCCGATCGCACGCAGGTTGTCCTTGTAGGCCCTCACGTCCGTCACGTAATAGGTGAGCTTGACCGTGTCCGCCGGCGCGCAGCCGGCCGCCCGCAGCGCGATCGAGAGGTTGCCGATCGCGCGGGTGAACTGGGCCACGACGTCGCCCGGCTCCGCGATCTTGCCGGTCGCGTCGGATCCAATCTGGCCGCCAAGCCAGGCGAGGCCGCCTGCGATGGTCGCATGTGAGAACCCTCGGGCAGGTCCCAGCTCCTTGGGATTGACATTCCGCGGCGGGTTCGCCGGCTGCATGACGCTAGTATGTCGAGCGCACAGCTGATCAGCGCGAGGGCATTAGATGCAGATCTCGCAGTCGGCGCATGTCGATACTTTCACCAGGGACAACCTCCCTCCGCGAGCCGGTTGGCCGGAGTTCCTGTTCACGCTGCCAGGGCTCCATTACCCGCCCTCGATCAACTGCGCGGCCGAGCTCGTCGACCGGCACGTGCTGGCCGGCGAAGGCTCCCGGCGCTGCCTCGTCACAGAAACGGAAACGTGGACCTACGCCGACCTGCTGGCGAAATCCAACCAGGTCGCCCGTGTGCTGGTCGAGGAAACGGGCCTGGTGCCTGGGAACCGTGTGCTGCTGCGAGGCCCCAACAATCCCTGGCTCGTTGCGGCCTGGTTCGGCGTCCTCAAAGCGGGCGGGGTCGCAGTGACGACGATGCCCCTGCTGCGCGCGGGCGAGCTGCGCACGGTCACGGACATAGCCGAGGTGAACCTGGCCCTCTGCGACCATCGCTTCGTCGCGGACCTCGAAGGGGCTGCCATCCCCAGCCTGACGACAGTGCTTTACGGCGGCTCCGGTGAGGACGATCTCACGCAACTCACTGCGCACAAGCCCGCTGCCTTCGACAACGTTGCGACCGCCGCTGACGATGTGTGCATGCTCGCATTCACGTCGGGCACCACAGGAAAACCGAAAGCGACGATGCATTTCCATCGCGACGTCCTCGCCATCGCGGATACGTTCTCGCTCCATGTGCTGCGTCCAACTTCCGACGACCTGTTCGCAGGAAGCCCTCCGCTGGCGTTCACGTTCGGCCTCGGCCAGAGCGTCGTTTTCCCGCTACGCGCCGGCGCCGCGACCTACCTCATCGAGCAACCTTCACCGGCCGGCTTGCTCGCGGCGGTCGAGCGCCATCGAATAACCGTGCTTGCGACGGCACCGACCGCATACCGTGCGATGATTCCCGACCTTGGAGCTGCCGGGATCGCCTCGCTGCGCGCTTGCGTGTCTGCAGGCGAGACGCTGCCGAAGGCGACGTGGGACGCAATCTACGAGGCAAGCGGGATCCGGCTCATCGACGGCATCGGCTCGACCGAGATGCTTCACATCTTCATCTCCGCGGCCGGCGGCGAGACTCGACCCGGGAGCACCGGACGAGCCGTTGCCGGCTACGTGGCCGAGGTGCAGGACCCGGACGGGCAGCGCGTGCCGGATGGGGAGCTGGGCAGGCTCGCGGTCAAGGGGCCGACAGGCTGCCGCTACCTGCGCGGTGACCGCCAGGCGACCTACGTCCGGGACGGCTGGAACATCACTGGCGACGTGTACGCTCGGGACGCGGATGGCTACTTTCACTATCAGGCGCGGGCCGACGACATGATCGTTTCCTCCGGCTACAACATCGCCGGCCCAGAGGTCGAGGAGGCATTGCTTCGTCACCCGGACGTCGCCGAGACGGCGGTCATCGGCGTGCCCGATGAGGACCGCGGCATGATCGTGAAAGCAGTCGTGGTGCTGCGTCCTGGAGCAGCGCTCGGCGCCGAGGCCGCGAAAACGCTGCAGGACTTCGTCAAGAGCCAGATCGCTCCCTACAAGTACCCACGCGTTATCGAGTTCGCGGAGAGGCTGCCGAGAACGGCAACGGGCAAGCTGCAGCGGTACCGGCTCCGGGAAGGGAGCTGACCCCCTCGAGCCGGGCCCTGGATATCGCAATCATCGGAGGCGGGCCGGCGGGGCTCTACCTCGCGACGTTGGTGAAGCTTCTCAACCCGCATCACCGGATCGAGGTCTGGGAGAGGAATGCGCCAGACGACACATTCGGGTTCGGTGTCGTCTTCTCCGACGAGACGCTGGGCGGCATCGAACAGGCCGACGCCGGCTTCTACGAACAGCTGGCGCGGGACTTTGCGATCTGGGACGACATCGACGTGCACTTCCGCGGGCACGTCCTGACCTCCGGCGGGCACGGCTTCGCCGCGATCAGCCGCCAACGGCTGCTGGCGACCTTGCGTGCACGGTGCGAGGAGCTCGGCGTGGCGATCACCTACCAGAAGACGGCCCCTCCGCTAGAGCTTCTACGCTCGAAGTACGACCTCGTGGTGGGCGCCGACGGCGTCAACAGCGTTACTCGCCAGGGACGCCAAGAGGTGTTCCAGGCTCAGCTCGATGCTCGGCACGCGCGATACATGTGGCTGGGTACCCCCCTGGTCTTCGATGCCTTCAAGTTCTTCATCGCCGAGACCGATTTCGGCGTCGTCCAGGCCCATGCCTACCCGTACAGCGAGGCGATGAGCACATTCATCGTCGAGCTCGAAGAAGACAGCTGGATCAAGAGCGGCCAGCTGGACTCCTCACAGCGCTCATGGAAGCCGGGCGAAAGCGATGAGGCGGGCATCGCGTTCTGCGCGGAGATATTCGCCGACGTGCTGCACGGACACGAGCTGGTCGCCAACAACAGCCGCTGGATTCGGTTCGCGACTGTGCGTGCTCGATCGTGGCGCGACGGCAACGTGCTGCTCATCGGGGACTCGGCCCATACCGCTCACTTCTCCATCGGTTCGGGAACGAAGCTCGCGATGGAGGACGCGCTTGCGCTGGCCGCGTGCCTTCACGAAAACCCTTCTGTGGACGAAGCGCTGGTCGCGTACGAGGCCGAGCGCCGGCCTGTGGTTGAAAGCGCACAGCGCGCGGCTCAGGCAAGCCTGGAGTGGTTCGAGAACATCTCGCAATATGTGCGGCAGGAGCCGTCCCAGTTCGCCTTCAATTTGCTTACGCGCAGCCGGCGCGTGACGTACTGGAACTTGAAGCTGCGGGATCCTGAATTCGTGTCCGGCGTCGACCGCTGGTTCAACCAGGGCCGCCAGCCGGTTCCACCCATGTTCGCTCCGATCAGGCTCCGTGAGCTCGACCTGGCCAATCGCGTGATCGTCTCCGCCATGGACATGTACACGTCCGATGACGGGCTGATCGGCGATTTCCACCTCGTGCACCTGGGCAGCAAAGCGTTGGGCGGCGCCGGGTTGGTCATGACCGAGATGGTCTGCGTTTCGCGCGAAGGGCGGATCACCCCCGGCTGCGCGGGCCTGTACAAGCCGGAGCACGAATCGGCGTTCACGCAGCTGGTCGATTTCGTGCATCGACACGCGCCCGCGAAGATTGGAATCCAGCTCGGCCACTCGGGCCGGAAAGGATCGACCAGGCTGATGTGGGAAGGAATGGACGAGCCCCTGGCGAGCGGCAACTGGGAGCTGATGGCCCCATCACCGCTGCCCTACCTCCCGGTGAGCCAAACCCCACGCGAGATGAACCGGGATGACATGGACCTTGTCCGCGAGCAGTTCGTCGCAGCGGCGCGAATGGCGGCACGCGCCGGATTCGACCTCCTCGAGCTGCACTGCGCGCACGGCTACCTGCTCGCGAGCTTCATCTCACCGCTGACAAACGTGCGGCGGGATGAGTTCGGCGGGAGTCTCGAGAACCGCCTGCGCTACCCGCTCGAGGTGTTCGACGCGGTCCGGTCCGTTTGGCCCGTAGGCAAGCCGATGACGGTGCGAGTGTCGGCGTCGGACTGGTACGAAGGCGGGCTGACCGCAGATGATTCGGTGGAGGTGGCGCGCGCCTTTGCCAACCACGGAGTCGACGCGGTTGACGTGTCGACCGGGCAGACGGTCGCGGAGGAGAGACCCGCCGTTGGGCGAAGTTACCAGACGCCTTTCGCCGACCGGATCCGGAACGTGACGGGAATCCCGACCATCGCAGTCGGCGCGATCAGCGGCTACGACGACGTGAACACGATCATCCTCGCCGGCCGCGCGGATCTGTGCGCCCTAGGGCGCGCCCACCTTTACGACCCGGCCTGGACGCTGCATGCCGCCGCCGACCAGGAGCACAGCGTCGACTGGCCGGTGCAGTTTCAGCGGGGCAGCAGAAAGCCTCCTTCGGGGCGCACCGACGGTCCACGTCCTCGCCTGGAGCTGATCCGCGGCGGCAGCACAAGGAATCGCCACCAACGCTGGAGACCGTTATAGGCGAGGGATGAGGACAAGACCGAGCGCTCGGCGACGCTGAGCGTTACCCTTTGGGCCCGACCCGTTTAAGAGCGGTCATTCAGGAGGGGCGCATGGTTAAGAAGATCCTGCTCAGCGAGAGCGACATACCTGAGCGCTGGTACAACATCCTGCCGGACCTTCCGGCACCTCCTGCTCCGTACCTCCACCCGGGCACGCTGCAGCCGATGGGACCGGCGGACCTGGCCCCGATCTTTCCGCAGGCCATCATCGCTCAGGAGGTTTCGGCCGAGCCGTGGATCGAGATCCCCGATCAGGTCCGGGACGTCTATCGAATGTGGCGACCGAGCCCGGTCTATCGGGCTGACAGACTCGAGAAGGCGCTGGACACCCCTGCCCATATCTACTTCAAGTACGAGGGTGTCTCGCCGGCCGGCTCACACAAGCCGAACACGGCGGTGCCGCAGGCCTACTACAACTCCAAAGAGGGCGTCAAGCGGTTGACGACCGAGACCGGAGCCGGGCAGTGGGGTTCAGCGCTGGCGTTCGCCGGCGGCCTGTTCGGTCTCGAGGTCACCGTGTACATGGTCAAGGTTTCATACGAGCAAAAGCCCTACCGCCGGGCGATGATGGAGACCTGGGGCGCGAAAGTGCACGCCTCCCCAACCAACCTGACCAACGCCGGTCGCGGAATCCTCGCGAGCGACCCCGACTCACCGGGCAGCCTCGGCATCGCCATCTCTGAAGCGGTCGAGGACGCGGCCACCCACGACGACGCGAAGTACTCGCTGGGATCGGTGGTCAACCATGTGCTCCTCCACCAGACGATCATCGGTCTCGAAGCCAAAAAGCAGATGGAGATGGCGGGCGCCTACCCCGACGTGGTCATCGGCTGCGTCGGCGGCGGCTCCAACTTCGCGGGGCTCAGCTATCCCTTCATCGGCGACAAGCTGAAGGGCGAGCACCCAAAGACCCGTTTCATCGCCGCGGAGCCGGCGGCGTGCCCAACTCTCACCCGAGGTGTGTACGCATACGACTTCGGCGACGCGGTCGGCCTGGGCCCCGTCGTGAAGATGTTCACGCTCGGCCACAGTTTCGTGCCCGACAGGATCCACTCGGGCGGGCTCCGCTACCACGGCGACGCTCCGTCACTGTGTCTTCTTGTCGACAAGGGTGTGGTCGAAGCTCGCGCCTACAAGCAGAACGAGTGCTTTGCCGAGGCTGTGCGGTTCGCGCGCGCCGAAGGCTTTCTTCCTGCTCCCGAGGCAGCGCATGCCCTCCGAGCGGTGGCAGAAGAGGCGGCGGCCGCGCGAGAAGCCGGCGAAGCGAGGACCATCCTCTTCAACCTGTCAGGGCACGGGCATTTCGACATGTCGGCCTACGACGCTTACTTCGCGGGCAAGCTCGAGGACATCGAGCTGTCCCAGTCGAGGATCGACGCCGCCATCGAAGAGCTGCCGCGAGTCCCGGCGATGTCCTAGAGCCACCCCGCACCCAGAGGCGCCATCGAGGGGCATGGCGATGATCATCCGGTGAAGCGACTGGGCGGAGCCCTGGGCATCGTTGCGCCGGCTCTGGCGGCACCGGTTGTGCTGCTCGCAGGCCTGCTCACGCCCGGATACGATCCGTTGACGCGGACCATCAGCCGGCTCGCTGAGCCCGGCCTTCCCGCCTCGGCGGCTGTCGGCCTGGCCATCTTCACGGTTGGAGCTGCGATGCTCGGGCTTGCTGCTGCTATGGGTCCGGGTGCGGCGGCCGGCCGCGTAATGCTCGGGTGCGCAGGCGCGTCGCTGATGCTTGCAGCAGACGTCCCGCTCAATCCCGCGTCAATGCAGGCAACCACCGTTCATCGGGCCGCCACGGCTGTCGCCATGCTCTCGCTCACAGGCGCACCGCTGGTCTTCGCTCGCGCGCTGCGGCGACGCGACGGGTGGAGCGGTTATGGACCGCTCTCCTTTGGCCTGGGCGTGGCAATGGTCGTTGTGCTGCTCGTGGGCATGGCTCTGCTGCCGACGACGTTCGCGGTCGGCGCCTGGGAGCGCTGCTTCCTGGCGCTGCCCCTGGCCTGGATGGTCCTGGTCTCCGCGCGCCTGGTCCGCGCCAGCAGCACCGACCCCATGGACCCGTCCACCGTGGAGAACAACA
>JALYYG010000013.1 GCA_030946685.1 Candidatus Dormiibacterota bacterium | reverse complement strand
GCTCGGCAACTTGTTGATGAATCTCGACCCGCATGTCAGGCAGGGCCGCCCAAAGCATTTGGAAGACTTGGCTCACACCTTCGGCACCGGGCGCGGTTCCCGGCATTGGTGTGTGATCCAGGACATCCGGCGACAGGTAGCGCCGAAACGCTTCCTCGTCCCTGCCCTGCTGGTATTCCTCGACAAACGCCCGGACGATCTCTTTTGGCTCTCGCTGCATCTCCAGGTTTCCTCCATGGTAGGTTTTGCGGTACAGTGTTTGTAAACCACCTTGCGCACTTTGTCAAGGAGCTTGCGTAGTTTGGGCGAGGACGATCTGGGAGGGCAGCCTCTTCGGAGCTTCCGGGAGCAGACCCTGTACCGGCTGCTGCTACGGGCCCGACGGGCGGAAAACGACGAGATGGTCGCGCGGATCCGGGCTCGTGGCTACCCCGACTTGCAGCCGTCGTACCCAGCGCTGCTTGCCAACCTTGACACCGGTGGCACCAGCATCACAGCCCTGGCTGGGAAGGCGGGCGTGACTCGGCAGGCGGCAAGCCAGCAACTCGCTGAGATCGAAGCCAAAGGCTACGTCGAGCGGCAACCGCATCCGACCGATGGCCGCACGGTGATCGTTCGCCGGACGCCCAGAGGCGAGAGCCTGCTGCGTGATGCGCTCGCCGTCGTGTCGGACCTCGAAGCGGAGTACGCGGAATTGCTGGGCCAGCACCAGCTAGCGTCGCTCAAGAACGAGCTGAGTCACCTGCTCGACTACATCGATCCTGGCGGCCGGTTGGATAGCTGAAACCGGGCTGAGTTCGAATTGTCGTATTAACTCGAACTCGACTTGTCAGCCTATCGAGCGCGCATCGCCCTTCCGCTGCCCGGGCGCCAGAACGAACCCCGCGACGATCGACCTCCCGTCCGCTGAACCGTTGGAGCTGCTCCCTGCGCCGGTAGAGTCCCGGGCGTACGCTGCGGCCCATGGTGACCTGTTCGAACTGCGGGCGGGAGAGCCCGGAGGACTTTGCGTTCTGCCCGGCGTGCGCGGCGCCGCTCTTGCCGGCGACGCCGCAACGCGAGTTGCGCAAGACCGTCACCGTGGTCTTCTGCGATGTGACCGGCTCGGCATCGCTCGGAGAGCGCCTGGACCCCGAGTCGCTCCGCGACGTCCAGTCCCGCTACTTCGACGCGATGCGCTCGGCTATTGAGCGCCATGGCGGCACGGTCGAGAAGTACATCGGCGACGCCGTCATGGCCGTCTTCGGCATCCCGCGGTTGCACGAGGACGACGCCTTGCGGGCCGCGCGGTCAGCGATCGACATGCGCGACGCGCTCGCGAGCCTGAACAAAGAGCTCGAGCGGGATCGGGGCGTCACGGTGCAGATGCGGATCGGCGTGAACACTGGCGAGGTCGTCGCCGGCGATTCGACCAATCGGTCGTTCGTGACCGGTGACGCCGTCAACGTCGCTGCACGCTTGGAGCAGAGCGCTGAGCCCGGCGAGATCCTGCTCGGCGACGCCACTTACCGTTTGGTGCGCGACGCCGTCGAGGCTGAGCCGGTCGAGCCGCTCGAGTTGAAGGGCAAGGCCAAGCGCGTTCCGGCGTGGCGTCTCCTCGCCGTCCGCGAGGTGACTTGGGCAGTCCCGCGGCGCCTGGACTCGCCAATGGTGGGGCGCGAGCGACAGCTCGCGCAACTCCGTCAGGCATTCAATGCAGCGGTCGAGGACGGCGCGTGCCAGCTGTTCACGATCCTCGGGCCCGCGGGGGTGGGCAAGTCGCGCCTGGTCGCCGAGTTCATCTCGGGTCTCGACGGCTCGGCCGAGGTCCTGCTCGGCCGATGCCTTTCCTACGGCGAGGGAATCACGTACTTCCCAGTCGTCGAGGCGATCAAGCAGGCGGCCGGGCTGGCCGACTTCGACCTCCCAGATGTGATCGAAGCTAAGGTCTGCTCCCTGCTCGAGAGCGACGAGCATCAGGAGCTCGTGTGCCGGCGCATCTCGCAGCTGCTGGGTATCGCCGAGGCCGCAGCGGGTGAGGAGACATTCTGGGCGATCCGCCGGTTCTTCGAGGCGTCTGCGCGCGAGCGCCCGCTGGTGTTGGTGTTCGACGACATCCACTGGGGCGAGCCCACGCTCCTCGACCTCGTCGAGCACATCGCGGACTGGTCGCGCGAGTCGCCGATCCTGCTCGTGTGCATGGCGCGGTCCGACCTGCTCGACATTCGACCGGCGTGGGGGGGCGGGAAGGCGAACGCCGCGACAGTGTCGCTCGAGCCGCTCACGCAGAAGCAGTCGCAGTCGCTCATCGCGAACCTCCTCGGGGCGGCGGACCTGCCGGCGCAGATCGCAGAACGGATCGTCGGAACCGCTGAGGGCAACCCGCTGTTCGTCGAGCAGACCCTGGCGATGCTGATCGAGGACGGGCTCCTCACGCGCGATGACGGCCGGTGGGCCGCGGCCGGTGACGTGTCCGCCGTCACCGTGCCGCCGTCGATACAGGCGCTGCTGGCCGCGCGCCTCGATCGGTTGACACTCGAGGAAAGGACCGTGATGGAGGCGGCCGCCGTCGTCGGCAAGGAGTTCTTCGTCGGCGCAGTCGGCGACCTTGTGCCCGAGGAAGTTCGATCGCGGGTGCCGGGCAACCTGATGGCGCTCGTTCGCAAGGAGTTGATCCGGCCCGAGCGGACGACGCTGCGGGGAGAGGACGCGTTCCGCTTCCTGCACCTGCTCGTCCGGGATGCCGCGTACGAGGCCATCCCGAAGATCCGGCGCGCCGAGTTCCACGAGCGATTCGCGGCCTGGCTCGAGCGCGTTGCCGGCGAGGCGGTCGCCGAGCAAGAGGAAATCGTCGCCTACCACCTGGAGCAGGCCCACGCGTACCGGACGCAGCTTGCCCCCGCGGGGCGATCATCCGGCCGCAGCGAACCTGCTCCGCAGGGCCCTTGTCGTCGGCGCGGCTCACGGTGCGGAGCGAGCCCGGGTCCTGTACGACCTGGGTGATGCGCTCGGACGGGTGGGGGAAGTGAAGCCGGCGTTGGTGGCCTACGAGGAGGCTGTCGGGCTAGCCCGGGACACCGGCGACCGATCGCTGGAGTGGCTGGCCCGGATCCGACGCTCCTCCACCCAGATGCTTACGGATCCCCACGGAATGCCAACCGAGGAGTTCCGTTCCGAGCTGGAGGAAGCCGCCCGCGCCTTCGAGGAGCTCGGAGATGATGCCGCGTTGGCGACGGTCTGGACGAAGCTCGCGGAGATCGAGTGGATGCCGTGCCGGTATGACCGTGCCGAGAGCGCCGCCCGCCGTGCGGTCGAGCACGCGCGGCGCAGCGGCGACGAACGGCTCCTCGCGGAGGCGTTGCTGATCTCGATCGCCGCACCCATGTTCGGCACGGCCACGCC
>JALYYG010000007.1 GCA_030946685.1 Candidatus Dormiibacterota bacterium | reverse complement strand
TGATGCCCTTGACGGGGCGTCCCTCCACGCGGACCTCGCCCGCGCTGGCCGGCTCGAGGCCAGAGATCAGCGCCAGGGTCGTCGACTTGCCGCAGCCGGTCGGCCCCACCACGGCGCAGAACTCGCCAGCGCCAACCTCCAGCGTGAGGTCGCGCAGGGCGGTGTAGATGCCGCCTTTGGAAGTGGCGAACCGCTTGGTGACGCCGTGCAGCTCGATCGCCGGGCCAGCCATCCCCGCCACCGTAAATGGGCCGGAAGGCCGCTGAATAGCCTTGCGGAGTTTGCGACCGTTATGGTCGTTATGGTCGGCCCCTCTGCTAGCGACAACGGGATACGATGAGGCCGGTGCACGGCCCGCGCCTCAGCCTGGCGTCACGGATTCTCGCCCTCCAGCTCGCCATCGTGCTGGGAGCGCTGCTGGTTGGGGCGGTCGTTTCCGTGCTGGTGGAGCGGCAACGGCTCGACGCCCAGTACGAGCAGCGGGCGCTGACGGTCGCCCAGTCGGTCGCCAGCATGCCATCCGTCCGGGATGCATTGCGCGACTCCGACCCGGCCCGGACGCTCCAGCCGCTGGCCGAGGGAATGCGGCAGGCGACCGGGGCCAAATTCGTCGTCATCGCCGGCCCCGACGGGATTCGGTACTCGCACCCCAACCCGGCAATGATCGGGAAAGTAATCGACGAAGACCCCAGCGCCATCCTGGCCGGCCATACCTTCGTCGGTATCCAGCAGGGAACGCTGGGCGTCTCGGTTCGCGGCAAGGCGCCGATCCGCGACGGCACCGGCCGGGTGGTGGGAATCGTGTCGGTGGGATTCTTGGTGGATCAAGTCTCCGGCCAGCTGGCCGCCGACCTGCCATTGCTGGCGGTCTACCTGCTCGTCGCGGTGGCGCTGGGCGTGCTTGGCTCACTGCTGCTGGCCCGCCATTTGAAGCGTCAGACCTTTGGGCTGGAGCCTGAGGAGATCGCGAGTTTGCTGGAGACACGTGAGGCGAGCCTGCATGGCATTCGCGAGGGCACGGTCGCGACCGACGTCGAGGGGCGGATCACGCTGATCAACGATGAGGCCCGCCGTCTGCTGCGCCTCTCGGCCGACAGCGTGGGACAATTGCTGACGGAGGTCCTGCCGGCCGGCCGCGTCCGGGATTTGCTGATCGGCGAGGCGACCGGCGCCGATGAGGTGGTGCTCGCCGCCGACCGCGTACTGGTGGTGAGCCGGATGCCGGTCGTGGTTCGGGGACGGACGATCGGCCACGTCGCCACCTTCCGCGACCGCACCGAGCTCGAGGGCCTGCTGCGGGAGCTGGACAACGCCCGCAGTGTGAGCGAGGCGTTGCGCGCCCAGGCGCACGACTTCTCCAACCGCCTTCACACCATCGCGGGGCTGATCGAGCTCGGCCGGCAGGAGGAAGCGATGCAGCTGACCACCGAGTCGTCGAGTGTCTCGCAGGAACTGACCGAGTCATTGCTCGAGCGGGTGGGCGACCCCGTGCTGGGCGCGCTCTTGCTCGGAAAATCAGCCGTGGCCGCGGAGCGCGGCATTCAGTTCCGGCTCACGCCCGACAGCCGTCTCGACGGCGACGCCGGACATCCGCGCGATTTGATCACCGTCGTCGGCAACTTGATCGACAACGCGCTCGACGCCGCGGCCACCTCGTCGAACGGCGGTCCGCGCTGGGTCGAAGTCTCGATCCACAAGGCGAACGGCGACGTCGTCATCCAGGTGCACGATTCCGGCCCCGGGGTGAGCCACGGTGACCTCGGTCACATCTTCTCGGAGGGCTACACGACCAAGGTGGCCGCCCCGGGCTCGCGGCGTGGACTCGGGCTCGCTCTCGTGCAACAGGTGGCTGCCCGTCGCGGTGGCGACGTCACGGTCGTCAACCAGGGCGGCGCCGTGTTCACGGTCCGCTTACCGCTAGCGACTAAGCCCCTGACGGTGGCGACGCCATGATCCGCACGCTGATCGTCGACGACGACTTCCGGGTCGCGGCGCTCCATCGCGCCTACGTCGAAAAGGTGCCAGGCTTTACCGTGGTTGGCGAGGCCGGGACCGGCGCGGACGCGCTGCGATTGATTACCGGAACCACGCCGGACCTCGTGCTGCTCGACATCTACCTGCCCGACATCTCGGGGTTGGACGTGATGCGCACCATCCGCGAGGGCGGCGCCGCT
The DNA here is from genome assembly GCA_030946685.1 of Candidatus Dormiibacterota bacterium. Taxonomy (GTDB): domain Bacteria; phylum Chloroflexota; class Dormibacteria; order Dormibacterales; family Dormibacteraceae; genus Palsa-872. The sequence goes on along the minus strand of JALYYG010000007.1, from coordinate 3,359 downwards.
CGAGTGGACGTGATCGCCATTACGGCCGCACGCGACGTGGAGAGCCTGCGGGCCGCGATGCATGGCGGCGTCGTCCACTACCTGATCAAGCCCTTTCGATTCGCTGCCCTCCAGGGGAAGCTGCAGAGTTACGCTGCCATGCACCAGCGGCTGAAGCAACTCTCCGAGGCCGACCAGCACGCCGTCGACACGCTCTACACAATCCTCAGGCAGGGCGGCGGCGAGACACTCCCGAAGGGGTTGTCGCGGCCGACGCTCGACCTGGTCACTCGCATCCTGTACCAGGCCGGGCGCGACCTGGCGGCGGTGGAGGTTGCCGACCTCGCGAGCCTCAGCCGCGTCACCGCCCGACGCTATCTCGACCATCTGGTGCACTCGGGCCGGGTCGAAGTCGTGATGCGGTATGGATCACCTGGGCGGCCGGAGCATCGCTATCATCTGGTCGCCGCCTCCGTGGCCGGGCCCGCGGGCCGCGAGGGTTAGCCCGCCCTAACCAAGCTCAGCCATAACGGGCCGGACTGAACTCGACGCGTTGACACAGGCGGTCCAGAAATGGTGTGGATAAGAAATCGGGAAGCTTCCAGACGACGCCTGCCCCTATTCGCGACCCACCGATCGCCCATGCCGCCACGGTGCTGGGCGGGCACGTCCTGAGGTCAGGACAGAACATCCCGCCCGCGGAGGTCTACGACGCCGTCCTCAACGGCCACCCGGTCGTCGCCTGGGTGACCGATCACTGGGTGCGACTGACGCGGCAGGATTACATCGCATTTGACGGCAAGACCGTGACCGATGCCGGTCCGGGCGAGCATGCCGTCACGGTCGTCGGCGTGCAGCCGACCCGGGTGCTGATCAACAATCCCTGGACCGGCGTGGAGTGGATCGACAAGCCGACGTTCGAGGCCATTTACGCCATCTACGGTGACATGGCCGTGATCCTGACCTAACATCATCTGCAGTGACGGTCACCATCAACCATGACCATCAGTTCCTGGTCTCGGACCCCAACGCCACGATGGTGCCGACCGGCGGGGTGGGTTTCTTTGCCCGCGACACCCGCTTCGTGTCGAGCTACTCGGTCGCCATCAACGGCCGCGCCCCGCTGCTGCTCGACGCCAGCACCATCGACCACTTTTCCGTGCGCCATGAGTTCACCACCCCGGAGCTGCCGCTGGCCGGCACCAAGAACGGGGCCGAACACGACATCATCCTCGAGGAGCGGGCGATCGGCTTCCGCCTCGACCGCACCATTTTCGAAGGGGTCCACGAGGACTATGACCTCGTCAGCTACGTGCCCCATCCGGTCCGCCTGATTCTGGAGGTCGCCATCGAGTCGGACTTCGCCGACATCTTCGACGTCCGGCGAAAGCGCCTGGTTCGTCGCGGCGACCTGCAGAGCTCATGGCACGAGAAAGCCGGCGAGTTGCGGACGACCTACACGAATGGAACGTTCAAGCGCGAGCTGCACGTCTGTATCAAGCGAGAGAACTCGCATCCCGAGTTCGCCAACGGCCGCATGCAGTTCGTCATCAACCTCGCGCCCAAGCAGACCTGGCACACCTGCATCGAGTGGCTGCCGGTAATCGATGGCAAGCGCGCGCGGGTGCTGCCCTGCAGCGCCATCCAGAACCGGGACCCGGAAATGGCCACGGGGGTCCTCCCGGCGGTCGAGCTCGCCGCCACGGGCCACGCGACGCTGGCCCGCATCTGGCGTCAGGCGGTCGCCGACATGGAGGCACTCCGGATGGCGGACTTCGCGGTGCGCCGCAGCGTTTATATCCCGGCGGCCGGCATCCCCTGGTACGTCACGCTTTTCGGCCGCGACTCATTGGTGGTCGCGATGGAAAGCATCAGCGGCTTTCCCGAGTTCGCGTTCGGCGCCCTCGACCGCCTCTCGCGCGTGCAAGCGACCGATGACAATGCCGAACAGGACAAGGAACCCGGCAAGATCCCGCACGTGCGTTACGGCGAGCTGGCCAGCCTCGGTCTCCTCCCGTTCACGCCCTACTACGGGACCGCCGATGCAACGCTGCTCTTCCTGGTCGTTCTCTCCTACGCCTACCAGTGGTCAGGTGACAAAGGGATCCTCGACCGCTACCGGCCGAACGCCGAGGCGGCGCTCAAGTGGATGCTCGAGCACGGAGACCGTGATGGCGATGGCTTCCAGGAGTACAAGACCCGTTCACCGGTCGGCTTCTACAACCAGGGTTGGAAAGACTCGCACGACGCCGTCCAGCACGAGGACGGTACCATCGCACCCCTCCCGATTGCACTCTGTGAGCTCCAGGGCTACGCCTTTGATGCGCTGCTGCGGATGTCCGAGGCGTACCAGATATGGGGCGATACCGAGCGCTCTGCCGAATTACGCCAGCGAGCCGTCCGCCTCTACAACGACTTCAACGAGCGCTTCTGGTGGGAGGAAGAGGGCACGTACTATCTGGGACTCGACGGCAACAAGCGGCCAATCAAGTCGGTCGCCTCGAACGCCGGGCACTGCCTCGCCAGCGGCATCGTTCCCACCGATCGCGCGCAGCGCGTGGTCGACCGGCTGATGCAGCCCGACATGTGGAGTGGCTGGGGTATCCGCACGCTCTCGATGAAGCATCCGTCCTACAACCCGTACTCGTATCACCTCGGATCGGTCTGGCCGCACGACAACGCGACCATCGCCGGCGGCTTTCGACGGGCGGGGCGGCACACCGAGGCGCAGCAGATCGCCGAAGGCATTTTCGCGGCCGCCGAGCGCTTCGATCACTACAGCCTGCCGGAGCTCTGGGCCGGGGTCGCGCGCGAGCCGGGCGCCTATCCGGTCCCCTATCTCGGCACCAACGTGCCGCAGGCCTGGGCCGCAGCCGCGATCTTTCGCCTGGTCGCGATCCTCTGCGGGATTCACACCGCCGGCAACGCCAAGGTCATCTACATCAACCCGGACTTGCCTGACTGGCTGCCCGATCTCACGCTGAAGAATCTCCGCGCCGGCAAGGGAGCCACCGAACTGCGGCTCCGGCGCGACGAGGTGGACGTCATCAGCAATACGACGGGGTTCGAGATCGTACACGGCCGCATGCCGAGACCGCCGCTCCAGGAGACGCCGCTCGCACGGACGTAGCCAGCCCGAGCTCTTCTTGCCCTGGAGCTCTAAACGTATAGTGGGACTGTCACATCTCCTGATGGGGCGTATATAATTTGCCAACCTAGGCAACCCACCATCAGGAGGGACACGTATGGCGAATCAGATGACACCCAGCCGCAGCACGATGATCGACCAATCGACGACCCGGCGCGTTGCGGAGCGGACGAAGGAAACGATCGGCCAGGTTGCCGATTCGACCAAGCAGCAGGCCGACACCCAGCGGGAG
>JALYYG010000006.1 GCA_030946685.1 Candidatus Dormiibacterota bacterium | reverse complement strand
GTATTGCTCGCTCACCTTGCCGCCGGCCCGCGGTGGGCTCCGAAGCGAATGGAATTGGGCCCGATGGTCAAGGCTGCCGTTCGGGCGCGTCTCACCATGGAATCGCTCCAAGGTCGCGGGAGATCGTCCGCGCTCCCTCGCGCACATATGAGACAAGCTCCGCCCGCGGCTGCCCGTGCTCGCACACCCGCTCGACCGGTCCCGAAACCGCGATCGCGCCAACACTGATGCCACGGCGATCTCTGATGGGCGCCGCGCACGAAGCCTCACCGACGATCAGCTCCTCGATCTCTGCCGCCCAACCGCGCTCGCGCACCTCTTCCAGCTCTGCGCTCAGCTGATACGGATCGGTGATCGTCGCGCTGGTGATTCGCGCGAGCTGGGTCTTGCTCAGCTCGGTGACGGCATACCGGTTATGGGCGAGGAGGACCTTGCCCATCGAGCTTGCGTGGGCGGGCAGCATCGCGCCGACCTCGAGAGCTTGGGGGCTGTCGTCAGGCCGGAACACGTGGTGGACGACGAGCACCTGACCTTCGTGCATCGTGCCGATGCGCACGCTCTCACGGCTGCGCGCCGCCAGCCAGTCCGACCAGTTGAGGGCCCGGGTGCGAAGCTCGTTGCCGTCGAGGTAGCTGCTGCCGAGGTGCAGCAACGTGGCGCCGATCCGGTATTTGCCCGAATCCGGGTCCTGTTCGACGAAACCCACCTGCACCAACGTGCGCAGCATGCCGTAGACCGTGCCCTTGGGAAGCCCCAGCTCACCGGTCAGCTCGACCAGGCTCAGTCGCCGTGTGCGCCCGGACAGAAGCCGCAGGATGGACGCGGCTCGCTCGATCGACTGGATCGGCTTCGGCACTTATGCACAGCCTAATCGGCGCAGGCTTTGTCGGGGGCACACTCGGAAGGTTCGGGGATACCCAACAACGATTGACAATGCCCTACGACGGTGCTACTTTCGCCCCCGCATGCGCCCCGCCCGGGGGGCAGTCACTAGGAGGGAAGGTCACATGGGCATTTTCCCGTCGGAGGTCGTCGGGACCGCCATCCTGATCCTGCTGGGGGACGGCGTCGTGGCGGCCGTGCTGCTTGCGAAGTCAAAGGCCCAGAACAGCGGCTGGATCGTGATCACGTTCGGATGGGGTATGGCAGTCGCCATGGCTGTCTATGCAGTCGGTCGTTTCAGCGGCGCTCACCTGAATCCCGCTGTGACGTTGGGCCTTGCGTCAATCGGCGTGACTCCCTGGAGTGACGTTCCCGTGTACATCGCGGGAGAGTTCGTCGGCGCGATAATCGGCGCAGTTCTCGTTTTCGCCGCTTACAGCCACCACTTCCGCGAGACGGAAGACCCCGGCTTGAAGCTCGCCGTCTTCTCCACCGGGCCGGCGATCCGCAACTACGCCCTCAACTTTGTCACCGAGGTGATCGGGACTTTCGTGCTGCTGTTCGGCGTGCTGGCCATCGGCGGAAACAAGGCGCCCGGCGCCGCGGGTCTGACGCCGCTGCTCGTCGGCTTGCTCGTGTTTGCCATCGGCCTGTCGCTGGGTGGTCCGACCGGTTACGCGATCAACCCCGCACGCGACCTCGGACCGCGCCTCGTCCACTTCATCCTGCCCATCCCGGGCAAAGGGACGTCGGACTGGTCCTATGCATGGGTCCCGGTGCTGGCCCCGATCATCGGCGGCGTGCTCGGAGCCCTCGCGTATCACTGGATCTTCCCCTCATAGCCGGTTCTCGGAACCGGAGGCAACCGCATTCGCATAAGCGAAAGGAGTTGAGATGGCGAACCCGAAGTACGCCGCGGCGATCGACCAGGGGACCACGAGCACTCGCTTCATGGTCTTCGACCATGCTGGGAAGGTCGTCTCCGTCACCCAGAAGGAGCACGAGCAGATTTACCCCAAGCCTGGCTGGGTTGAGCACGACCCGATGGAGATCTGGGAGCGGACCCAGGAGGTGGTGAAAGCCGGCCTCGCCAAGGTGAAGGCTGAGGACATCGCGGCCGTCGGCATTACCAACCAGCGCGAGACGACGGTCGTGTGGGACCGCAAGACCGGCAAGCCGGTCCACAACGCAATCGTCTGGCAAGACACCCGCACCGACAAGATCGTCGAGGAGTTCGGCCGAGAGGGAGGGCAGGACCGCTTCCGCGCCAAGGTGGGGCTTCCACTGGCCACTTACTTCTCAGGCCCGAAGATCAAGTGGATCCTCGACAACGTCTCCGGCACCCGAGCCAAGGCGGAGAAGGGCGAGGTGCTGTTCGGCAACATCGACACGTGGATGATCTGGCTGCTCACGGGAGGTTCAGAAGGTGGCGTCCACGTGACTGACGTAACGAACGCCAGCCGAACGATGCTCATGAACCTCAAGACCCTCGACTGGGACGACGAGATCCTGAAGATCATGGGCGTCCCGCGGGCGATGCTTCCCGAGATCCGCGGATCGAGCGATGTGTACGGAAAGGCCAAGCACATCCTCGACGGGATCCCGGTCGCTGGCGACCTGGGCGACCAGCAGGCGGCGTTGTTCGGGCAGACGTGCTTCTCGGTCGGCGAGGCGAAGAACACGTATGGGACCGGCAACTTCCTGCTCCTGAACACCGGCAACAAACCCGTCCAGTCAAAGCACGGTTTGCTCACCACTCTCGGGTACAAGATCGGCAAGGCCGAAGCCGTCTACTGCCTCGAGGGCGCCATCGCGATCACCGGCGCGCTGGTGCAGTGGCTGCGCGACAACCTGGGTTTGATCAAGACGTCCCCCGAGATCGAAACGCTCGCAAAGACGGTCGAGGACAACGGTGGCGCGTACTTCGTTCCCGCGTTCTCTGGGCTGTTCGCGCCCTACTGGAAGACGAGCGCGCGCGGCGTGATCGCCGGGCTCACTCGCTACGTGAACAAAGGACACATCGCGCGGGCGGCGCTGGAGGCCACCGCGTGGCAGACACGTGAGGTCGTGGACGCGATGAACGCCGACTCGGGGGTCAAGCTGACCGCGCTCAAGGTCGACGGAGGCATGGTGCACAACGAGCTGTTGATGCAGTTCCAGGCCGACGTCCTCGGCGTGCCGGTGATCCGTCCGACGGTGGCCGAAACGACATCTCTGGGCGCGGCGTACGCAGCCGGCCTGGCCGTGGGTTTCTGGGCCGAGGTGGAGGACCTGCGCAAGAACTGGGGCAAGGACAAGGAATGGCAGCCAAAGATGGGCAAGGCCGATGTGGACCGCGAATACGCGCTCTGGAAGAAGGCGGTGACGCGGACTTTCGACTGGACCGAGTAGCCTGAGCTTTGAGGCCCGGCGGTCATGCGGCCGCCGGGCCACCCGACTTGCGCCGGGGCGCAACATTGACTCTGGAAATCGGCTGCAAGGAGAAGGTCATGGGCAAATCTGACGAGAAGGAACCGGTCGAGAATGAGCACGATCACAAAGGAACCTTCGCCACCGGAGCTGAGGGCGTCGAGCATCACATTGAAGACGAGCCTGAGGGTGATTTCGCGGAAGGACAGGAGAAGGAACCGCAGACCGAGGAGCACAGGCACAAGGGAACCTTTGCCACGGGCGAGGAGACAGTCGAGCAGCATCCCGAAAATGAGCCCGAAGGCGATTTCGCCAAGGGTCTCGAGGAGGACGATCGTCCCTAAGCGGATAACTGGGGTCTGAGCCGATGCCGCCACCGACGCTGAAGGTTCTGGCGTCAACCGCTCGATCAATCCAAACGGAGGTTCTTGTCATCGGCGGCGGCTCGACCGGCAGCGGCGTCGCGCGTGACGCTGCAATGCGGGGTTTCTCCACCGTGCTCGTCGAACGCCGCGACCTCGCGGACGGCACGACGGGGCGTTTCCACGGCCTGCTTCACTCCGGCGGACGCTACGCGGTCAAGGACCCATCGGCCGCGATCGAATGCATCAACGAGAACCGCATCCTGCGTAAGATCGCGCCCGACTGCATCGAAGACACGGGCGGCTTTTTTGTCGCGACGCCTTGGGATGATCCGGCTTTCGGCGATCGCTTCCTGGCCGGCTGCCAGAGCACCGGAGTGCCGGTACAAGAGGTTTCGGTCGACAAGGCGCTGCGGCGCGAGCCGAGGCTGCACCCTGGCATCAAGCGTGCATTCAGCGTGCCTGACGCGGCCATCGATCCCTGGAAGCTGGTGTGGAGCAACGTGCGCTCGGCCCAGGAGCACCGGGCGCGAGTCCTCACCTACCATCGCGTGCTGTCTCTCGACGTCGCAGGTGGCAAGGTCGTCGGCGCGGTGCTGCGAGATGAGCGATCTGGCGAAGAAATCAGTGTGCATGCCGAGGTGGTCGTTAACGCCGCAGGAGCATGGGCGGGGCAGATCGCCGCATTCGCCGGGTGTGAGGTGCCGGTGCTGCCGGGCAAAGGCGTGATGATCGCGATGAATCACCGCCTGGTGCAGACCGTCCTCAATCGATGCAAGATGCCGGGCGACGGCGACATCATCGTCCCGATCCGCACGACCTGTGTGATCGGCACGACGGATGTTCACATCACCGACCCCGACCAAACTGAGATCACCAAGAACGAGGTTGACTTCATGCTGGACGAGGGCGAGAAGCTTGTGCCCGGCTTCCGGCAGGCTCGCGCGCTGCACGCCTGGGCAGGGGTGCGCCCACTTTTCCAGGAGACCCACGCGAAGGACATCGATACGCGCGACGTAACGAGGTCGCACGCGCTGCTCGACCACGAGAAGCGGGATGGTGTAGGCGGGTTCGTGACCATCACGGGCGGTAAAACCACGACTTACCGCCTTATGGCCGAGGTGGCAGTCGACACAGTTTGCGAGCAGCTTGGCGTCCAGCGGCCGTGTCGCACGGCCAAAGAACCGCTGCCGGGTTCTGAACGGCGTGCGACATATCAGCTCGGCGCGCGGCTGGGCGCCCGGGAGCCGCTGCCCCAGGACGAAGAGATCATCTGCGAGTGCGAGCTGGTCACGCGATCGCATCTGGAGGCGGCGATCGCGCGGCGCGAGACAGACAGCATCGATGACATCCGCCGGCTGCTCCGAGTGGGCATGGGTCCCTGCCAGGGCGGCTTCTGCATCTACAGGGCGACAGCCCTGCTCCACGGCGATCGCCACCTCGATTACGCGACCACCAATCGAGCGCTGCTTGAGTTCCTCCAGGAGCGGTGGAAAGGCCTGCACCCCATCCTCTTTGGAGATCAGCTGCGGCAAACGCGCCTGGACGATTGGATATTTCAAGGCCTCCTGGACGTGCAGCACCTGCCGAAATGACCTATGACGTCATCGTGGTGGGGGCGGGGCTGGCCGGCCTCACGGCCGCGCTCCGGCTGGCCGAGCACGACCGGCGGGTCCTTGTGATCGCAAAGGGCGTCGGGGCGACGCACCTGGCACCGTCCGCCATCGACGTGCTGGGCTACGCCGGAGACAGGCGAGTCGAGAGCCCTCAGTCGGCGCTGGCGGGATTCGTGGGGTCGCACCCCGGCCACCCATACGCTTACGTCTCCGTAGAGAGCATCGCCGAGGCACTCGATTGGATGAGCAAGAGCGTGCCTGAGCTTGGCTACCAGGGGCGGCTTGACGAGAACTGGCTGCTGCCGACCGCCGTCGGGGTGCCGAAACCGTCGGCGCTCGTGCCCGAGACGATGGTGGCGGGCGACCTGCGTCGAGGCGGCCGGTTTGTATTTGTCGGCCTGTCTGGCCTGAAGGACTTCCACGCGTCCTACCTTGCCGACAACCTCGCGCACGCCGAGCTTCCGGCTCGAGTCTCGACTCGCTTCGTCGAGCTCGACCCGCCGCACGGTCGCAGCGCCGACCCTGGCAGCGTGGGCTTCGCCCGCCGTTTTGATGATCAACAGTTCCGGGACTGGATCGTCCAGGCGCTGGCCGGGCGGTTGGAGGCAGATGAGACGGTCGGGTTTCCGGCGGTGCTGGGACTCGAAAAGGCGGGCGAAGTTTGGCGCGACCTGGAGCACAGGCTGGAGCACCGGGTGTTCGAGGTGCCGTTGCTCCCGCCCTCCGCGCCCGGCATGCGTCTGTACAGGGCGCTCACCGCAGCGCTGCGCCGGGCCGGCGCGCGCATCCTCATCGGCGACAGTGTCTCTGCGGGCGGCTCGGAAGACGGACGTGTCGCGGCGGTCAGTGCCCAGGGCGCGTCGCGTCCGGTGATGTATCGCGCGAGCTCTTTTGTGTTGGCGACGGGCGGGTTCGCGTCGGGCGGGCTGGTGCTGGATTCGCACGGCAAGGTGCGCGAGACGGTCTTCGGGCTGCCGGTCGCCGGGATGCCCGAGGCCGGAAAGCCTTTGTTCTCGTCACGCTACCTGGACGCGCAGCCTCTCTCGCACGCGGGTCTCGCGGTCGACGCGCATCTGCGACCTGTCGACAAGGATGGAGACGTTGTCCACGAGAACGTGTATGCGGCCGGCGCGATTCTGGCTGGAGCCGTCCCGTGGCGAGAGCACTCAGGCAACGGGATCAGCCTCTCCACCGGATACGCGGCCGCGGCCGCGATCCTTAAGCAAGCCGCAGCCGTATCGAGCACCGCGGCTGGTGACTGAGGCTGTGCGCGACTCTCTCGATCGCTGCGTCAAATGCACGATCTGCGAGTCGTTCTGTCCGTTCTCGAAGGCGACCCCGCTCTTTCCCGGGCCGAAATACGTGGGACCGCAGGCGGAGAGGTATCGCGATGCCGGGCCTTCTGTCGATTCGTCGGTCGATTACTGCTCCGGGTGCGGCATCTGCACGCAGGTCTGCCCGCAGGGCGTGAAGATCGCCGAGATCAACTCGCAGGCTCGCGCCAGGATGTGGGAGAAGCGTGGGGTGCCGCTCCGCAACCAGCTCATCGCCAGACCGAGCATCATCGGAAAGCTTGGAACGCCCGTCGCGCCCCTGGCCAACTGGTCCCTTCGCAATCGGACCTTGCGCGGCCTCGCCGAAAGACTGGTCGGTATCCACCGCGACGCGCCGATGCCGCGGTTCGCCGGGCGCACGTTCCAGGGTTGGGCGCGCCGGCGCCCCAAGCAAGTCGCGGCCAAGACAGTCGTTTACTTCCACGGCTGTGGGACGAACTATTACGAGCCGGCGTTGGGGCAGATGGTGGTGGCGGTGCTCGAGCACAACGGGTTCAGCGTCGTCATCCCACCGCAGGATTGCTGCGGACTGCCGCTGCAGTCCAACGGCAACTTTCCCGCGGCACGAGCTTATGCCAGGCGGCTGGTGGCCAATCTCGCTCCGTTTGCGCGCGAAGGGCTGCCCATCGTCGCCAACTCGACCAGCTGCGGTCTGATGCTGAAACGCGAGGCGCACGAGATCCTCGGCGTCGAGGACGGGGACCTCCTGGCGGTGAGCAACCAGTTGTTCGACATGTGCGAATTCCTATTGCTTCTCCACGAGAAAGGTGAGCTGCGCACCGACTTCAGGCCGCTGGCGCTAGAGGTGCCGTACCACGCGCCTTGCCAGCAGCGCGGGCATGGGATCGGCAAGCCTGCTCTGGACCTGCTGGCGCTGATTCCGCAACTGCGCGTCATCGAGCTCGATGTCGACTGCTGCGGGATCGCCGGCACATACGGCCTCAAGAAGGAGAAGTACGGGATCTCGATGGCTGTTGGGGAGAGGCTTTTTAGCGAGCTTCGCGAAGCCAAAGCAGAGGTTGCCGCCTGTGACAGCGAGACGTGCCGGTGGCAGATCGAGCACGGCTCAGGTGTTCATGCGGTGCATCCCGTCGAGCTGCTGTACCGCGCCTACGGGCTGCCCGGCTTGTAGCGCGAAGCCCGGGGCGCCCGATCAAAACCGCGGTCATCCAGACATGAGTGCGGGGATAGACTCGAAATTCATGGACGAGGTGTGCACCCGCTGCGGTGCCGGCCTCGCTGGGGGCGCCCGTTTCTGCGCGGCCTGCGGAGCTGCGGTCTACGGATGTCCGTCCTGCGGCGCCGCGGTACCCGCCGGCGCCCGCTTCTGCCCGTCCTGCGGCCGGGCCGTCGCCGAAGTGATGCGGATTGAGGAGCGCAAGCTCGTGACTGTTCTATTCGCCGACCTGGTTGGCTCGACCGCTCTCGCCGGCGGCCGCGATCCGGAGCGCGTCGCCCGGATTCTGGAGCGCTACGCAGCCACGATGCGTGAGGCACTCGAAGCGTGGGGTGGCACTGTCGAGAAGTACATCGGAGACGCGGTCGTCGCCGCATTCGGCGTGCCCGCAGTTCGCGAGGATGACGCCAGTCGAGCGCTCCATGCCGCGCTCGAGATGCTGGAGCGGCTGGAGACGCTGAATGAAGAGCTTGAGCGCGAGCATGGAGTCCGGCTGGCTCTCCGAATCGGTGTCAACACGGGCGCCGTTCTGGCTGCCACGGCCGGCCGGCTGGACCAGCGCTTCCTGGCGGGCGACGTCGTGAACATCGCTGCGCGCCTCGAACAGGCCGCGGAACCGGGCTCGATCCTGGTCGCCGATCGGACCGCCGACGCGACCGCCCGCTCCTTCCGGTTCGACGCGCCGAGGCCACTTGAAGTCAAGGGCGCGAGTGTGCCGGTGTCAGCCCGAAGGCTCATCGGCACGTCGCCGGACGGGGCCCTGCCCGGCAGCCTACAGGCGCCGCTTCTCGGGCGCGATCGCGAGCTGCGCGCACTACAAGACTTGCTGGATGACGCCATCAAGACCGGCAGACCGTCCCTGGGCCTCATTTTCGGGCCCGCCGGGATTGGCAAGAGCCGCCTGATGCGCGAGTTCCTTCAGCAAGCCGAGTCCCGTGTGCCGGCGCTTCGCGTACTCCGCGGTCGTTGTCCATCGACCGGCCACGGGATCACCTACTGGGCGCTTGGCGAGATCGTCCGCCAGGCGTGCGGAATCTCGCTGGATGATTCGCCCGAGGCCACGCGCGGCAAGCTCGAGCAAACGGTGGCGTGGCTCTTCACGGAGGCAGGGCAGGAGGCGCGCGACGCCGATGATGTGACGTTCGCGCTGGCAACGACCGCCGGAATCAGCGTGCCCGACAACCCGCTGAGCCGCATCCGCCCGATCGCCGTAGCTGACGCGCTGGCGCACGCTTGGCCGCGCTTCACTACAGCCGAGGCGCGACGCGCGCCAACCGCGCTGTTCGTTGAAGACCTCCATTGGGCAGATGATCAACTGCTCGCCATGCTCGGGCACATTGCCGGTCGGTCGGACGGCCCGCTCCTCGTCTTGGCAACCGCACGGCCCGAGTTCGTCGAGGACCATCCTGGATTCGCGATGGCCCGAGACGATGCGACCTCGCTGTCACTCCGACCGTTGGATGAAGGAGACGAGAAACGGTTGGTCGAAGGGCTGCTCGGATGGCAGGGCATGCCCGCCAACCTTCGAAGCGCACTCCTCGAACGTGCCGAGGGCAACCCATTCTTTCTCGAACAGCTTGTTGGCGGCCTGATCGACTCGGGTGCTCTAACGCACGGCGCGGAGGGGTGGCACGTGACCGCCGGCGCCATGACTGCCGCGCTGCCCGACACGATCCATGGCGTTCTGGCCGCGAGGATCGATCGGCTCTCCGGCCCGGAGAAGCTCGTGCTCCAGGAGGCAGCGGTGGTCGGACGTACGTTCTGGCCGCGGGCGGTCGGCCTGTCGATCGAGGACGGCGTCGTCTTGCCTGCGCTCGAGGGTCTAGAGGCGAAGGGTTTCGTCCTCGTCCGAGCATCCTCGAGCGTGGCTGGGGAGAGGGAGTACCTGATCAAGCACGCCCTCGTTCGTGACGTTGCATACGCCGGCATCCCTCTCGCCCGTCGCGCGCGCTCACATGCCCGCGTCGCGGAGTGGCTGGAGGGGCTCACGGGGCGGGGCGACGAGGGCGTCGTCGAGCTCGTAGCCCACCACTATCGTTCCGCATTGCTCGGCGACGGGTCGGACCTTGCCTGGACCAACGATCCCGCGGCTCGCGCCGATGTACGCAACCGCGCGTTCGTCGCACTGCTCGCCGCAGGGGCTGCTGCTCGGCAGCGAAATGCCACGCAACGCGGGCTCGAGCTCCACCGGGCGGCGCTCGACCTTGCGATCACTGACGGCGAGCGGGCGAGCGCTTACGAGGAGCTCGGTGATGACCACGGCTGGAGCTACCACGGCGATCCCAGCGTCGAGGCCTGGACCACTGCCCTAGACCTTCGACGTGCACTCGGCGATGACGAGGCTTGCGCGCGGATCTGTCTGAAGGCAGCCCGCCACTGCGCGATCTACTGGGGAGGGTTTGCCAATCGCCCCGCCGGCGAGACCGTCGATCGACTCGTGGATGAGGGCTTGGCGCGCAGCGAGGAACCCCTCACCCGCGCCTGGCTCCTTGCGCTCCGGGCGTGCGCCAGCGGGTCTTATACCGGTCTTGGGCGCGCGGATCCGCAGCCGCTCGAGTCGCGCATCGAGTCGGCTGAAGAGGCCGCTGCGATCGCCGCTCAGATTCACAACGCGGACGTGCAGGCGCTCGCGACCCGGAGCCTTGGCAGCCTGTATCTCCAGGCTGGTCGTCCAGACCGAGCGCTCGAGCTGGCCGAGGAACAGCTGGCGATGATGGAGAGGGTCGTGGCGCTCCGCGATCGGCTGGTCCTGACCACCTTTGCGCTGGCCCAGATCATGGACCTCGGCGGCAATTTCGAGCGTGCTCTCGCGCTGGCCGAGGACACGAAGAAGCGAGCAAGCCACGAGAGCGCTCATGAGCGAATGCATGCGACGTACTTCGTGATGGCGGCCCTATACAGGCTCGGGCGCTGGTCTGAGATCGTGCCGCTGATCGACGAGCACCTCGCAGCGTTCGCGGAGGAGACAGTCGATATGAACTGTCCGTTTACACGTGGCGGGCCGGTGGTCGGTGCACTGGTTCTAGAGCGGCTCGGAAAGGAGGAGGCTGCGCGCGACGCCGTGGCGCGAATCGTCCCGAATGACAAACAGCCGGGCCTCGTAGAGGCATGGATGGCGGAGCGAGCGCTGCTCAACGGTCATCCCGGCGAGGCGCGCGAGATCGCCGAACGAACCCTCGCGTTCGGGCGGGGGGCCTCCATAGAGGAGCCGCCGTACGAGCTGGCGGTGTTGGTCGAGGCGCTTGCCGCCCTCGAGGATTGGCCTGCTCTCGCCGCCGTCCTACCGGTGGCCCGTGTGCGGGTCGCATACCTCGCGTGGCTCGGGCCGGCGATCGATCGGGCGGAGGCCGCCCGACTTTCCGCGGAGGACGATGTCGAGGGAGCCCGGGCGGCGCTCGGCCGCGCGCTCGCGACGTACGGCCGCCTTGGTATGGCGGAGGATGTCGCGGTGACCCACCAACGCCTGGCGGGCCTGGCGGAACGCAAAATCTGAGCCCGTCGTGTCGGCCCGGAACTCCCGGCGCTGACCGAGCCGCAAGCTAGGCTGAATCATCAGCTGTTGAGGACTGTCAGATCGAGCTTTCGGAGGCGTTCGGGGTCGGCGAGCAGGTCGATTTCGACGATCTTCCCGCGTGTGACGGTGAAGCCGAATACGACGCGCGGTCGCCCGCCCGGCGCCCACACAGCGCCCACAGCCCCGTTCACGAGCGCCAGTTCTGCGAACCGGGCTCGCCCCGAGCAGGTGCCTGCCACGGCCGCCGCTCCTCGGACCTCCTTCGATGCACCCGCAAGCACAGCTGCACGATCGGCTCGGAGCGTCACGTCGGGGTCGAGCAGCGCGAGAAGCGCGTCGAAGTCACCGCCGCGGGAGGCGGCGATGTCGGCTGGTTCACGGACAAGTTCGGCATCAACTGGATGGTCAGTATCGACAAGGCGTAGCGCCGAAGGTGCTGGGCAGACGAGCGCCCCGTCGGCGGGCTCTATAGTCCGCTGACATGCCGGCGGGCACTGCGCCAACCTCAATCCGAAGGACATCGGGGTGGGTCACTCTGCTCGTGCTGTTCGGAATTGCTTCGACGGTCGAGGCGTTCACGGTCTCCCATGTGTTTCGTTTCATGCCCTTATATCTCGGTACTGTGCACGTGCCGCCGGCGGACGTGCCGGCCTGGACCGGATACCTGAACGCGGCGTTCTTCCTCTTCGGGCTGCCGCTGGTTCCGTTCTGGGGAGTCTGGTCCGAGCGCTACGGGCGCATCCCGATCATCGCCCGCAGCGCCTTCGTCGAAGCGGTGGTCTTCGCCGGCCTTTGGTTCGCACGAAACCGGTGGGAAGCGGCGTTCGCGTTACTCCTGGTCGGCTTCCAGCTCGGGAACACCGGGGTCATGCTCACCGCGCTTCGCGCGGTCACGCCGCTGGGCCGGGTCGGGTTCGTGATCTCGCTCTTTGGTGTCACCCCATCACTGGGCTTCGCCCTTGGCCCTACTGCCGGTGGCTGGCTCGTCGACCACAACGTCGTCAACCTGCACAGTTTGTTTGCCGTTGACGCCGCCATGTCCCTGGCGGCAGGCATCATGCTGCTGGCCTTCGCCCGCGAGGGGATACGCTCGCCGGGGCCGTCCGGATCGGCGACGCGGCTTGCACTCAATGCTCTACGGCTGGCTCTGACAGGGCGTGTGACACTCATCGTCTTCGGCGTTTTCGGCCTGGCGTACTTTGCGCAGCAGATCGCGAATCCGTTCCTACCGCTTGTCGTCATCAGGCTGCACGGCAGCACGACTGGAGCCGCCGGCCAGATCGGCATCGTCTTCGGCGCGTCGGCCTTGTTGGGCGCACTTCTTTCCCCGCTGGCTGGGGCTGCCGGAGATCGGTATGGCTTCCGGCCGCTCCTGGCTGGGGCCTGCGTGCTCGCCGCTGCCAGCCTGGCCGTTCTGGCCGTGGCGCCCGACCTGGTTTGGTTGACAACGGGCGCGGTCGGCCTCGGCGCCGCGACCGCCACCGCTATCTCGATGGTGTTCGCGCTCCTTGCCACTGCGGTCCCAGAGGAGCGTCGCGCCACCACGCTCAACCTGGTCCTGCTGCCGATCTACTTCGCCTCTGTGGCAGGCGGCATCGTGGGAGCGCTGCTGGTCCGCGAAGGCCTCAACACTGTTTTGTGGGCGGGAGCAGCAATCTCCCTGATCGCAGCGCTGCTCACTACACAGCTGCCCTCGGCCGGCGGTGCCACGCACGGCGTGGCTGATCGATGATTGCGCTCGCAGCGCCATCTACAATCGTCTCTGTGCACGAATCCACGCTCACGGTCGCGCCCGCATTTGGCGAGCTGGAGCCTCATCGGGCAGATCTGACCGCGTATTGCTACAGGATGCTCGGTTCGCCTTTCGATGCCGAAGACGCGGTCCAGGACACTTTCGTGCGCGCCTGGCGAAGCCGGGACCGCTTCGAAGGCCGCGCCGCTATGCGGTCGTGGCTGTACCGAATTGCGACGAACGTCTGCCTCGACATCCTGAAGGGGAAGGAACGGCGCATCCGGCCGATGGACCTCGGACCCGCGTCCGAACCACTGGAGGAACACCTGCACACCAGGTCCGAGACGACCTGGATCGAGCCGATACCAGAGCAGTTGATCGCGCCCGACGCTGATCCGGCGGATGCGGTGGTCGCTCATGAGTCGATCCGTCTCGCCTTTGTCGCCGCTCTCCAGCACCTCCCGGCGCGGCAGCGGGCAGTGCTGATCCTTCGCGAAGTGCTGCGCTGGGAAGCGTCTGAGGTGGCTGAGCTTCTTGACACGTCGGCGGCGTCGGTCAACAGCGCGCTCCAGCGCGCTCGAGCGTCAATCGCTAAGAGCAACGTCAGCTCGGCGGATCGGGTGCCATCGTTGGGTGAGGCGGACCGTTTACTGCTGGAGCGCTATGTTGCCGCGTTCGAGCGTTACGACATCGACGCGCTGACGTCTTTGATTCACGAGGATGCGACGCAATCCATGCCGCCGTTTGACATGTGGCTACGCGGCCGCGAGGACATCTTTGCCTGGTGGTTGGGCCCTGGCGTCGGGTGCCGCGGCTCGCGCGTGATTCCGACTCTGAGCGCAAACGGCTCCCCGGCCTTCGGTCAGTACAAGCGGAGCCCACAGGACGGCTACGACCCCTGGGCCCTGCAGGTGCTGGAGCTTTCAGGTGGACGGATCGCGGAGTTCACGTTCTTCCTCGACACGGCACGATTGTTCCCGCTCTTCGGACTGCCACCCCGACTCGACGCGTAGAACGCCCTCCAGACCGACCAAGCCGATCAGCTCCAGCAGCGGGTCGGTCGCGTTTCTGAGCCGAAGGTCCAACCCGCGTCGGCGGACTGCCAGCTGAAGCCGCGCGATCCGGTCGACTGTCTCGCCGTCGGGGTTTTCCAGCGGACCGCAGTCGAGAACAAGCGTGCGGATCGCCATCGGTAATTAGACCGAGTCGCCGTCGAAAACTAATCGGTCCGGGAGCGAGTCGGTCGCCGGGATGCTTAGTCGGCTTGCTCAAAGGCGACGCGGTGAAAGAGGTCTCGAAGCTGAAGCAGAAGTTGAGGGGAAACATCATGGTCAACGGCAGCGCCCAGCTCGTGCAGACGCTCATTGCGCACGACCTCGTCGACGAGCTGCGCCTGATGGTCTTTCCAGTCGTCCTTGGGAGCGGCAAGCGGCTTTTCGCCGAGACGAGCGACATGAATCGCCTGCAGCTCGCGGACTTAAGAACTGTCGGTGACGGTATTGCAATCCTGATCTACAAACCGGCAGGCAAGGACGGCTAGGAGAAGGACGGAAAGGGATCGACTGACGAACAACCCGGCACGTCCTGGACGGCATCGCCAAGGGCACCGCCTTGCGCTCAGGACGACGTCATGACACGGTACGCCGGTGCGTTTCTCGTCCCGGACGGCTCTTGGGTGACGGCCCAAGGCCTTGCGCTCTCACTCCTCAGTCGGACACCACTGTTTGCAGGTGTTGTACCGGCTGATCTCGAACCCCTGCTTGCCGATTTTCGATTGCGGCGCTACGCCACGGACTCGTTCATCTTTCGAGAAGGCGATCCGGGCGATCACCTTTACGTCGTCGCCAGTGGGGAGGTGAAGATCTCGCGAACCACGAAGGCAGGTGGGGAGGTTATCTTCGCCGTGCTGGGGACCGGCGACGTATTTGGCGAGCTCGCAGTCTTGCAGGAGAATGCAGTCAGAAGTGCTGATGCCCAGACCCTCGCCGAGACTGAGTGCTTCGTGCTTCACAGGCCGGCATTGGTCGCCTTTCTGCAGGCTCACCCGGCACTGATGTGGCGTGTCATCACCGTGCTCAGCGACACCATCCGGCGCAAGGACGAGGCGTTTTCCGATCTTGTATTCAACGACATCCCTGGCCGAGTAGCACGCAAGCTGCTTGAGCTGGCCGCCGCACACGGCGAACCGGCGCACACGGGAGTACAGATCACCGTGCGGCTGTCGCAGCGGACCCTTGCCGGCCTCGTCGGCGCCAGCCGTGAGAATGTCAATCGCGCCCTCAGTCACTTTGCCTCGCTCGGCGTGATCGAGCTCGAGCGCGGTCACATCAATCTGCTGCGTCCCGACGAGCTTCGCCGTCGCGGCGTCTGAGAGCGTGTGTCGAACATCACGCCCCAGGTGTGATGGCCGGCATAGGCGCCGGCGCCGCGCCTCATTACGCTCGGTTCGAGACGTCAGCTACTCAACGAGGACACGAAATGGAAGCCAGGAGAGCGTTTCAGACAGGGGCAAGGAGCTCTAAGCAGATTTGGATCGTCGTCGCTGCATTGCTGGTGGTTGTGGCGCTGGGCGTGGCGGGCGCTTACCTCGTCAAGGGCCTGACCTCTACGAGCGCAGCCGCGACCCAGCAAGTTGTGCAGGGCAATTTCCAAGGCGGGCCCACACACCGTGGCCGGATTGCGCCGAACCTGATCGACAGGAGTGCTGAGGCGGCGCCAGTCTCCGCAGCCGACCGTCGATACCGCTAACTGATTTCAGCGCGTGGAGCGGCGACCCATCCCCTGGCGCCGCTCCACAGCCTTTCGGGGGACCGGCCGTCGAATCAATCCTCTGGGCCGTCGAATCAATCCTCTGGTGGGAAGGGCTCGCTGTGATGGCGCTCGACTTGGGCTTCCGCCGTCTCGTGGTCTGCATATGGGCCGTCGAGACGCACTCCTTTTGCTGTCCCGGCATCGTCAATGTCGGCGCTCAGCACATACCAGCGCTTGCCCAGATGCAACACGCCATGATGCCGTTGTCCAGTCCAACTCTTAGGTGTGATTCCGACTCGTTCTTTCTCGGGCATTTGCCGCACTCCCAATCGAAGTTTCTCACGGGCCGGTAGCCAAGCTACACAAAAGTGAGTGAGAGGCACAGCGCCCGCATTGGCGTATGGTCAGCCGTGGCCCCAAGGGACACGTTCAACGGATGCGGAGTTGGTTGCAAGGCCGGTTCCGAAGCTGGCGAGGCGGTTCGTTGGGGTCACTACTTTTCTAGGTGGGCCGGGCTACTTATCGTGGGTCTCGAACTTCCAGGAAAGGGGTGTATGGTGGCGACAGCGGACCGCTCCCCAGCCCGTTACAACTTTGAGAAATGGCGGAAATGCCGAGCGGTCCGCTTGACTCCGAGCTTGCGAATGCTGCACGTCAATACCTAAACCCGGTGAGGTCGGCCGGCTCCCAACGGGACCCGTCAGGCCCCGTGATGGAAATGTTGCTGGCTTTGTTATGGGCAATGGGCAAAGGTGGTCTTGTCAAGCGGAAGGGGCGCCGTCGCAAGACCGCCTGTTCCGCTCGACGCTTTCCATGAGCAACTGTGGAAACGCGTCTCTTGAGAGCCAACCGGCCATTGCCGTCTGCTGTTGCGTTGAGTTTCACTTCAGAAGTGTGAACGCGATCAAAGCCAACCCAGCGCCAGGCGGGTAACTTGCCTCCATCACCATCGTGCAAACCTGGAGGTTTCGTCGTTATGAACATGAGAAGCGTGGTCAAAGGATTGCTTCGAGCAGACCTACCAGCGGGAGCTTCAGATCATCCAGCAGCAACTGTTAAACGAACAGCAGTTTCAGCAGATGATGAGTCGCTTTCAGTCGAACATGCAGCAGATGCAGCCGCAGGAGTTCAGCGCAATGGAGCAGGTCAATGCCCGCGTTGGGGACGATTGGCATGCGGCCCTGGGTGGCGAGGTCAACATGCAGGACCAGAAAGGCAACCTCTACCTGTTGGATGCCGGCTACCAGAGCTACTGCTTGACCACCGGGGGTAACGCGTTTGAGTCAACGGGCTACCTGAGTCCGGGTGAGTCACATGGCGGCGACAGCTGCAGCCAGGTTCTGACGCACGCCTAGAACGCCATGATCTAGGCTCGGATACCCGGCACCCCGGCTTTAATCTGGCCATCGCCGTCCCGTTCTGGGCGTTGCGGAAATCTAAACGCCAGATGTACCGAACCTAAAACAAATGTCCCACGTGGGCCGTGACTCACAGCCCATTGCTGTCTTGGAACGGCGTCCATACGATCCACTCACCGGTGGACGAAGAGGGCCAACCTAGCAACCGTCAGGCTTCCCGCGGCTGGCGCAAGGAGCCCGTATCAAGTTCACGTTGCGCCGTGTTCAGGCGGCAAGGGGAGCACTCCCGATGATCCAAGCAATCTCCACGCTGTGCCTCAAGTTCAGAGTCATGGTCATCGGCGCGGCCGCGGTAGTAGTTGCACTGGGCTTGACGCAGCTTTCCGCGGCGCGGGTGACCGCATTGCCGGAGTTCGCGCCGGTGGATGTCCAGGTGCAGGTCGAGGCTCTCGGCCTTTCCGCCGCCGAGGTGGAACAGCTGATCACCATTCCGTTGGAGCACCTTCTGAACGGTGTCGCATGGGTCGACCAGATCCAGTCAGAGTCAATGCCCGGTCTGTCGTCGATCGACTTGATCTTCCAGCCCGGAACCCCACTCCTGAAGGCCCGGCAAGTCGTCATGGAGCGCATGGGGCGGGCGGACACCCTCCCCAACGTGGGCACCCCGCCAGTCATCATCCAGCCGCTGTCGTCGATGAGCCGGGTGATGATGGTCGGGCTCTCGTCGAAAGACCTGTCCCTCGTCGACCTGTCCATCATTGCGAAATGGCAGATGAAGCCGCGACTCATGGGCGTTTCCGGCGTGGCCGGCGTCACCATCTGGGGTGCGCGGGACCGGCAGCTGCAAGTTCAGATCGATCCGGCGCAGCTCCGCAAGAACGGCGTGACCCTGAGCCAGGTCATCTCCACCACAGGCAATGCCTTGTGGGTTTCGCCGCTGACCTTCATCAAGGCATCAACACCAGGGACCGGAGGATTCATAGACACCGCGAACCAGCGGTTCACCATCCAGCACGTCCTCCCTATCACCACCGCTAAAGACCTTTCGTCGGTGATCGTGGAGGACACGGTCGGGCGTAGCTTAAGGCTCGGCGAGGTGTCAACGGTCGTCGAAGACCACCAACCCCTGATCGGTGACGCGATCCTTAGCAGCGGGCCTGGCCTGATGCTGGTCATCCAGAAGTTCCCGGACGCCAGCACCACCGACGTCACCAGGGGCGTCCAGCAGGCATTGGACGCGATGCGTCCAGGGCTGCCCGGGGTCACCATGGACACCAACGTCTATCAGGCGCAGACCTATGTGAACAAGGCGTTGCAAGATCTCGCCAAGTGGGCCATCGCCGGCATGGTCCTCGTGGCCGCGCTGCTTCTCCTGCTCCTCTCCTGGCGGATGGCCCTGATCACCTTTGTCACCATCCTGCTGTCGCTGGTCGCCGCCGCCTATGCGGTGTACCTGAGCGGGACCGCGTTCAACATGATGATCCTGGCGGGACTGGCAGTTGCCCTCGGCGTGGTCGTCGGCGACGCCCTTGCCGACCTCGCCCATATCGGGCGTCGGCTGCGCCAGCATCGCCTTCCGGACGGACCACCCCTTTCCACCTTTACGGTTGTCGTCCGCGCCTCGAGCTCAGTTCGAAGGTCTCTCGGGTACGCAACGCTGATCGTCCTGATCGCTCCGCTGCCCTTCCTTTTCCTCGATGGCGTGGCTGGGTCGTTCGCCAGGCCGGCGATTCTGGCTTACCTCCTCGCAGTTCTCTGCTCGATGGTGATCGCCACGACCGTGACTCCGGGCCTGGCGTTGCTGCTGCTGCCGAGCGAGCCGTTGGCGCGTCGGACGGGGCCCCTGGTGCGATGGGCCCGCCCGCTGTTCGACAAGACAATTCCGCGATATGTGCGCCAGCCACGCTGGGCGTACGCCACGGTCGCGGTCCTGCTGCTGGCGGCGCTGGCTGTCGTGCCCCAACTTGGCGGCCGATCCCTACTCCCGCCGTCGCCACAGGATCGGACGCTGCTCGTCAACTTGCACACCGCGCCTGGAACGTCCTTGCCGGAGATGGAGCGCATCACGACGGCGGCCGTCCAACAGATCAACTCGGTCCCAGGGGTCCAGGGAATCGGCGGCCACCTCGGTCGAGCCGTGACCGGCGATCAGGTCGCAGATGTCAATAGTGGTCAGCTGTGGGTGACGGTCGCCGACTCGGCCGACTACGACGCCACAGTAGCGGCGATCGGGCGCGTGCTCCGCGGCTATCCCGGGGTGAGCAGCGAGCTCCTGACCTACTCGCAGGACCGCATACGAGCCGTCCAGGCGGGCACAAACAATGCCGTTACCGTGCGCGTGTTCGGTCAGGACCTCGATGTGATCCGCAGCAAGGCCGAGGAGTTGAAACAGCTCATCTCAACGGTGCCAGGCGTGGTCCATCCGACGGTGCAGAGTCAGGTCGTGCAGCCGACCCTGGAGGTCCAGGTCAACCTCGGAGCTGCCCAGCGCTACGGGCTCAATCCGGGCGACGTGCGGCGGGCGGCAACGACCTTCTACCAGGGCCTCCTCGTCGGGAATCTGTACGACCAGCAGCAAATCATCGACGTCGTGGTGGTGGGCTCTCCCTCAGCGCGCGCCAGCACCAATATCGCGGATCTGTTGGTCGACCTTCCCACAGGGGGTCACGTGCGCCTGGGAGATGTTGCAAGCGTACGAGTCCTGCCCTTCCCCACACTCATCAAGCACAACGCGTCATCGCGCAGCCTTGATGTCACAGCCGAGGTAAGCGGCCGGGACCTCAGCGCAGTGCTGAGCGATGTCAACAACCGCGTTCAGACGGTGCAGATGCCGATGGAGTATCACGCAGAGGTGCTCAGCGGCCTTCAAGCGCAGCAGAGTAACAACCTGCAAACGGCAGGCCTCGCCTTCGCCGTATTGATTGCGATCTTCCTTGTGTTGCAGGCGGCGCTTGGCAGCTGGAGACTGGCGGCGCTCATTTTCCTGGCGCTTCCGCTGGCAGCTGTCGGCGGCGTGGTCGCTGCGTGGTTGGTCGGCGGCATCATGACGCTTGGTGCCCTCATCGGCCTCTTCACAGTGGAGGGAGTCGCGGCACGAAACATCATTCTGCTTATCCGCAACTATCAGCGACTCGAGTCGCTCGTGGGTGCGAGCAAGAGTCCGGACCTCATGATCCACGCCACACGAGACAGTGCTGGTACGGTCCTCCTCACCGCCGGCGTCACAGCCGCGGCCCTTCTCCCGCTGACATTTTTCGGCGGGGCGGCGGGAACCGAAGTGCTCTATCCGCTGGCGGCCGTCGTCATCGGGGGCCTTGTCAGCTCCGCCGTGCTCACTTTGTTGGTCGTACCTGCGTTGTATCTGCGCTTCGCGCCTGCCGCTCGCAGCGAGCAGCCCAGCTACGGGCCGGTCAGACCGTTGGGGGGTCTAATCCACGAAGGAGCGCCCGCCGGTGGCGAGTAAGGGGGATCTGATGAATCGACTCACCTGGCTGGCCGCGGGACTTATTGTCGGCAGCTTGGCCTTTACTGCCTGCGGTCTCTCTGAAGCCGAGAATGTTCCCGGCGACAAGGGCCTGCCGTCGCGTGTCGAGCCAGTCGCTGGAACTACTACCAGTGTTGTGGTCGTGACCGCCCTCGCGGCCCAGAGGCTCGGTATCAAGACGGAGCCAGTGGTGGCGGCATCGACTTCCGGTGCCGGCGCCGGCGCCACGAGCACGGTCATCCCTACCGCAGCTCTGATCTATGACAAGGACGGGGTCGCCTGGGTCTATACCGCAGTTCCGGGAGCGTCCACGGACGCGAAGGGGTCGCTCACGTTCGTACGGAAGGAGGTCACTGGCATACGAACTGAGGGCGACTTTACGACTGTGAAGTCCGGTCCGGCCCCGGGGACCCAGGTGGTCACGGAAGGCGGGGCAGAACTGCTGGGCACCGAGCAAAACGTCGAAGGCCAGCAAGGGTAGCCATGCCAGAGGGCCGCACATTGATGCGGTGGATCGTTCGCTCTAGCCTACAGTTCCGCTTTCTCGTGGTTGCGGCGGCCGTGGCGATGATGGCGTTCGGCTCACTGCAGATCCCGAATATGCGGGTGGACGCCTTCCCGGAGTTCGCCCCGCCGTTGGTCGAGATACAGACCGCGTGCGTCGGCCTGTCCACGGCCGACGTCGAGTCTCTCGTCACAGTCCCGCTCGAGCAAGCGCTGAACGGCATCCCGGGACTTGTAACCATGCGCTCGAAGTCGGTGCCTCAGCTCTCGTCGGTTCAACTGATCTTCACTCAGGGCAGCGACTTGTTTCAGGCGAGGCAGCTCGTTCAGGAAAGGCTCCCGAACATCCAGAAGACACTGCCAACGTGGGCGTCTCGTCCGACAATGCTCCCGCCCGTGTCGGCCACGAGCCGGCTGATGATGGTCGGGATGTCGTCGAAGCAGCATTCCCTGATCGAGATGTCCATGACGGCGCAGTGGACGATCCGTGAGCGCCTGCTGCGGGTCCGCGGAGTCGCGAACGTGGCCATCTGGGGTGAGCGGATGCAGCTGATGACCGTGCAGGTTGACCCACAGCTGATGCAAGCGAACCACGTCACCCTGGACGCGGTCATGCAGGCGACCGCGGATTCGGTGGACCTGGGCAAGTTGTTGTTCACCAACGCATCGGTGCTGGGGACCGGTGGAATACTCGAAAGCGGCACCCAGCGGGTGGGGATCCGGCACGTCCTGCCGATCGTCACGCCTGCCGACCTCGCACGGGTCAGCGTGCAGAAGATCGACGGCTCACTGATCCCAATCGGCCAGGTGGCCCAGGTGAAGGACGATCACCAGGCACTTATTGGGGACGCCATAGTAGGTGACGATACCGGCCTCCTGTTGGTGGTCGAGAAGCTCCCAGGGGCCAATACCCTGGAGATCACTCAGGGCGTCCAGGAGGCCCTCAAGGCAATGCAGCCTGGTCTTCC
This sequence comes from Candidatus Dormiibacterota bacterium, assembly GCA_030946685.1. Lineage (GTDB taxonomy): Bacteria > Chloroflexota > Dormibacteria > Dormibacterales > Dormibacteraceae > Palsa-872. The sequence continues at coordinate 26,751 of JALYYG010000006.1, read as the reverse complement.
CGATATCACCTTCGACACCCTGACCTTCCGGCAGTCGGACTTCATCGAGTCTGCCGTACACAACCTGACCCAGGCACTGTTGCTGGGTTTCCTGTTGGTCGTCATCATCCTCGCGTTCTTCCTCTTCGAATGGCGCGTGGCGCTGATTAGCCTGGTGACGATCCCGTTGTCCTTGATGGCGGCCATGCTCGTCCTTTATCTGCACGGCGACACGGTCAACACAATGACACTGGCGGGACTGGTGATCGGCCTGGGCGCCGTCGTCGACGACGCAGTCATCGGCGTCGAGAATATTTTGAGACGGCTACGTCAGCATCGCCGGGCCGGCGGCAGCGAGTCGACCGCGTCTGTCATTCTCGAGGCCTCGCTCGAGGTGCGCAGCCCGATCGTCTACGCAACCCTGATCATCGTCGCGGCTGCGGTGCCGGTGTTCTTGTTGGACGGATTGACCGGAGCGTTCTTCCGCCCGCTGGCCATCTCCTACACATTGGCCATCCTCGCCTCCATGGCGGTGGCGCTGACTGTCACGCCCGCCCTCTCGCTCATCATGCTGGGCAGGGCGCATGTAGAACGCCACGAATCCCCACTCACACGCTGGCTGCAGCGCCGGTACACGGCGATGCTCTCGAGCATCATCGGCCGGCCGCGCCCGGCTTACGCCACCTTCCTCGCGATGACTCTGCTCGCCGTCTTGACGCTGCCGTTTCTTGGATCGAGCCTGTTTCCCACCTTCAAGGAGCGGGATTTCTTGATCCACTGGACCACGACGCCTGGCACGTCGGTCGCAGAGGAGTCGCGAATGATCATCTTGCTGAGCCGCGACTTGCGGGCGATCCCGGGTGTCCGCAGCTTCGGCGCGCACATCGGCCAGGCATATCTTGGCGAGGAAGTTGTGGGGGTCAACTTCGGGGAGAGCTGGATCAGCGTTGATCCGAACGCCGACTACGACAAGACCCTGGCTTCCATCCGCACCGTCCTCCGGAGCTATCCGGGCGTGTACCGCGACGTCCAGACGTATCTCAATGAGCGGATCGAGGAGGTTCTCACCGGCGCCAAGGAGCCAATCGTCGTCCGCATCTACGGACAGGACCTGACCGTTCTCCGCACCCAAGCAGCCGCAGTGGAGCGCAAGCTCGCGACGATCCCAGGCATAGTCGACGACCACATCGACCTGCAGGTCGACACCCCACAGGTGGAGGTCAGGGTCGATCTCACCAAGGCCGCGATTTACGGGCTCAAGCCGGGGGACGTCCGCCGGGCCGCTTCCACGTTGGTGGCGGGCGAGGATGTCGGCACAATCGTCCGCGCCAATAAAACCTACTCGGTCGTGGTTTGGAGCACGCCGGCGACGCGAGCCAGCGTAGCGAGCATCAGCGCCCTTCTCATCGACACTCCATCAGGCGTCCCGGTGCGGCTCGGGGACGTCGCCGACGTGACCGTCGCACCGGTTCCGAACGTGATCCAACGGGACAATGACTCCCGGCGCATCGACGTTGTCGCCAACGTCCGTGGGCGCGACCTGGGCTCGGTGGTCCAGGACGTCAACAAGGCAATCGCCGGGGTGACGTTCGGGCGAGGTTATCACGCAGAGCTGCTCGGGGAGTTTACGGAGCGGCAGGCTGCTCAAAATCGCCTGTTCGGCATCGCGATCATCGCCGCGGCAGTGGTCTTCCTCCTGCTGCAGACTGCGTTCGGGAGCTGGCGTCTTGCGCTGCTGGTCTTTGTCACGCTGCCCATGGCCCTCGTCGGAGGCGTTTTGGCCGCCTTCGCTGCCGGCGGCGTCATCTCGATCGGCTCACTGTTGGGATTCTTCACGGTGTTCGGAATCGCTGCCCGCAACGGCATCCTGCTGATCAACCACTGTCAGCACCTGGAGCGGGTCGAGGGCGAACCCTTCGGGGCTGCATTGGTGCTGCGTGGCGCGCGTGAGCGGCTCGCGCCGATCCTGATGACATCATTGGCAACTGGACTGGGGGTCGTGCCTTTGGTGATTTTCGGCGACCGTCCCGGCCATGAGATCGAGTACCCGCTGGCCATCGTCATCCTGGGCGGCCTGGTCACTTCGACCCTGCTCAACCTCTTCGTCGTGCCGTCTCTCTACCTGCGATTCGGCAGAAGCCGGGTGGTCCCGCACGAGGTGCCGACGCTAGCGTAGCGAGCTAACGCGGCGCGGCGTTAGTCCTCGATTTCGGGCGAGCCGCCGATCGAGGGTGCAGCTCAGCGAGCTTCCGCGCGTCACCTTTGACGGCGACCCCCCGCTTGCCAACAGGGCCGACAGGATACGTCCCCATCGACGAACACGTCCCTCCGTACGCCTCGATCGATAGCTTTCGGTAGGTTTCGCCATAATTTGACAGGGTGGGAGCTCTAGCGCCGCGCATCCGTTCGCCGTGGCTCAGCCTGGGGGAGGCGAGCCGGATGCTCGGCATCACGCCGGGGACTTTGCGTAGGTGGGCAGACCACGGAGATGTCGCCGCCTTCGTCACGCCCGGCGGTCACCGTCGTTTCCCCCGTAGCGCGATCGAGTCGCTCATGCCGCGGACTCGCCGCCGCCGCCCCATTCTGACCGGCCTGGGAGCTAGCGCATCTCGGGTGGCGCGTGTTTACCTTCGGACCCAGCCCGCCCGCCGACCGGCCGGCGATCCTGGTGTCGCAGCTTTGAGCGATGCGGAGCGCGCCGAACACAGGGAGCGCGGCCGCCGGCTTCTTTTGCTGCTGCTCGATCACCTCAACGAAGAGGCGTGTGGCTCCTCTGGCAAGCTCTTGGAAGCAGAAGCCGAGGCGATGGCGTACGGTCGGCGCGCCGCCGTTTTGGGCGCGTCACTGTCGGCGACGCTGGAGGCGTTCGTCCGGTTTCGCGGAGCGTTCATACGTGAGCTGGCCGCAGTCGCTCGCCGGCGAAGGTTGGATACTCGTGAGGCCACTGTCCTGCTGGTCGAAGGCGAAGGCGCGGTGGATAGGGTGCTTGTTGCGCTGGCAAACGGATACGCGGTGGAACGCGGATGAACATCCGGCTCGGTACTCGTGGCTCGAGGCTCGCGCTGATACAAAGCGAGTTGGTCGCCGAGCGGCTGCGAGACGCGGGCCATGATGTGGATTTCATACCGATCGTGACCGAAGGCGATCTGCGGCCGATCGACATGTCGCCAGGCGAGGGCGTCTTCGTCGCGGCCATCGCCCGAGCTCTCCTCGCGGGGGAAATCGACATCGCGGTGCACAGCGCCAAGGACGTTCCACTCGAGGATGAGCCCGACCTCGTGATCGCGGCATATCCGGAGCGCGCGGATCCTCGCGACGTGTTGATCACTCAACAGGGAGGACAGTCACTCGAATCGCTGACTCGGGGAGCAATTGTCGGTACGGACAGTCCGCGCCGGACCGGATTTCTCCTGGCCGTGCGGCCGGATCTGAGGATCGTCCCCGTGCATGGCAACGTGGAGACACGCATCAGGCGTCTCGACGAGGGCAACGCCGACGCGCTCGTGCTGGCGGCAGCGGGAATCGACAGGTTGCGTAAAGGCGGACGGACCGACCAGCGCTTGGAGCCTGACGTCGTCGCGCCGGCTCCGGGACAGGGCGCCCTGGCCGTTCAGGTTCGCCGGGCGGACACCGGACTGCACGAACTCGTTGCCTCGATCGATGACGGCGACGTGCGTCTGGCTGTCGAGGCCGAACGTGAGGTCTTGAGGGGGACGGGCGGCACGTGCCGATCACCGGTGGGGGCTCTCGCCTCGGTCAGCGGTGACTTATTCACGTTGCTCGCCGCCGGGGTCAACAGCGACGGCACAGGCAAGCTGGTCCAACGAGTCGCCGGCAGGCGGGCCGACGCTCTCAGCCTTGCCGTGAGCCTGGGGAGGCGGTTGGTGGCAGAGGTGGCTCTTCGATGATCGCTATTCTCGTCACGCGGCCGGGAGGTGAATCCGACCCGTTGGTGCAAGCGCTTCGGCAGCGAGGCTACGGCGTACACGCCGTACCGACGATGCAAACCGAATCCGCCGACTTGAACCTGCAGTCGCTGGCGGACTACGACTGGATCGTGTTCACCAGCACACGGGGTGTCAAAGCGCTTGCCGACCTGCCTGCCGGTCCGAGATTCGCGGCCGTCGGGTCCGAAACAGCCCGGGCGCTGCGAGCGCGCGGCGTCGAACCGTCGCACGTGCCGGCCAACGCCGGAGGGGCGGACCTCGGGGACACTCTGCCCGACGTCAATGGCAAGCGTATCGCGCTGATACGAGCCTCGGCGGCCGCCACCGATCTGCCCGACCGCTTGCGTGAGCGAGGCGCGACAGTCGAAGAGGTCATCGCGTACCGCACAGTGGAAGGCCCGGCTGCATCGGCTGACCTACTGCACCTCGCGCTCATGGATCCAGAGCTGGGCGCTGTGGTCTTCGCCTCCGGATCGGCTGTGCGGGGATTTGTCGACCTCGGCGGGAGCGCGCGGTTGCCCGCCATTACGATCGGGCCTCGCACCACCTCCAGCGCTCGTGAGCAAGGCTTCAAGGTGATCGCGGAAGCTCATACGCAGGACGTCTCCGGTCTTGCCAACGCCGTCGTCCGCGCTTTTCCGCTGGAGGTGGAAAACGATGCGTGAGCTCCGTCGCACCCGGACTGTGACCGTCCCAGCCCTTGAACGGCCCAGGCGCCTGCGGGCCAACCCGGCGCTCAGGGCACTCGTCCGGGAGACCCGGCTTCATGCGGCCCAGCTCGTGGCGCCGATATTCGTGGTTTCGGGCAGGCGGCGGCGCGATGAGATCTCGTCCCTGAAGGGTCACGCGCGTTTGAGTCCCGACCTTGCAGTAGCCGAGGCCAATCGGCTGGCCGGCCTCGGAGTGGGCGGCGTACTGCTTTTTGGCATTCCGGACTCAAAGGACGCGCGAGGCGAGTCGGCGGCAAATGAAGACGGCCCGGTACCCGAGACCCTGCGCATGCTCAGGGCAGAGAAGTTGCCGCTCGCGCTTGCCGCCGACGTCTGCCTGTGCGAGTACACGACCCACGGCCACTGCGGTGTGCTGGATGGCGACAGCATCGACAACGACGCGACCCTTCCGTTGCTGGCCGAGGCCGCCCTCGCTTACGCCGAGTCGGGGGCGGACATCGTGGCTCCGAGCGCAATGATGGACGGGCAGGTGGCGGCGCTGCGGTCAGGCCTCGACGGGGCGGGGTTCGCCGCGACCGCCATCGTCGCATACGCCGCCAAGCACGCATCGACCATGTATGGACCATTCAGGGAAGCCGCCGGATCGTCGCCCAGCTTCGGGGATCGCAAGTCCTACCAGATGGACCCGGCCAACGGCCGCGAGGCGATGCGCGAGCTGCAGCTCGATGCACGCGAGGGAGCCGACGTCTTGATGGTCAAGCCGGCGCTCACATCGCTCGACCTGCTTGCGCGCGCGCGCGATCGTTTCGATGTGCCGCTGGCGGCCTACCAGGTGAGCGGCGAGGCGGCAATGATCGAGGCGGCCGCAGAGCGGGGTTGGATCGATCGGCGGGGTGCCGTCCTCGAATCGTTGACGGCGATCTCACGTGCGGGAGCTGACATCATCGTCACCTACTTCGCAGCCGATGTAGCCGCATGGCTCGGGGAGGCAAGGTGACGGAGAGCCGCTTCGTCCATGCCCTCGGCCTCGGCCTCGATACGGCATGGCGGCGTCTTCCAACCGCTGAACGCTGTCAATCCGCAGACGACCTCGCCGCCGCAGTCCGTGTGGATTCAGGGGTCACGACTTACAGCTACTCGATGGTCGGCCTGCAACCTGGATCGGACCTGCTCCTGTGGAGCCTGGGTCCAACGCTGGACTCACTAGAGGAGAGATCGGCGATGGTGCTGCGGTCTGGCATGGGGACATGGATGCACGTGAAGGAGAGCTTTCTCGGCGTCATCCAGCCTTCTCAATACGTCAAGAAGCCCACGCCGCAGGAACAGTCGCTCTTCAGCGGAGAGCGTTCGCGTTATCTCATCGTGTATCCGTTCACCAAAAACACGGAGTGGTACCTGCTCACCCGCGAGGCGCGACAGGCGATCATGAACGAGCACATGCGCGTCGGGCATCAGCATCCCGAGGTGCGTCAGCTGCTTGCCAACAGCTTCGGCATCGACGACATGGACTTCCTGGTCGCTTACGAGACCGACGACCTCCCCAAGTTCGGCGACCTGGTCCGCGAGCTGCGCGGAACCGAAAGCCGCCGATCGACCGTGCGGGACACCCCGATCCTCACCGGCATCCATCGCCCGATCGACGAGATCACCGCGCTGCTCGGCGCGACGAACGACTCGGCGTGAGCCGCTTCCTCGACGCCGCGCGGCGACAAGCCGTCGATGTCACGCCGGTGTGGCTCATGAGGCAGGCAGGCCGTTCATTGCCCGAATACCGCAAGCTGCGCGAACGCTGGAGTCTCGTCGACATCGTCGCTCAGCCGGAGCTCTGCGCCGAGGTGACCCTCCAACCGGTCCACCGCCTGGGCGTTGACGCAGCGGTGATGTTCGCGGACATCATGCTCCCGTTGCGCGGCATGGGAGTCGACTTCGAGCTGGTGGAGAATGTCGGACCGGTCATCGCCCGCCGGATCGCATCGGCAGCCGATGTCGAGCGTCTGATTGTGCCGCCGGGCGAGGCTGCGGCGCCGCAGGTCATCACTGCGGTGCGCCACGTCGTGGCTCAGTCTCCCGTGCCGGTGATAGCGTTTTCCGGAGCTCCGTTCACGCTGGCCAGCTACCTGATCGAAGGAGGGCCGAGCCGCGACTTCGCCAGGGTGAAGGCTTTCATGTACTCAGAGCCGGCGGCATTCGACACGCTGCTCGCGAAGCTGGCGGCCACCATGGCCGGCTACCTCAGAGCCCAGGTCGCGGCCGGCGCGAGCTCGGTCCAGCTCTTCGACTCGTGGGTCGGCGCGCTGGCACTCGAGGACTACGAGGCCCGAGTCCTTCCTCACACTCGCGCGATCTTTGACGCGCTCACATCGCTCGATATCCCGCGCATCCACTTCGGCACCGACACTGCGGCAATGCTCGAGTCCATCGCGTCGGCCGGCCCAGACATCGTGTCGCTCGACTGGCGGATACCACTGGACACCGGCTGGGTCAGGGTCGGGCACGATCGCGGCATCCAGGGCAACCTGGATCCTGCTGTGCTGCTTGGGCCGCCCGAGCTGGTCCGCGACCGTGCGCGCGAGGTGCTCCGTCGCGCTGCCGGGAGGCCGGGTCACATCTTCAACCTCGGGCACGGAGTGCTGCCGTCGACACCGCTCGAAAATCTCCAGCTCCTCATCGAGACCGTGCACGAATGGCAGGTCGCGCATGTCGCCTGAGCCGGCGACGGGCGTCCTGTGCATGGCTTACGGCAGTCCCGCGAGCGAAGCGGACATCGAGGCCTACTACGCGCATGTCCGCGGCGGGCGTAACCCTTCTCCCGGAGCGCTTGAGGAGCTGAAGGCACGCTATCGGGCCATCGGAGGCTCGCCGCTGACAGCGATCACACGCGCACAGGCGGAGGCAATAGGCGGTCGGCTGGGCCTACCGGTGTTCGTCGGCATGAAGCACGCACCGCCCTTTGTCGCTGATGGCGCAGCCGATGCAGAGAGAGCCGGCGTGGAACGGCTGGTCGGTCTTCCGCTTGCGCCTCACTTTGCCGAGATGAGCCTTGGGGCATACCAGCGCTCGCTCGAGCGGGCGTGGCCCGGCGAGCTCGTCTTCGTGCGCGGATTCCATGAGCACCCGTACTTCATCGGTGCCGTCCGGCACCTGCTTTCGGAGAGCCTCGACGAATCTTGGCCGGATCGCCTCTTCTTCACCGCCCACAGCCTGCCGGAGCGCATCTTGGCTGAGGGGGACGGCTACCGTGACAGGCTTCTCGATAGCTGCCGCCTCGTCGAGGCGGGCATGAGGCTGCCGGAGTGGGAGTTCGCCTTCCAGTCCGCGAGCAGTACAGGGGAACCATGGCTCGGCCCCGACCTTTTGTCTGCAATCCAGCGTTCCGGAGCCAGAGACGTGCTCGTATGTCCGATCGGCTTTGTCGCCGACCACCTCGAAATCTTGTACGACCTTGATGTTGAGGCTCAAGCCTTTGCCGGCGCACACGGGATCACTATCCGGCGGACCGCGTCATTCAACACCAGGCCGGACTTCATAACGGCCATGGCTGAAGTCGTGTTGGACACAATCGACCGCTATGCACACGATCGCCGACAGAGTTTCGTGAAGTGACTGCTGTCGGGCGCCGGCAGCTCGGGTCGGCTCAGATCACGGTATCCGAGCTATCGCTTGGTTCCTGGCGGACCTATGAGCGCATTCCGCGAGAGATGGGCATCGCCGTCATGGAAAGGGCAAGAGAGCTCGGCATCAACTTCCTCGATGACGCTCGCTACAACGACGAAACTGGCACTGCTCCGATGAAGACGGGCTATTCGGAGGTCGTGTTCGGTGAGCTCTTCCGCTCGTCCGGGTGGAAGCGGCACGAGGTGGTGCTAGCCAACAAGCTGTGGTGGGAGTTCTGGCCCGAGCAAGACGCTGCCGCGGAACTGGACGGGTCGTTGGCGCGGATGAAGATGGAGTACTTCGACCTTGCGTACGCGGAAAGGCCGCCTGAGGGCCTGGGCGTCGAACAGATCGTGCATGAGGTTGGCGGTCTCATCTCGGCGGGAAAGCTTCGAGCCTGGGGCGTGCTCAACTGGCCGGCGTCGCTGATGGCCGAAGCGGCGGCGACCTCCGCTAAGAGCGGGGTGCCCTCGCCGTGCGCAGCGCAGCTTGCCTACAGCCTGGTTCGGCGGTCGCCTGTCGAGGACCACGAGATGGTGGAAGCATTGGACGCAGCGGGCAGCAGCGTGGTGGCGTCGTTCTCGCTGGACGGGGGCGCTCTGACCGGAAAGTACGCCGCTCCTGGCGCGCAAGGACGGCTGTCAAGCGGCCACGAGGATGAGCGCCACTCCGCAGCGTTTCAGGCCGGCCGGGAGCTCGCGGCTCTTGGGCACCGAATCGATGCCCATGCGGCGCCCTTGGCGATCGCATTCGCCCTCCTCAACCCTCGCGTCGCAAGCGTCCTGTTTGGCGCGACCAGCCCGGAGCAGGTCACCGAAAACGTGAAGGCGGCCGAGCTCGCCGCCAGCCTCGATACCGAGACGATCGCGGAGCTACGCCGGATCAGGGCCTAGGCTGGGCCGGGAATTTCGCGACGGCCCGGAGGCGTGTCGTCAACGCAGCCGGGGCAGCGGCCACTGACCCTACCGAAGGGATCGACAATCCAGCCTGCCGATGCGTGTCCTCTGCCGCACAGCGCGCATTTGGGAGGCGCCGTCGCGGCGGAGGCGAGCCGGCGAACGAGTTGTCCAAGGCCGGATCGCGAAGCCTGCTGGTGGAGGGACATCTCAGCCGCTATAAGTATCCACTCTCCGGCCGTCGCGCAACAGCCCTAAATGAGGCCCGTAAACGGTGGGGGATCGAGGTGATAATGGCCCCAAGCGAAGTCTTCGCGGCTCTCGCGCCATTGACGTGGATCGAGAGGGGGAGCCCATGGCCGGGCAAATCGAGCTGGGCAAGATTCATCACGTGCGCCTGACTGTTACCGACATCGAGCGGAGTCGCAAGTTCTACACGGAGTTACTGGGATTCAACGTCGCGGTCGAAGCACCTGCCTCCGACGACCCCAAGTCCGACCCGACCTACCCGGTGCTCTGGGGCGGGTGTGTGATGGCGAAAGGAGACTACTTGCTCGGGCTTCGCCCTGTGGCTGGTGAGGCTGACCACTTCGACGAGAACCGTGTTGGACTTGACCATCTCAGCTTTGGCGTGGAGAGCAGGGCCGCGCTTAACGAGGCGATCGAGGTTCTCGACGCGCGAGGAGTGCCCCATGGAGAGGTCAGGGAGCTGACGGGATTTGGGATCTGCGTGTTGCCTTTCCGCGACCCCGACAACATCCAGCTGGAACTGACGTCGCCGCTCTGATAGGGAAGACACAGCCGCTGATTTAGTGGCACTGGCGCCCTTCGCGCGTAGAGTCGAACCGTGGGCGGCCGGACCGCCGCCCGAGTGTGCCGCCAGACTGTCAATCCCAACTGTGAGTCGCCCTATGGGCGAGGAGGTTGCCTTGTACGGAACCATAGCCAAGATGAAGCTGAAGCCAGGTGCTGAAGAGAAGATCATGAAGGTGATGGAGGGACCGGAGGTCCGCCGCGAGGGCCACGTCGCGACCTACATCTTCAAGTCCGACGCCGACCCGAACGTTCATTTCGTCACCACCATCTTCGAGAGCAAGGGCGCGTACAAGAAGTTCGCGGACTCACCGGAGCAGGACAAGCGCTTCCATCAGATGAGGGAGCTTCTGGCCGCCGACCCGGAATGGCATGACGGCGAGGTCGTGCATCACGACACGAAGGTCGAAGCGACCCGCAGCTAGCGAATTTCGTCCTCGATCCGCTTCCGGGTGGTCGTTCGCAACGTGCGCGATCGGCTTTCCGGGGTGGAGCGGGACACTCAGCTCGGAGCTGGAATCGTCGGCGCACGTCCAGTCCATAGGTCCGCACCCTTGAGTCCATTTATCCCGAGCGTCGTTGCGATCTCGCCGCAGTGCTCGGCATCGTGAGTGATCAGGCGCATCAGAACCGACTGGCGGGTATGTATCTGGATCGTGCCGGCCATGTCTCGACGGAATTCGTCCTGAAGCATCTTGGGCGTCCACCGCTCGAGGCAGCTCTGGACGATCGTCCAGGATGACTCGAGAGCGAAAACGAGCTCGCTTGACTGACGCGGATGGCTCAGGTCGTCTTCCCAGCCCTCTCCGGTCGGATCGGCGAAAGCGGTGCGTTCGGCACCCGGCTCCTTGAAGATCGCACACAACCAGTACACGCGGGCGCCCGCAACGTGCGCCGCGGTGGCCCAGATCGGCCAGAGGTCGGGCGCCGGCCGTAGCGCCAGCTGCTCGGGGGAAAGCGCTCCGATCGTGTCGACGAGGCGCCCATTCGTGAAGCGCCAGCCTTCATAGAAAGGGCCCACGTTCGCTGTGTTGGTGCTCATGTCCATAACATGTTGAGCCGGAGCGCCACAACGGTGCTGAATGAGTTCGGGCGCGGTTGGGTCCGCGCCCGAACTGTCGAAAAGCGGTTAGAGCCTAGCGTCGGGCAGCGTCCGCAGCCTGGGCGAGATTGTGCAGGAGATCGAAGAACTCCTTGGACTGACCGCGGAACAGGCCGTCGTCCGTAAGCCCCTTCACCGCACCCATGGCAGCTCCCCTGGTTTCGGTCGGGCGAATGATCGACACCACCGGGAATGACCGGCTTAGAAAGAACGTGGGCTCGGGCATGATCAGGTTCGTCTGGGTGTCCTCTGAAGGCGGGTTGTTCAAGTCTGGGAAAACCAATCCGTTGGTCGGATCGGTCAGAGGCTTTGCGTTGCCGGCCTTGTCCTGCCACGTCTGGAAGTGCATCGTCTCGGTGGGACCGATGCTGAGCAGAATGCGCAGCACCTCTGGGCTGGTCACCCGCTGAGCCAGCGATGGGTAAAGACTGCTGCCGCCCTGCTCGATGGTCCCGAAATGGAATCCTGCGGTGTTGGCGATGGCCTGGATGTGGTCGTCTGGCTTAAGGTCGGCATCCGTACGCGGAATGGCCGGGAACCTCCCAGCCTTCAGTCCCGGAATCGCTTGTGGAAACGAATCACCCAGGTCAGGGTTCTTCGTGCGGCTGCGATATCGCGTGTACCAGCTTGTATCGACGGTGAGCTCCATGAGGTTTGTCAGCCGGCCGATCTGCTGGGCGCCCGTGGCCTTGCTGCTCGGCAAGGTGCGGAACTTGTCGAGATTGATCCCCGTCGCGCCCTTTGATACCAGGTAGGCGTTGATGAACGTGAAGTGGGTGAACTCGTCTTCGGTGTTGTCGTGGATGTACTGAGGCATGTCCAGGTCCAGCACCATCAACTTCTTTATGTACGCGGCGCTGCCGCTCCCGCCAGGCACCTCGGCATCCTGAATTCCGCCGAGCTCGTTGTACTGCTGCCAAAGATCAGTCTCGAGGATCTCGAGCGCCGAGAGAAACCTGAGAATCGCGGCGTCCCCCGATGTGATAGCAGCAGTCGTCTTTGCGAGGGCAGGTATGGCGCCAGCCAACAATCCAGAGCCCGCGGCTCCAGCGCTTACCGCGAGTCCCGTAAGCAAGAAAGAACGTCGACTCGCACGGCGTGTTGACACGTTGGATCGATCTTCCAAGGCACTCTCCTTATGCAAACGAAGTAACCAAATCCCTGCGGAGCTGCGTTGGGCATGTGCTGCACCCAACGCCGAGACTCGCTGATGACTACAGACGAGAGTTACAGACTTTGGCGTTGCGGCGATCTGCGCTGGACGGCTCGGGATTTGCGTCCGATTGCGCTGTTGTGCAAGGTCAGCTCCACCGGGCGCGCGATGAAGCGACCCAAGCGGCGGCAGGCTTTTTCGATGGCATCCGCTTCCGCCGGCTCGAAACGGTCCAAGGCGCGGACCTCCACGTTCACACCGGCGCGCGCGCTGGTCCTGCGCCATGCGCCAAGGACCTTGCCGCCAACCGTGACGACGTTCGCGAGAATGCTGCCAAACGAGAAGAATGCGGGGTCGAACGGACGGTCAGCATGCAGCGCTGCCGCTCGATCCCGGTAGGCCACTGTGTACTCGTCGAAGTTGGGCAGCAGGTGTACCGCCCCTTCAGCGTCAACGGCCGGGCCGGGTTTGGAATCAAACCAGTAGTCCTTGCCCTCGACTGCCTCGTGGTCGAGTGCCGTGCCCGCGAGCGCAATGCCCGTGCGGGCGTCGGCCACAGTCAGGCCCGACCACCAGACGAGGTCCTGCAACTGCGCCGGACCGTGACTCCGGAAGTAACGCCGCGTGAGGTCCTCCAACGCCTCGGAGCGGTCCAGAGTACGCGCCTTGGGCGCTCGCTCTGTCAACAGCGCATATGTGAACTGCTTCCCGCGCCGCGGCCCGCTGACAATGAGCCCGTCCAGCTCGGCGCGCATTATGAGGTGGGGGAGACGCTGGCCTTCAGGCGAGATGCCTGCTGCGCGCAGCACCTCGCTCAGCTCGGCCCGCGTGAGGTGCCGGCCGGTAAGCGCTGCAGCGAACGCTGCGCTCGCGCGAGCGACTACCTTGTCGTCGAGCTCGAGTGCGCGGTATCGGGCGACAAGGCCCTGGCGGAGCCTGGGGCTGGTTAGATCGAGCAGCCAGCGGATGTCCTCGGGAAGCACGAAATGCCAGGTCGGGCGCATGACGTGCGTGCGCAGAATGGCCCCCTCGTCGAAGAGATGTCCGATCGTGGCCTCGGTCACTCTGCGACAGCGCTGCCCCAGCGCCCACGTCGCCCCAGCGTAGTCCTGCGATTGCACCGCGGCCAGCCCGCGCACCGCCTCGATGGGCGATGCGAATGGCTTACCTATCAGGCGGTGGGCGAGAAGGCGTCGGGCAGCGATGCTGGTGACAGCGAGTGGCCGTCTACGACCGGCGATCAGTACGCCTTCTCCTCCACGGTCTCGATGATTCGCGCGGTGGGGGTTCCGATCTTCACGAGCGGGTTCCCCCATAGCTTCCGTAACGCGGCGTGCATCGCGTCGGCCTCGGCCATGGTGTCGAACTCCAGTTCGATGTACACGTAGTTCGGCTCGTCTGCCCTTCGCGAGATCCGATGGCGGCGCACTCCGGACTTCGCCCTCCCGATCGGGTCCGTATCGAAGGCGCTTCGCTTCCAGCCGTCGAAGTCGGCGACCTGGTGTTCGATGTGCAGGATTGGCATACGGGTTCTCCTTTCTGCGGTTTTGAGGTTACTGGCGATCCAGCGTGCGGTAGCCGCGAGCCGGGTTCCACGACTCGACCACCAGGCGATTGCCGGCCTCGTTCAAGTGTGTGATGACAGCCTCCGTAATGTCGATGCGGAAGCGGTGAGCATCGCTGCCTGACTCGACCTCGCTGGCAATGCCGGCAACCTTGGCCTCCCCGTTCCAGGCCGCGGGATTGCCAGCAGGCGGATCCTCGGTCGGGCCGTGAATGGCCAGGCGTGGATCCCGGCGCAGGTCCCGCGCCTTGACGGCACCGGGCATCGACCCGATCCACACCTGTCCGTCGGAGAACTCGACTTCGGTGCCGCTGATCCGCGGCGAGCCGTCGATGCGCAGGGTGGCCATGGTGAGGTGCTTGCGCGACGCCATCAGAGCGCGCACACGCGACGCGAACTCGGGCTCTGCTTCTTCGAACTCGGCCCAGGATCCCATCGCGGATGAGGATAGCCACGCGCCAAAGCCTACGTTGCGCACGCAGAACCTCTCCCGCTACTACCACACTGACTCCAGCGTCACCGCGCGCACGCCCAAGATGCGCAAGACGGCTACTGCTGCAGCTGGTCGCCGGCACGTCTCTCACTCAAGAACACGCCAGTCGAGCACGACTCGCTGAGGCACCATGTGCAGGCGGATGCGCGTCAAGTACGGTACCTGAGCCACGTCAATCCACAGGCCGAGTGAACCGGACAAGATCGAGCGCCTCCGGGGCATTTGCTTTGCATTGCCGGCGGTAAGCGAGCGCCTTAGTCACGGAGAGGCGGCCTGGTTTGTCGGCGGCAAGCTTTTCGCCACCACGGCCGACCATCACCACGACGATCGCCTCGGACTTTGGTGCGCCGCGCCGGACGGCGCCCAGGAGATGCTCGTGAAGGCGGCGCCAGATCGCTTCTTCAGACCTCCGTACGTCGGCCACCGCGGGTGGCTCGGTGTTTACCTGGATGTCGACGTCGACTGGGATGAGATAACCGGCGTCGTCTTCCGCGCCTACCGGCACATTGCGCCGAAGCGATTGGTTGCCGAGCTGGAGGGCCGCGGCACCACCTAGCCGTCCGTACTAGGCCGGCAAAACCAGCTCCATGCCAACCGATCGGACGTCGATCTCGAGCCGCAATCCCTCGATCGGCGGCCGCGACGGAAACCAGCGAAGACCGTGGACCGCGGCGGGGCCTAATCGCCTCAGTACGTTCTCGACGAGCAGGCCCTGGACGTCGTCGAGCCCGTAGAGCTGAATGGTGGTCGCGTCCTCCCACGAAACTCCAAGTTCCGCTATGCGGACCGAGAGCTCCTGCATCATCGAATTGAGCATCGACTCCAGATCGCCAGGCTTCTCCTCAGCCACGCCCGACATCACAAAGGCTGGCCGGTCTCGATCGCCGGGCACCGAGTACGACATCGCGTACACGGTCGGCTCTGAAACGCCGCTGAGAGCCGCCGCTACATTGGTTCGGGCAGCCGGCAGGAGCCCGTCCACCACGAGCCCCATCGAATCAAGGCGTTTGACGTAGTCGGTGTTGAACTCGTCGAACCCCCCGGCGGTAAAGGGCTTGGGGATCCTAAGCTCGAAGCCGGCGATCGCCTGGACAGGGCGATGCGCCTTGACAAGATGTCGTGCTGCCGCGTCCAAACCCTGGTCGATGGGGAGGGGACGTTCGAATATGGCATGCACCAGGTCGAATCCTGGATCCGCCAGCGCGCCGGCCGAGAAGGGCCGCCCCTGCGCGGCCAGGAACCGGTAATTGCCACTTGGGTTGCTCGCGATCATCCGCAGAATCTTCGCAGCAATGGCTTATCAGCGGCGTCCGAACGCCAGGTGAACCCCGATTGCAATCATCACGGTGCCGGTCAACCGTTCGAATCCCTTGTGCAGTTGTGCGCCCATTCGGCTGCGCCCGGCTCGACCGACCAGGTAGCCATACATGCAGAGCCATGCGACGACCATCACCTCGTAGCACGCGACCATGAGGATGAGACGGATTGGCGTGTCACGCGGCTCGATGAACTGAGGCATCACAGTCACAAAGATGGCGCCGGCCTTCGGATTCAAGAGATTGTTCAACAGGCCTTGTGCGAAGGCGGTCGATACCGGAAGCCGCACAGGCTGCGCCGAGGCTGGATCTTCGGCTGCATTCCCCGCCGGCGTGAAGCTGCCGATCAGGCTGCGCAGCCCAAGGTAAATGAGATAGGCGGCGCCGGCGAGCTTGAACACCGTGAAGGCCAGGTCCGAGCTTTCCAGGAGCACTGCGACACCGAGCACAGACGCGGCCGCCCATACCGCGCTTCCCGCGCCGACGCCAAACGCTGAACGAGACGCTGCGCGGGCCCCGGCCCACAATGCATTTCGGATGATGAGCGCCGTGTCCGGTCCGGGCGTGACGATGAGGACGACTGCGATGGCGATCCATGCAGCGAAACGGGCGTCGAAGGGTAGCGACACGGCTACCGGAGCTGGAACTCCTCATCGCGAAGGATTGGCACCCGGGTGCCGCTCTTTTCGACTCCGTCGACCTCCACGTCGGGGCCGCCCACCATGAAGTCGGTGTGGACCGCCGATTCGTTGAGGCCGGCCTCTCGATCTTTTTGATCCACTGCGAACGCGAAACCGCTGCCGAACGCGATATGGCAGGTCGCATTCTCATCGAACAGCGTGTCGAAGAACGTGAGGCCGAGCTTGCCGACCTCAGACGATCCGTCCACGAGCGCCACCTCGCCGAGGTGTGTGGCGCCTTCGTCGGTGGCCACCTGCGCGCGGATCACGTCCGCGCCCGCGCTGGCGGTGATCTCGGTAATCCGGCCATCTTTGAAGACCATCTCGAGGTCGCGGACCACGGTGCCGCCGACCTGGAGCGGCCTGGTAGAGCGCAGCCTGCCGTGGGCCCTCCGCCGGTCGGGCGTGGTGAACACCTCCTCGGTGGGAAGGTTCGGCACATGTCGGATGCCATATGCGGTGTGGAAGTTTGCGCACATCCATCTCGATCCTGGCAGCAGGCCAACTGTCAGATCGGTGCCGGGCCCCAGGTAATGAAGCGCGTCGAAATGACGTTCGGCCAGCGCTGAAGCGATCGCGTCCAACCGGAGAATGTGTGCATTCCATTGACCAACTGGGTCGGCCGTATCCAGCCGCACCGCCTTTTCGACCACCTTCCAGAGCCGTTCTACATCCGGCTCACCGAAGACCTGCTCCGCCCAGGCCGAATTGGGCATGGCGACGATGGTCCAGTTGATCTGCTGGGCGCCGATCAGTTCCGTGTAAACCTGATGGAGGGCGATTGGGTTCAGCTTCCCGACGCGGGTAGGATCGAGGTCGCTTAGAAGATTCGGTGCTGGGTCACCCGTGATGCCGATCATCGCGCCGTTGCGCGCGCCCAGGTCTTTGATCATCGCGAGGTCACCGGGCGATGAGAGGCTCAGCGACTCTTCGGGCCCGAGCTCGATAAGGGCGCGGTCGAAGTGCCGATCGACGTAACTTGGCTGGACCGTCGCGGCGCCGGCCCGATACGCGGCGCGAGCGATCTCGCGGGCCAGCGGCGCATGTTCGACGTTGCCCCTCACGATGACCGGCTGACCCGGTTGCACATTGGCGCCGACCTCCACAGCCAGCCGTGCCAAACGCTCCAATCGATTCTGTTCGTTCATGGTCTGGGTCCAGTTACAAATAAGCTTGCTCGATGATGCATGGATTCAGCAGATGGAAAGGTAGCGCGATCGTGGTCGCGTTGCTGATGGGAGCCTGCGGCAACACTCCGCCTGCCGTGACGTCCGGCACGTCTCCGTCACCGCCGGTATCGTCGTCGCCGAGCCCGCTGTTCACATTGACTCCGGGTCAGTTCGGGCACCTGCCGGCCGCGAGCCCGGCCACCCTCAAGGCGCCTCTTCCCATCAGCTGTGCGGGGAATGTCGGCGATACGGATCCGCTGGCAGTGGTAACCATCCGCGGCCGCACCGGCGAATTCCTGCGTGATTACGCTGACCCGACCAACCCTCACAACTTCTGCTCGTTCGGAGCAGGTGTCTTGGTCGCCGAGATTCTCGACCCTCACCATGTGGTGATCCAGAGCCCTGTCCCCGCGGTCGTCGAGCTTCCATCGGGCCAGGTGTTCGAAGTGGGGATAAGCGGCAAGCTGGTCGCCGTCGGGCCCGATCTGTCGCAGGTCTTGTGGGTCTCTCGCACCAATCCTCCAACGCTGCATGACTCGTGGGACGGCGGGGACGTGACCATTCAGCAGTACCCGCCGTTCGGCAAACCGTGCGGTGATGCGGACACAACCTCGTCCTCCGGCGCATTCTCCCGCGACGGCAGGTACGGCTACGCGCTGTGGGACCAGGGCCCAACTACGCCGACCTACCTGAACGTGGTCGGCAATCGGGCGCCGGCCTTCGCGCTGCCTCCCCCGGCAGCGGGTTGGGGACCGCAAGGTGGGCCTCGCATGGCAGTTTGGTCGCCCACTTCGGATCGGCTGTACTACGAGCAGCAGGGCAATCTGTGGACCTGGACTCCGACCCGTGGCGTTTCGCAGTTAAAGTCAGGCCTGAAGTGGATCGACCCCGCGATATCTCCCGACGGCAAGCGCATCGCTTATGCAGTTCGTGGAGCTGATGGACTCTCCATCGTCCACGTGATGGATGCGGCGACCGGAACGGACCAGGGGACCGTCAGCTCAGAGGGGCGAAAGCGCCCGTTCTTTCTTACCAACGACCTGATCTGGCTCAAGGGCGATGAGCGGGGATGCACGGTGAACCTGCGGACGGTCTTCGTATACGACCTGCGGGACCAAACTGAAACGCAGTCCAGCCTCGACCAGGTGTGGGCTACCTGGCCATCAACTAGCGCCCTCGGCGGCTAAACAAAGGAGATGAGCGAATGGCGACCACAAGTCGAGCGAGCGCAGTATGGAAAGGAGATCTCACCACTGGGAGCGGCCGGGTCAAGGTCGCCAGCGAGGCTCTCCACGAATTCCCAGTCTCATGGGCAAGCCGGACCGAAAGTCAGCACGGAAAAACCAGCCCCGAGGAGCTCATCGCCGCGGCTCATGCAGCCTGCTTCTCGATGGCATTCTCCAACGGCCTTTCCAAGGCCGGTCACAAAGTGGAGGAGCTGAACACGACCGCCGAGGTGGAGTTCGTGCCGGGGACGGGAATCACCAGCATTACGCTCACTGTGCGCGGTCGCATCGGCGCCATCGAGGAGGGCGAGTTCAAGAAGCTCGCTGAGGAAGCCAAGGAAGGGTGCCCGGTCTCGAAGGCTCTCCACGGCAACGTGCACCTTAAGCTGGAGGCTCGTCTGGAGACCTGAAGCGGCGCGATAGTTACGGCGATCAGGTCTTGGCCGGGCCGGTGACCGCGGGAAAATCGACGATGCCCTGCAGGCGCAGCTCGCGGAGCTGTGTTGGCAGCCATTTGCGTGGTTCGCGGACGGCCTTATTACCGTCCAGGTAGTCCCAACACTTGCCGCTGAGATCGCGGCCGACCAGGAGCAAGCAGCTCGGCTGGGTCTTCCTCTGCCACGCCTTCAACACAGGATTGAGAAAGATCCGGCGCGGCGGCGCATGCTCCGGCAGAGTCAGCTCGCCGGCGTAGAGGTCGTCGCCGGCCTGAACGATGACGGCTCCTGCCGCAAGGGTGCCACCAAGGTTCTCCACCTCCAGCTCGATCGCCTGGCCCGGCGCCGGCGCTCTGGTGAAGCTGAGCCGTGGGGAGGGACGAACCGTGTCCTCCCAGCGCTGCGTCGCGAGTGCGGAGGCGCGTCTGGTGGCGAAGTCGGCTCGCGTCGCGAAGACGGCCGCCCAGAGCGCCAGCAGAGCTGTCGCAATCCCCAACCCCAGCAACATCTGGTCTGTGTTCACTATCCGTTCCGCTTGACGGTCGAACACATGTAATCCGGCGCCGGAAATTGTACCCGGGCGTCTAGCGACTGTTCGAATGGGCCGGCGGCGACTTTCATGTTGTCGGTCGGGTGGAGTTTTTGGTGCGCCACTCGCGCTCGTCGTAGCGGCGAAACGCCGGTAGCGCCAGCGCGCACAGCACACAGCCGATCACGCAGAGGACGCCACCGGAAACCACGGACGTGCGCACGCTGAAAAGTGATGCGACAACGCCCGCCTCGAAGTTGCCCAGCGTCGGCCCGACCGAATAGCTCAGCAGCTCGATGGACGCGAGCCGGCCGCGCAGAGAGTCCGGGATCGTCTGATTCCAGATCACCTGGCGGAAAACGCCGCTCATCGCATCAGCTGCTCCTGCAAGGGCAAGGAAGATGAGCGCTGCGGTTCGCCCTGGCACCAGGCCGAAGCCGATGATCGCCACGCCCCACAGGGTCGCGGCGACGATCACACCCATCCCGTGACGGTGGACCCGGCGAGTCCACCCGCTGGTCGCTGCGAAGCAGAAGGATCCGACGGCCGGCGCCGCGTACAGCAGACCGAGAACGCTCGGTCCACCGAGACCCTGCGCGATCGCGGGGAACAGCGCCATCGGCATCCCGAAAAGCATTGCGACGATGTCGACCAGATAGGTGCCGATCAGCTCCGGCCGGCTCCGTGCGTAGCGGATGCCCTCCAACACGCGTCCGATGCTGGGTCTCGCGGCATCCACGGGAGGTGGAACCGCCCGCATAAGGAGCAGGCAGACGAGGCCGACCACGAAGGTCGCCACGTCCACCAGGTAGGTGATCGGGAGGCCGACCACGGCCACCAGCACCCCGGCCAGGGCCGGGCCGGCGATCATGCCCACGGTTCCGCGCACGCTCCCGAGCGCGCCTGCCGATGCGAGCTCATCGCGGTCAACGAGACGAGGCAACAGCGCGTCCAGCGAAGGTCGCTGGAGAGCATCGAAGGCGCCTTGGAGCGCGGCGATCGCGAAGATCAGCCAGATCAACGGATGCGGCAGCAGAGAGTTCCCGGCGAGGAGCAGGCTGCCCGCCATAAGACCGGCCTCGCTGAGAAGGACCATGGTCCGGCGGTCGGCGGCGTCGGCGAGTGCTCCTCCGAGCATCGCGAACCCGATCAGCGCCGCCAGCTCCGCCAGGCCGAGCACTCCGACCAGGAGCACGCTGTGCGACAGCTGGTAGACCTGGTATGGGACGGCGACGACAGTGATCATGCTTCCAAAAAAGGAGACCAGCCGCCCGATGAACAGGAGCCGGAAATCTCTGTGACGCCGGAGCGGCGTGATGTCGATGGTGGCCAGATGAAGCCACGCGCGTTTAGGCGGACCTCCAGGTGTATTCCCGGCTGAAGGGTGCGACATGGCGAGGGGCATCATAGGTGCGGCGTATGCTTGAAAGACGATGGAGAGAGCGACTTTCGCGGGCGGATGCTTTTGGGGTGTCGAGCATCTCTTCAACCAGATCCCAGGCGTGATCGAGGCAGTTTCCGGCTACGCAGGCGGCACGCTGGACAACCCCACCTACGAGCAGATCTGCACAGGCCGGACCGGCCATGCCGAGGCGGTGGAGGTAACGTATGACCCAGCCAGGGTCACATACGACGAGCTCCTGAACGCATTCTGGAACATGCATGACCCGACGACCCTCAACCGGCAGGGCCCCGACCGCGGCCACCAGTACCGCTCGGCGATCTTCATCCATAACGCCGAGCAGGAGGCGGCCGCGCGCAAGTCGGCCGCCGAAGCTCAGCGCTACTTCGATCGCCCCATCGTGACCGAGATCGTTCCAGCGCCCAGGTTCTGGCCGGCCGAGGACTACCACCAGCGCTACTTCGACAAGCATCCCGGGCACGCTTCGTGCCACTGGGTGCGTGGCTGGGTGCCTGCGGAGACAGCCACCAGCGCCTGAGTAGGCGGGCCCGCGGCAGCTTGCTGCGGAGGGGCCTATCCTGTTAGCCGCTCGGCTGCATCGAGGGACCGTGGGTCACCTGCAGCAGCGACCGGAGGTAGCCCTTGCAGTGTGACCATTGCGCGCAAGACGTCCCGGACGGCGTTTTCTGCACGCGCTGTGGAGCCCACCAGGGCACCACCGGGGAATCCGGCAATGCCAAGCTGCGCGAGCACCGTTACGCCGCTCACCCTGGAGAGCACGTGGCCCAGCCCTCCGTGTTCACGACCTTGTTCCCGCACCTCGGCCACCACAAGATCCATGAGTTCCGCTGGGCTTTCATGGCTGGGGTCGCCGGCGTGCTGGTCCTGTACCTGGCGGGCCTGATCACCGCGGCGATCCTGGTCTCGGCCTTCCTGGTTCCGGTCCTCTACCTCATCTACCTCTACGAGGCGCAGGTCTACCGCGACGAGCCCGCGACCATCCTGGGGTTCACGCTCGGAGGCGGAATCATCGTCGGCATCGTGGTCACGATCCTGGGTCGAGCGATCTACAACCCCTTCGACTACAACGTCAACCCGCTGGGCCACCCTGGCATCAGCATCGGCGCCCTGCTGATCGTCGGGCTGATCATGCCCGTGGTCCAGGAGATCTTGAAGGCGGTCCCGGCGTACTTCCTGCCCAACCGGGCCGACTTCCCCGAGACAGTGGACGGTCTGGTCTTCGGGGTCGCGGCCGGCCTAGGATTCAGCCTCGCAGAGGGGCTGATCGGATTCTCGAGTGCGCTCACCAGCTTGCCGCCCCACGTGGCACCAGGCAACTGGATCTACGACCTCACAACGCTGGCTGTCTTCCAGCCACTGCTCCAGGGCAGCGCAACAGGAATGGTGGTGGCGACGATCTGGCGCTATCGCCGCGGGCGCCTCGGCGGTCGCGAGATCGGAGGGGTGGCGATGGCCGTGATCGCCCACGTCGCATTTTCTGCTGGCACGCTTGTGATGAAGGATTCGTCGGTAAACGCGTTGTTCATCCTCATCTGGCAGGCCGCCGTCGTGGGGGCACTCTTGATCTACATCCGCTATCTGCTGCACCATGCGTTGCTCGAGGAGGCCGCGCACATGGGGTTTGCCGAGACCGTGTGCCCGAACTGCCACACGCACATCGTGGCGTCCGGCTTCTGCCCCAACTGTGGCATGGCGTTGACCGCCGCTCCGAACGCGATCAAGCGAAGCCGCCGGCCACGAAAGGACCCCCACGCGACCCCTTCGGGAGGTGTCTAGGTGGCGCTCACGTGCGCAAGGTGCGGCACGCTGAACCCGGACGGCAACCAGTTCTGCCAGGCGTGCGGTACTCCGCTCGCGGCGCCCCCACCCGGGCCGCCGAGCCCGGGCTGGGCCGCCCCACCCAGCGCGCCGGCCCCAGCCGCGCCGCCAAGCCCGAGCTGGGCGGTCCAATCCGGTGCCCCGGCCCCACCCGGCCCACCTTCAGGACCTCCACCGCCACCGCCCGGATACCAGAGTCCTTATTACGCGCCGAGCGCCGTCGGCCCGCAGCCATCCGTGCATCGCACGCCGTGGATGCTGATCATCAGCGCAATCGTCGTCCTCGTCGTGCTCATGGCGGGATGCGGGACCGCGATCGCCGTTCTGGGAAATCGGGCGGGCAACCAGGGCAACTCGACGGGCATCCTGCCCAGCCCGAGCCCGGCAGGCACGCCGAGTCCGGCCGCCGCTCCGACGTCTACCCCCGCTGGAACCCCAACCGCGTCCAACAAGGGTGAAACGTTCATCCTGCCGCGGGGTTGGACTGTTGACAGCAAGGACGATGAGAGCATCACGGTCAGCAACCCGAACGGCGACGGCTCGGTGACTATTGGAAGCGGAGCGTCCAGCCCGGCTCAGAGCGCCCAGCAAAACAAGGACACGGTCGACAACTTCTTCAAGGGCAAGTACCCGGATACGAAGAACTGCGTCGGCAGCAAGACCACGACCGGCTCCCTCAACGGCGCATCTGGGATCTTTTGGCAGCTGTGCTTCACGCTGTCAGCGGGCGGCCAAAGCATTCAGATGGGAATGCCCGTGTTCGCCGGGGCAAACTCCAGCGGGAGCGTTTACTACCTCGTTATCCTGCTCACCGACCAATCCAACCTGAAGAATTTCATAAGCCAGGTCACACCCATCACACAAAGCATCCACTGGAACCTCTCGTAAGCTCCCTCTGAGCTCGCGGGGTCCGTAACCCGCGCCTGTATCTTGATGCGAATGTTCGACCGGTGGGGCCGCTTCGTCTACCGCCGGCGCTGGGCCACGCTGGTAGTCTCGGCCGTGGCGCTCGGTTTGTCGGTAGCCGGCATCCTCACCGGCGGGACCCTCGCGGGTAACGGAGGATTTGGCGCCAACCTGGCGGCGGGCCAGGCCGCCAAGCTCATCGACAGGGAGATCCAACCTGCGCAGGTCAAGGCGCCGATCGGCTCGAACATGGACGTCATCTTCAGCAGCGACTCCCTCGCTGCCACCGACCCGCAGTTCAAGTCCGCAGTCGAGCAAGCCGTGACGCCAGTGCTGGGTGACCTGCGAGTGACCGGAGTCGATACGCCGTACAACGTGCCGGCAACCGCGCAATCGAGCTATGTCTCGAAGGACTCGCACAAGGTCCTTGTGGTAATCCACCTCAGGGACGCCTCCCTCAAAGCCCAGGGCTATGTGTCCCAGGTTGCCGCTGAGATCCATCCCGGAGCATTGAAGGCGGTCGTCACCGGCCAGGTGCCGATCAACCTGGCTTTCAACACCACCTTGGAGCGTGACCTGCAGCGCGCCGAGTATGTCGCGCTACCCATCACCTTGTTCCTCCTGGTGCTGATATTCGCTTCGATCGTCGCGGCGCTCCTGCCCATCAGTGTCGGTGTGTTGGCGATCGTGGGGGGCGTCGGCGGCACGCTCTTCCTGGCGCGCTTCACCGACGTGTCCCAGTACGCGATCAACGTTGTCACCCTGATCGGGCTTGGCGTGGCGATCGACTATTCGCTGTTCATCGTCAACCGTTTTCGCGACGAGCTTGCAGCGGGTGCGTCGCGTGAGGACGCGATTGCCACGTCGATGTCTACCGCCGGGCGGGCCATCACTTTTTCTGGCGTCACCGTCGCCGTAGGCCTGTCGGCGATGCTGTTCTTCCAGGGCACGTTCCTCGCCTCCATGGGCGCCGCCGGGGCGATCGTGGTCGCAGTCGCTGTCGTTTACGGCCTCACGTTCCTACCGGCCCTGCTTTCGGTGATGGGACCCAAGGTCGATCGCTTGCGCCTTCCGTTTTTCGGACGGCGCAATCCAGCCGGCACCGGAGCCTGGCACTCGATGGCGCGTTGGGTGATGCGCCGCCCGTGGGTGGTCCTCGTGCCGGCGCTGGCCATTCTCCTGCTCGCCGGTACTCCGTTCCTGCAGCTCCGCCTGGCGAACGGCGACGTGGACCAGCTGCCCCCCAGCAACCAGGCGCGCCAGGGGTACGACACGCTCGTCTCCGAGTTCCCCGGATACGACCAGACTTTCATCGAAGCCGCGGTCTACTACCCCGACGCCAGCCCGCTCACCGCCGACCATGTCGGCGCCATCTACGACCTGACCCGACGGCTCGCGGCTCTGCCGAACGTTCTGCGCGTGGACAGCATCGTCAACATCGACCCCAGCCTCACTCGCGCCGGTTATCAAAGCCTCTACTCGGGCCCTACCTCAGCGCTCCCCACCCCCCTGCATGATGCGCTCGCGCAGACCACAGGCAAGCATCTGGCCCTCGTCTCGATCGTCACCAACAAGCAGTACACGACAGACGAGGCGCGCGCAATAGTGAATGCGGTGCGGGCGGAGAACGTGCCCGGCGGCCAGGTTCTTGTCACCGGCGGGACGGCGCTTGACCTCGACATCGTGAATTACATCCTGCAGCGGACGCCGATCGCCGTCGGGTCGGTGCTGCTGGTGACCTACGTAATCCTCTTCCTGCTCACCGGCTCGGTCGTTCTGCCGCTGAAGGCTGTGCTGACCAACCTGTTCTCGATCTCGGCCTCGTTCGGCGCGATGGTGTGGATCTTCCAGCAGGGTCACTTGAGCCAGCTCCTCGGCTTCACACCCCAATCGATCGACCCGAGCATCCCGGTGATCCTTTTCAGCATCGTTTTCGGGATGTCAATGGACTACGAGGTGCTGCTGATCAGCCGAATCCAGGAGGAGTACAAGCGAACCGGCGACAACCAGGCCGGCGTCGCCATCGGGTTGGAAAAGAGCGGGCGGCTGATCACCGGCGCGGCCGCCATCATGTGCGCCGTGTTCCTGGCCTTCGCCCTGGCCGATGTGGTGATCATCAAAGCCATCGGAGTGGGGCTGGCAATTGCGATCGCCGTTGACGCCACGATAGTGCGCATCCTGATCGTCCCGTCGGTGATGCGCATCCTGGGTCGAGCCAACTGGTGGGCGCCTCGGTCGCTCGCCGTGCTGCATCGCTGGATCGGCGCCGGCGAAGCAAGTCCCGCGCCAGCCGCCTGAAGCATCACAGCCCGGAAGGTCTCCTGAATAAGTAAGGGGCGCTTGGAGCGCCCCTCACCAATTTGGGGGAGTAGGGGTCCAAAACAAAGGTCAGCCGCCGCGGAGCAGGTCGCGCGAACGTTCGAACTCCTCAGCGCTGACCTCACCGAGCGCGAAACGACGGGCAAGCACGTCGAGTGGCGATTCGACCGCGGCGGGGGTGCTCCTCATGAGCGGATTCCACGATAGGGCCCGGATCACCCAGATGACCAGCAGGACGACGCCCGCCAGGATGGCCAGCCAGGACAGGCCGCCGAGTATGGCGAATGGAATCAGGGACGCGTGCACGTGCATCATCTCGATCCTCCAGAGACGGCCACTCCTGGGCCAACCTGGGCACTTCCCCGTGGGGCCTGGGCGAAGCCGTCACCGGCGTTGATGGGTTGGTCATCGCCACCGGTCACCGCGTTCCCGGTGGGTCCCGGGCTGACGTTTGAGCCTGGAATCGTCGCCGCGCCCACCAACGCGATCACCCCGACGCCCGCGGCGGCCGCGATGGCGATCGCTATGGTCACATCGCGCAGCTTGCGAACCGCGGTGTCCCGAATGCCGACCATGCCGGCTGGCCGGGCCAGGGTGTCCACGAGTTGATGATCGCCGCCGAGGCTGGGGCGAGCCTCAGAGAAAGCTTGGAAGTT